>JANMGB010000030.1:0-25970 GCA_031374415.1 Burkholderiales bacterium
AGCGCTACGCACCCATGCGACAGCGTCTGGCCGACCGGATGCGCCCTCAACTCCTCGCCAAGGCCCACCGGCCTTGGCTGCGGCCGTCTCGGCCACCCCGGCTCGCCCAGCCACTGCCGCATGGGCACGTCCCCGGCGAAATATCCGGGCTAGTACCCCGTCTCAGTGAACTTGAAAGGTTGAATTGTTGCGGGGCCCATAGTGAGGTACACAGGCTGCTGGATTCCCGCCTGCGCGGGAATGACGTGGTGAGATGCCAACCCCTGCGCCCGTCATCCCCGCCTTCTCCCTACGGCGCCGGCAACCAGTAACTCTTGTCGCTTTGGGATTGAAAGCGAAACGGGTTGTCGGGGTTGCTGTCGGCAAAGTGCTTTTGGCAACTTTGGGTTTGCTCGTTGGCGGCGTAGCTCGAATAGCGGGCGCAGAACGTGTCGCGCATCAAGGCGCTGCACTGGGGCAGCGACAAGGCCGGCGCGGTGGCTTGTTGCTGTGCAAAGACCCAAGCCCGGCCCTGCAACTCGGCTGCCAGCGCTTTGCCGACCCCTGACGGTGCCCAAGCGCCGGCCGGGGATCTCTCGTGGCTGACGGCATAGGTGACCAGCGCCATGTAGTACACGCCCACGCGTGTCAGGTGCACACCATCACTGACCAAGGTGGCAAATGTCTTGCCCGCGCTATCTTGCGTGATGCCCGGCACCTGACCCTGTGTGGCTTGCTCAACCAACTCAGCCAGGGCCAGGTTCGCGGCCAGCGGCCGAATGCGATCTGGCCGACCTTCGGCTGTCAAAGATTGGTTGATACGGGTTCCTACACATCGCCAAACCGGGTCGGCTGCGCGCTCGTAGGCGACCCAGCTTGCAGGATCATTGTTGCCTCGCAACCCCAGCCAAGGCTGGTAAAAATAGGTGACGGCGTGCTCGTTCGCCGCGACCAGACGGTCGTGGTAGTGGCGCAGGTAGCGCACCGTGTCTTCCCAAATGACGACGCTCGCCAGGTCATGTCGCTCGGTGATCACCAGGGTGGTGTAGGGCGAGCCCACCGCACGCGGTTTGGCAAACTCGCTCAGCACGTCAACGGCGGCAGCATCGCGGCTCTTGCCCGACTGGTAACCGGGCCAGTCGGTCCGCCGGGGATCCATGCCTCGCGTACGGACTCGCAAAGGGGAGCCAGCGATGTTTTGCTGGTTGTAAGCGGTCTCGCGCTGCCCCAGGCTCTTGGCGATGGCAACCACGTCGTCGGGCAGCGGGTTGTCAAGCAGGCTGTGCCCCGAGAAAAACAGAGTTTGGGCGGCGTTGGCGGGAGGCTTCTTGGCGCCGTCGGCGAGCGCCACGGGCGTCCAGCTCAGGCCGGCAAGCAGACTGCAAGCGACGGCTTGCTTCAACCTGAGCCGGCCCAGCCGGAGCCCAACAGGCAATGCGGTCACGAGCGAGCTGATGACGAGGGAATTGAGCATGTGGCGTCCACGATGGATGTCGCTGATTTTTTGGGTGGGCAACTTTCGATGAGTGTAAGCAATGATTGGCTTTTTGCTGGGTCTTCGTGGTTTGGCTTTGGAATCACTGAGACGGGGCGCTCAGGCTTGATGAGCGGTGCAACTGGCCTTGGGGATCGACCAGCAAGTAGTCCACCCCTTGGCTGCGCAAAAAGGCTGGGGCGGCCTCACCTTTGAGCATGGCCACCGTGGTGATGGCCCCGGCGGCCAAACAGGCGGGGGCCACCACGCTGACAGATTGCCAATGGCGCACGGGCCACCCGGTGCGGGGATCGAGGATGTGGCAATAGCGCAGGCCGTCGTGGATGAAGTAGCGCTCGTAGTCGCCACTGGTGGCCAACCCGCCCTCATGCAAAGGTAGGCTGGCTATGGTGCGCTCCGACTGGCGTGGGTGTTGAATGCCCAGCCACCAGGGCGAGCCGTCGGCACGTGGCCCCATCACACGGATGTCGCCGCCCAAGTTGACCAGGCCATGCCGCACCCCCTGTTGCTGCAAGAGAGTGGCGGCACGATCGGCGGCGTACTCCTTGCCAAAGCCGCCGAAGTCGAGCTCCATGCCGGCGAGTGGCAGGCGGATTGTCTCATTCGAGCGAATCACCTGGGACCACCCCACGCAGGGCAGCAGGGCGGCCAGTTGCGCAGGCGTTGGCGGCTTGCCCGACTTGAAATCCCAGGCCCGCCGCAAAATCCCCGAGGTGATGTCAAACAGCCCCTCGCTGAACTGGTAGAGCTGATCGGCAAAGCCCAGCAGGTGGGCGGTTTCGTCATCCACGATGATGGGCTCAGATTGGCCCGCGCCTGCATTGATGCGGGCAATGACGCTGTCCGGCCGGTAGCGTGAGTATTTGGCCTCAATGCGCTGCACTTCGGCAATGGCTTGTTGCGCCAACGCCTGCGCTTGAGACTCAGGCCAGCCCTCCATGCGCAACTCGCAAGGCGAGGCCATGGCCTGGAAGTGAAATCCAAAATCAGGCGCTGTCATCGAAATGGGGGTGAGAAATGGGCCCTAAAGAGCCGGTGGCACAGGAGCGACCTCCACGCGACCACGACGCATCCAGCGCAGTATGCCCTGCATCAGATCGTCAACGTAGGTAAACAAGACCGGAATCACCAACAGGCTGAGGAAGGTGGACGTGATCAGTCCGCCAATCACCACGATGGCCATCGGCGCGCGAAAGCTCGGGTCGACCCCCCAGCCGATAGCGATGGGCAACATGCCTGCACCCATGGCAATGGTCGTCATGATGATCGGGCGGGCGCGCTTGTGACAGGCATCGAGCATGGCGGCCCAGCGTGACAGGCCCAGGTCGCGGCGGGCCATGATGACGTACTCGACCAACAAAATTGAGTTCTTGGTCGCAATGCCCATCAACATGATCAAGCCGATCATGGACGGCATGGACACGGCTTGCTGTGTCACGAACAGGGCCAGGAATGCCCCAGGAATGGACAGCACCAGGGCCGCCAAAATCGTCACCGGTTGCACGAAGTCTCTGAACAAGAGCACGAGCACGATGTAGATGCACAGCACCCCCGTCCCCATCGCTAAACCAAAGCTGGCAAACAACTCGCCCATGGCCTCGGCGTCACCCACCGTGCTTTGGATGATGCCGGGCGGCAAGCTCGTCAAGGTGGGCAAGGCCTGGGCCGCACGCTCTACGTCACCCAAGGGTTGTTGGTTGAGTTCGATCTCGATGTTGATGTTGCGCAAGCGGTCGTAGCGGTCAATTTGGGCCGGGCCGCTGTCCAGGCTGAGCTCTGCGACCTGCGCCAGCTGGGCCGGGCCGCGTGACCCCGGAACCGTGAGGCGGCCCAAGAGCTCCAGGTCGGTGCGCGAGGCATCAGACAAGCGTACGACGATGGGTACTTGGCGCTGGGCCAGGTTGAACTTGGGCAAGAACTGCTCGTAGTCGCCGGCCGTGGCGATGCGCAAGGTCTGGGCGATGGCGGCGGTGGTCACGCCCAGGTCGGCTGCTTTGGCCGCATCGGGACGCACGATCAGCTCGGGTCGCACCAAGCTGGAGGTTGACGTGACGTTGCCAATGCCCGGCAAGGTGCGCAGCTCGCGCTCCACTTTTTGCGCATGCTCGCTGAGCAAGCGCCCGTCTTCGCCGGCCAAGACGATGACGTACTTCTCAGAGGACGCACCCAAGCCCACCTTGACGCGTGCGCCTGGCAAATTTTGCAAACTCTCGCGCAGGGCGGCCTCGACTTGCTGCTTGCTCTGGCCTTGGCGTGCTTTGCGCGGTGTCAGGTTGAGGGTCAAGGTGGCTTTGCCAACATCGCCGCCGCCGTTGATGGCGAACGGGTCGCCCCCCGTGTTGCCGCCGCCCACCGCGGTGTAGACCAGTTTGACGTGGGGGTGGCGCTGCACGATCTCGCGCGCTTGCTCGGCCACGGCCAGCGTTTGACGCAAGGTGCTGCCAGGAGGGAGCGACACGGTGACTTGGGTTTGCGACAGGTCGTCGGGCGGGATGAAGCCGGTCGGCAACAAGGGCACCAACGCAAATGCCCCCACCAAAAATATCAATGCGCCGAGGGTCGTGAGCACCCGATGGCGCAAGCAGGCCTGCACCCACCGCATGTAATGCGCCATCCAAGAGGGGTCAGTGTGCTTGCCGGTGGGCGCCTTCATGAAATAGGCCGCCATCATGGGCGTCAACATGCGTGCCACCACCAAGGAAAACAGCACCGAGATCGCCGCCGTCCAACCAAACTGCACAAAAAACTTGCCTGCCACGCCTGACATGAACGCCGTCGGCAAAAACACCGCGACCAAGGCAAACGTGGTGGCGATCACGGCCAAGCCGATTTCATCGGCCGCCTCCATGGCGGCCTGAAACGGGGTCTTTCCCATGCGCAAGTGACGCATGATGTTCTCAATCTCGACGATGGCATCGTCCACCAAAATACCCACCACCAAAGACAAAGACAGCAAGGTCACGACGTTCAAAGAAAAGCCGAACAAGGCCATCACCCCGAAGGTCGGGATGACAGACAAGGGCAGCGCCACGGTGGCCACGATGGTGGCGCGCGCATCGCGCAAAAACAGCCACACCACCAACACCGCCAACAGCGCCCCTTCAGCCATCAAGAGCATCGATCCGTCAAAGCCCTCTTGCACCGGGTCGACAAAATTGAAGGCTTCGGTGACCACGACATCCGGGTGTTGCACTTGCAGTTCGGCCAACACGCGACGAACACCGGCGGCGACATCGACCTCACCCGCGCCGCGGCTGCGCGTGATCTCAAAGCCCACCACCGGCTGGCCGTTGAGCAAAGCGAGTGCGCGCGGCTCGGCCACGGTGTCTTGCACGTCAGCGACTTGCTTCAGGCGCACGCGGCGCCCGTCCGACAAGTTGATGTCAAGCTGGGCCAGGGCCTCAGCGGTGGGGACCAAGGCGATCGTGCGCACCGTCTGCTCGCCACCGCCGACGTCCGTGCGCCCCCCGGAGGCTTCTTGCTGAACCTGCTGCAACCCACGCGACACATCGGCCGCGGTGGCCTGCAAGGCTTGCAGGCGCACAGGGTCCAGCGCAACCCGCACCTCGCGGCTCACACCGCCCACGCGCGACACCGCCCCGACCCCGCGCACACCCAGCAGGGCCTTGGTCACGGTGTTGTCGACAAACCAGCTCAGTGATTCGTCGTCACGCTGGCCCGGGTTGCGGGGCCCCAAGGTGTAGGTCAAGATCGGCTGGCCAGACAATTCGATCTTGGTGACCACGGGATCGCGGACTTCGCTGGGCAAATCGGAGCGCACGCGCGCCACCGCCGCGCGCACGTCATCAACCGCTTCTTGCGTGGTTTTTTCGAGGCGAAACTCGGTGTTGATGGTGGCGCTGCCGTCACGCAGCGTGGTGTAGATGTGCTTGACCCCCTGCAGAGTTGCCAGGGCGTTTTCGATTTTGCGTGCCACCTCGGTTTCGAGCTGGGCGGGCGACGCACCCGGCCAGCTCACGCTGGTGCTTACCGTGGGTAAATCGATGTCGGGAAAATTTTGAATCTTCATGCTGCGAAACCCCATCAAGCCCATCAGGGTGAGCAGGATGAACAGCAGCACGGCGGGAATGGGGTTGCGAATCGACCAGGCAGAAACGTTCATGGCCCGGTCCTCAGCGTCCGGTGACCGCTGCGGGCGGCACCGCCGAGGCCGCCGGTGAGGGAGCCGCCGCACCCACACTCACGACTTTGACGCGATCCCCATCGGCCAAAAACCCACCGCCTGAGGCGACCACGTCAGCGTCCAGGGGCAGGCCGTCAATGATCTCAATGCGATCCCCCTCGCGGCGCCCGACCCGAACCTTCGTTTGTGCGACCTTCCCCTGCGCATCGACACGAAACACCGTGCTGAAGCCGTCGCGCAACATGACGGCGGTCTGCGGCAGGGTGTGGGCCTGGCTCACGCCGAGGTCGAACTCGCCGCGCGCAAACATGCCCGCCTTGACGCCCGTGCGGCGCACCTCCGGCTCAGGCAAGTCAACGTAGACGAGGGCTTGGCGGGTGGCCGGGTCTAAGGTGGGCGCCACCTGTCTCACGGTTGCCGAAAGATGGCTCGCCTCGACCTGCACGTCGACCGACATGCCCGGCTGCAGGCGTGCCAAGTCGGCCGCACCCACTTCGGCACGCCATTCGAGGCGCCCCTGCCGGATCAATCGAAACAGTTCTTGTCCGGCGGGCACCACAGCACCCACCGTCGCCTGACGTGCCGAGATCACGCCGTCGTCCGGCGCCAGCACCTGCGCCTGCGCCAAACGCAAGGACTGCGCCTGCAGCGCAGCACGCTGCGCCATCAGCCGCGCCTGCGTGGTGCGCTCCGCCGTCAAGTACTGGTCCAGTTGCTGGGCACTCAGTGCGCCGCTGACAGGCCAACTCAAAGCCGCGTCCTTGCCCGGCAGGGTCGACGGATCGGGATCCGGGCCTGGTGCGGAAGCGCCCAGCGCACGCGCACGCTGGGCGTTGGCGACAGCCTCGCTGTGCAGGGCCTCGGCCTCGGCCACGGCGGCATTCAGCTGAGCGACCTCGGCCTGCACGGTAGCGGCGTCAAAGCGGGCCAGGGCTTGCCCACGTTGCACCACATCGCCCACGTTGACGAGCACGTCTTTCAACGGCAGGCCGTTGGATTGCGAACCAACGAGCGCCTCCTGCCAAGCACTGACATTGCCATTGGCTGTCAAACGGATGGGCACAGACGAGGTCTGCAAGCGCACCGTGTTCACCGTCAGGGCACTCGGTGGGCCACGGTCTGCGGCGGGGGCCGATGGCGCCGGCGAAGACGGGCCACAAGCGACCAACCATGGCGCGACGCACCAGGCCAGCGCCCGCAGGGATCGGGTCATCGAAGGGGGATTGATCATGGTGTTGATCCAAGCAATGAAGGCGTCTGAGATGGCGCGGTGTCTGGCGTCCAGCCGCCTCCCAAAGCGCGGTACAACGATATCCAGGCCGTCACATGCGCCTGTTGCAGGGCCACCTGGGCACTCTGCGCTTGCGCCAAACTGCGGCGCGCGTCCTCCAACTCCAGCAGACTGACGCTGCCCACGCGGAACCGGGTTTGCAGGGCATGAAACGCCTGCGCGAAGCCGCGCACAGCCAGCTGCGAATGCAGCTGTCGCTCATCCGCACTTTGAAGTTGGACCAAGGCCTCTTCAACCTCCTGCACGGCGCGGCGCACAGTGGCCGCATAGCGCGTGCGTGCCTCGTCCACCTGCGCCTGAGCGAGGCGCACGCCGGCACGACGCAGGCCCCCATCCCACACCGGAAAGGTCACGCTCACCGGGCCCACCGACCACACGGCGCCAGTCTGAGATACGCGGCCACTGTCGACACGATTGCGGCTGATGCTGCCGAGCAAACTGATGCGCGGATATTGCAAGGCGCGCTGCTCAAGCACCCCGGCCTCTGCCGCCAGCACCTCACGCTCGGCATTGAACACATCGGGCCGTTGGGCCAACACCTGTGCGGGTACTTGGGCCACCGCAAGCTGTGCGGGTTGGGGCAAGCGCGCCGTGCGCGCTGAGAGGGCCGGCTCTAGGCGGCTCGGGGCCCAGCCGGTGAGTGCGGTCAAAGCGTGCTGTTGCACCAAGCACTGGGCGCGTTGGGCGATGAGTTGCATCTGGCCTTGGGCGGCCCCGGCGCGCGCCAGGGCCGCCGTGGCGGAAGACTGAAAACCCACCTGGGCACTGCGCTCGGTCAGCCGGGCGGTGTCGTCGCGCGAGCGTGCGTCGGTTGCCACAGCCACAGTCTGTGCCTGGCAGGCGCGCAAATTGACATAGGCCTGCGCGACCTCGGCCGCCACCACCACCCGGGCGTCATGCCAACCGGCCTGCGCACCGTCCCAGCGCGCCTGGGCCGCCTGCTGCGCCGCGCGCTGGGCACCGAAGACGTCCAGCTCCCAGCTGGCTTGCAGGCCCAAACTTTGGGTGGTGGTCAATGGCGCACCGGGATCAACGCGCCCACGCAAGGCGGTGGCTTGTGCATCCACAGTGGGCTGCGCGGCGACGGACGATGTGAGCGAGGCCAATCGCGCTTGCTCGATGCGCAACGCGGCGCTGGCGGCGGTGGGGCTCACCTCTTGCGCTGCCTCGATCAACTCCGACAACAGGGGATCGTCAAACTGGCGCCACCACTGCGTCAATGCGATCCGGGTGGGCGCGCCGGCGAGCGTTGAATCAGGCAGTGTCCCTGCCCAGGCGGCAGGGACCGCATCAACCGCCATGGGTGGGCGCGCTGGCGGCCCGCTGGCGCAGCCCGCCACGCCAAGCGCCAAGCCAGCCAACGCAAGGCGGATCCATGCCCCCACGCCTGCACCAATGCAACTTCGCCTCGCCATGTCAACACTCCGAGGCTGAACGATGGTGTTGGGCCACCTGATGTGATGCGTGAAACTGTCGCAAAGCAATCCAACGATGAATGAACCGACCCCAGAGGGGGCGGATGGGTAGGAAAATGGCAAAGCATGTTCAACCAATGAGGATTCTATGAGTACCGCTGACACGCTGACCTTGTTTCACGCACCGCAAACCCGGTCATTCGGCGCCTTGGCTTTGCTGGAATGCCTGGGAGCGCCCTACCAATTGGAAGTGTTGAACCTGAAAGCGGGCGAGCAGCGCAGTGCGCACTATCGCAGCATCAACCCGATGGGCAAGGTTCCGGCCCTGCGACACGGCTCGACGGTGGTCACTGAGCAGGTTGCGATCTACCTTTACCTGGCTGATTTGTACCCCGAGTCCGGTTTGGCGCCGGGCTTGCAAAGCCCTCAACGCGGGGCCTATTTGAGGTGGATGGTGTACTACGCATCGTGCTTTGAGCCGGCCGTTGTCGACCGCGCCATGAAGCGCGAGCCTGCACCCCAGGCCATGAGCCCCTACGGTGACTTTGGCACCATGCTCGACACCTTGGTGCAACAACTCGAACGCAGCCCCTATCTGTTGGGTGACACCCTGTGCGCTGCCGATCTGCTGTGGGGCACCGCCTTGAACTGGACCGTGTCCTTCAAACTGGTCCCCGAGTTGCCAGTGATCCAAGGCTATGTGCAGCGCGTCCTGTCGCAGCCCGGCGTGATCAGGGCCCAGGATAAAGACCAGGCCTTGGCGGCTGCACAAACGACCGCTGGCGCAGACTGAGTTCAGCGGCCTCAGTGCACCCGGCCCCACTCTTGCTCAAACCGCTGAACCAATACTTGGTTGGACAGGCGGTTGACTTCAGCGGGCACGCGAGCCATGTCGGGCGGAAAGTCAAACAGCGCAGGCAGCCCCTCCAGCGTCAAAAAGCGCAGCCCCGTAGGCAAAGCCTCGGGGGTGCGATAAGGGCGGCGGCTAGCCAGAAGAAAGCCCCACTCGCCGAAGCTGGGCACATGGGCGTGGTAGGGGGTGGTGTTCAGCCCCGCAGCTTCAATCGTGGTCGCCACCGTCCAGTAACTTTCACGGGCTAGCAAGGGCGAGGTGGTCTGCACCACGGCATAACCCCCCGCGCGCAGGTGCTGGTCCACCCGTTGGTAGAAGCTGCGGGTGTAGAGCTTGCCAATGGCGAAGTTGGTCGGGTCGGGGAAATCGATGACGATCACATCGAACTGCGCTTTGGGGTGGCCCTCGAGCCAGCTGAAGGCGTCGGCATGCACCACGCTCAGTTTGCTGGCATGCAGCGCGTCGCGATTGAGCTGGCGCAGCAGGGCATGCTCAGAAAACAGCTGGGTGATGTGGGGGTCGAGCTCGACCAGGGTGATGTCGGTGACGCTGGGGTATTTGAGAATCTCGCGCACCGCCATGCCGTCGCCACCCGCCCGGTACCCCGCCAAAAGAGAGTGCAGATCACGGCAGTTGGGCTTTGAAGCGTGTCCAAAAACTAGCTGGCAGGTCGACCCCATCTTCGCCCGCGTCAGAGCAAAACAAGAATGAATTATTGGTAATGCGGTAAGGGGATTCTCTTATGCAATAGCTGCTGAGCTCTATCTCGGCCTCAATTTCTTTTGTTTTGGCATCAAAGATTCTAACTACACCACCCCAAAAATGACTCGCTGGATATTCATATACCTCGATAAACCATCTGCCGCCCGGGGAATATTCCACCAAGTCGGGCGCCCCAAGTTTTGATCTTTGAAAGATTCCGAATAGGTTTGTTATGTTAAATACAAATAACAATGCGAGAGAGGTAAAGATAATCTTTCTTCTCATGGCTCTACTGTGAGTGCTTTGCGTGGTTTATTTCTGCTGAGCCCACTTCCATGGAGAACTTGGCAGGGTACGTATTCAAGGGGGGGTGATCAGCGCTTCTTGAATACGTACCGCGCAAACGCTGCGACGCTAGGCCGTTTTCTGAGACGACCCCAAAAGAGAGTGGAAGGTCACGGAAGGTGGGCTTTGAGCCTGGTCCACCAACTTGCTGGAAGGTAAATTGATTCTTCCCCGTCTTCCGTGCAATATATAAATATATTGTCATGGATGGTATATGTGGATTCGTTGAAGCAGTAGCTGTTAAGGTCAATCTCTGCTTCGATTATTTTATTTTCGGAGTCATATATTCTAACTACTCCACCCCAAAAATGACTTGCGGGATAGCTGTATGCTTCCATAAGCCATTTCCCGTTGGGAGAGTGTGAAACCTGTATTGGTGTCGATAGCCTCGACCTTTTTAGTGCCCCATGCAAGTAGGGGATGAACGCTATGGCTAATCCGATAGTGGCGGCAGAAACGAATTTTCTCCTCATTTCATTATTTTTCGAAGGCTGATTTTATATCGGCAGAACCAATATCTAGGGTAAATTCGGCTGGGGTAATGAAGCTGCTTTTGAATTTTAAATCTATTATTTTTACATCGGAGAAAAGAAGTAAGTCTGCTCCCTTTGAGTTTTTCTCCCTATATTCTTGGAAATTTTGATTTCCCACTGGGATTTTCAAATTTGGTATATCGCCGGACAAATTAGATGCATTGCTCCATTTGGGAATGTAGTCATTTGAGTTGAGCGGCTCTACAAATGGAACGTCATCGCTCAAAAAATCTTTGCTGGCGGCGGAAATTAATATTTCGACGCCTTCAGGCCCCCAGTGCCCCAAATATTGGGGGCCGTTGAAATCATACGTGTCTCGAACGTATGCCCCAATTTTTCTGACTTTTATAGAGTATATGCCATTTTTATTTACTGAGATTGTTCCGCTGGCTGCAAAATAAAAGGCGAATGTCCCTAGGGCTCCGTAAAGGTCATCGGGCTTTCCAAAAAGGCCAGTTTTGGCTTTTTCATAAATTGTTGAATCCAATGGTTTCCGCTGAAATTGCCAGTTTTCATGCTGCCAAGCTGCAGGTTTGCTTAAATCGCCAAATTCCACTTCGCCGTCATACGCTGAGATTTTAAAGAAACCGTGTTTGTGAAGCCTCCTTATGAGGGCATTTCTTGAGTTCTTGGTGTCAAATTGAAACTTGTTTGATATTCCTGGAATGAACCTATTTGAGAGAGTTAGGAGACTACTTGTTGCTTCATCGAGTGCTGATTGGGCTCGCTCGAAGCTTAGAACCCAATCCATAGTAATTAATGTTGTATCTATGCGGTCAGGTCTAGAGAATTGGCTTAATGGATTATCTGCTTTCTTTTCACTTAGGCTCATGGTGTATGAGGGTTCCCCATCAAACCACATTCTCATAATTTTTGCGGACATTGGCCAATTAACAGCGTCCATATAGCCTGGAAGGTCAGTTAGCTTTGGTACCCAAACGGCGACCAATTTCCCCTGCTTTTGCTCTTTGGGGGATGTCCTCGACGTGCCAGTGGCATCCAGCACTCCTGTATGAGGGCGCAATTTCTCGACAAACTTGGCCTCTGCCATATTTACTCCGCTTGAAACAGTGACGGTGGATCGATCTCCACCTTGACAGGTGAAACAGAGTCAGACAAAGCCAAGGATGTCCGCCCGACTGAATCTGAGGTGCCTTCAATCACCTCACCAGAAGGCAAGGTGAGGCGATAGCGACGGTTGATGGCGGGTGGCCCACCATCGGCGTCATGCAAGAGAAAGTACTCATCAAAAGATTTCACTTCTTGGCCCGGATGCGCGATGCCCATCCATTCACCGCCGGTGCGGGTGTAGGCGTCTGGCTGTTGTTTGGAGCTGTCTTCGCTGAAGCCAGCAACACCGTTGACAGTCGAGATGCAATGACACTTGCGGGACGTAAGGCAACCATGAAAGGCAATCAACGATCCATCGCTCATGTCGCTTGGCCAGCCTTCGACAATTTTGCAGCCACAGGAAATTTCCGTGCCGACTACAGCGATGGGTTTGCCGAGAACAGTGAAGTGAGGAAGTCCAGTCAGTACGGTACGACCACAAGAAGTTTTGTCACCTTGGCGAATGAATCCGTACTTGATCATGAAAGATTTTGAATTAGGAGCGGCAACTGTCGCGGGTGTGCATGGCCGGCCACGCGGATGAGGTGGAGGATCGCACCGAGGGCACTCCACCTGGGCAGGGTTGGATGCGTTCCCCCCTATTTAGGGGGGCCTCAATGGTCGCGCTTCGCGCAATGCGCTTAACCTCATCGAGGTCATACG
Source organism: Burkholderiales bacterium (assembly GCA_031374415.1). Lineage (GTDB taxonomy): Bacteria > Pseudomonadota > Gammaproteobacteria > Burkholderiales > Burkholderiaceae_C > CANHBY01. The sequence goes on from JANMGB010000030.1 coordinate 12,531, forward strand.
GAAGCACGCCAAATTCCACTGGCGCGGATTCACTTCCTGGGCCAAGGAGACCTCACCCCCTGAAGTCATCACCTTGCTTCCCTCCTTCGGCTCAATAGACCGTGCCTTGGCCGCCGCACAAACGACCGCTGGCGCAGACTGAGTTCAGCGGCCTCAGTGCACCCGGCCCCACTCTTGCTCAAACCGCTGAACCAACACTTGGTTGGACAGGCGGTTGACTTCAGCGGGCACGCGAGCCATGTCGGGCGGAAAGTCAAACAGCGCAGGCAGCCCCTCCAGCGTCAAAAAGCGCAGCCCCGCAGGCAACGCCTCGGGGGTTCGATAGGGGCGGCGGCTGGCCAGAAGAAAGCCCCACTCGCCGAAGCTGGGCACATGGGCGTGGTAAGGCGTGGTGCTCAGCCCCGCAGCTTCAATCGTGGTCGCCACCGTCCAGTAACTTTCACGGGCTAGCAAGGGCGAGGTGGTCTGCACCACGGCATAACCCGCCGCGCGCAGGTGCTGGTCCACCCGTTGGTAAAAGCTGCGGGTGTAGAGCTTGCCAATGGCGAAGTTGGTGGGGTCGGGGAAATCAATGACGATCACATCGAACTGCGCTTTGGGGTTGCCCTCGAGCCAGTTGAAGGCGTCGGCATGCACGATGCTCAACTTGCTGGCATGCAGCGCGTCGTGATTGAGCTGGCGCAGCAGAGCATGCTCAGAAAACAGCTGGGTGATGTGGGGGTCGAGCTCGACCAGGGTGATGTCGGTGACGCTGGGGTATTTGAGAATCTCGCGCACCGCCATGCCGTCGCCCCCGCCCAGCACCAGGATGCTTTTGGGCGCGCCATGGGCCGCCATGGCCGGGTGCACCAGCGCCTCGTGGTAGCGGTGTTCGTCGCGCGAATGAAACTGCAGGTTGCCATTCAAAAATAGGCGTGTCCCCGTGGGGCCGGCGGTCACGACCACGCGCTGGTAACGACTGGACTCGGCAAACACCACGCGGTCGGCATAAAACCGGTCTTCGGCCCACAGGGTGATGTGGTCAGCCCAGACAAAAGCCAATAACAACACCACCAAGCTCACCGAACAACTCACCACATGAGGTGCGTAGCGTCGCAGCTCCGCGCGAAACAACCACAGCGTCCAGACCGCCACCGACCAGTTGAGCAGGCCAAAAAACAAGCCCGTGCGAATCAAGCCCAGGTGCGGCACCAACAACAAGGGAAATGCCACCGAGACCACCAAGGCGCCGAGGTAGTCGAAGGTCAAGACCTGTGAGACCAGGTCTTTCAGGGCGTAGCGGCTTTGGAAATGGCGCTTGAGAATGCGCATGACCAGCGGGATCTCTAAGCCCACCAGCACGCCCACCAGCCCCACCAAGGCGTAAAGTGCAAAATGAAATGAGGCCGCCGCCACACTGTGCAGCGCAAACAAAGCGGCTGGCATCAAACCGCCCACCAAGGCCACCATCAACTCGATGCGCAAAAACTGCACCACCAGTTGGCGTTCAATGTGGCGCGACAGGTACGACCCCACGCCCATGGCAAACAGGTAAGTGCCAATGACAGTCGAGAACTGCATGACCGAGTCACCCAGCACATAGCTGGCGAGGGTGCCGGCCGCAAGCTCATAGACCAATCCGCACGCCGCCACCACGAACACAGACACCAGCAAGGCCACTTCACCCAGCCGCAATCGAGCGTCGGCCGGCGGGGGTTCGCGCCAATCAGCGGGTGCCGTGGCCACCCCCTCAACCATGCACTGCCGCCGAAACGATCAGCCCAATGGCAATGCACATGGACCCCACCACGATCGCGAGGGCCACGTTTTTCTTCTCGACCAGTTCAGCCCACAGGTTATACGGGGTGAGCTTGTCGATGATGATGAAACACACCCAAAACACCAGCACGCCCATCAAAGCAAACGCTGCTGACCCTACAAAAATACCTGGCTTGAGCCATTCCACACCCATCATGCTGGTTCTCCTTGGTTGTTGCCGATCCTTGAACTGGGGCCACGACGCCGTGCCCGCTCCCACGGGCTACTTGTGACTGCCCCCTGAGCTGTAGCCCCCATACGAGCCACCCGAACTTGAACCGCCTGAGCTGTAGCCCCCCCAGGGCAGATACACACTGCAGCGGCTCAGCAGCCACAAAATCAACAAGATGATGATGACCCAGAAGATCACCCGGCCCATCTTGCCCAATCCACCGGATGATTCGGCTTGCGGGAGGGAGGCCAGTTCAACGCCGAACGCTTGGGCTACTTGCGCGACCTCGAGGGTGGCGCCCGCGGACCACACGACTTCACTGGCATCGCCCGTGAGCTCACGGCTGAGGCGGCGGTGGCGGTGTTCCTTGAGGCCTGCAAAATCGGTGTTGTGGGTGATTTGTCCGCGCTCGAGCTGCCAGTAAAACTCGCCCAGCACGCACTTGATGGCGGCGTCGTAGCTGAAGCGCCGCTGGTAGGACACGCCGTCCACAGACACCCGCTCGCCGCTGCCGCCAGGCACCCCCGTGAGGGGTGCCACCCAACTCCATCCGTCTTCGGCGTCGATCAAAAACGCAAAGCCTTCGCTGCGGTTGTAGAGCAAATACTCGCTCCACTGGGATTCGTCGTCATCCTGGGTGACACGTTCGGCGTAGCCCACCACCTGCCAAGGCAGCGGTGCGCTGCTGCCCAAGGCGAGCAGACCCACTTTGCCCAGCGGAATTTGCGGATCTCCTGCGCTGGCCTGGGCGTAGTAGCTCAGCGCGCCGCCTGTCACCTCGGCCAGGCTCACCACGGCACGACACTGCCCGCAGACCACCGATTGCGTGGTGTTGAGCTGCACGTTCAAACCCGCGCCGCATTGCGGGCAAGCCAGGCCTTTGGCGCGCAAGGTTTTCTCTGCGGCGCCGCCTTCCACCCCGTCGGCTGTGGCCACGAGGCCCGTCAAGGAGAGCTCGGCCAGGCGCACCGCTTTGCCCACCGTCACATCGGGCTCGCCAGGGTGGCTGTAGTCAATCGAGAGCACATCGCCATCGGTGCTGCGCAGCTCGGCGATCACGAAGTCGGGGGTGTGGGCCACGGGCAGGCGCGGCAGCTCGCCCTGTGCCGCGAGCAAACTCACTCGCTGCACCGAGGCCACCAGCCAGGCCTGGCCGCCCACCATCACGCGCGACTCCACGGGCAAGGTGGTCGGGTCGGGCAGGGGCGCCATCCCCGGGGCGGGGAACACCAGCACGTAGCGGCCGTTGTCTTCGCTCAACCAGGCGCTGCGGCCGGTGTCAAAGAGGGCATGCCACTCATTCCAGGTGCCATCGCGGTAGCGGTACTGCAAGCGCCCCACGAGGCTGAAATGCTCTTTTTGCCACACCCCGCGCACGCCCAATTGCAGTGGCGTGTGGTCATCGAACAGCTCGGCGCTTTGACCCAGCCGCCGCAGGGTGTCACCCTCGCGTGCCAAGGTGCTGCGACAAAAGCCGCACACCGCAAACACGGACGCAGCCGAGGCAAACTCGAGCGGCGCACCACACTGCGGACAGGCCGCACGCCAGCGTCGTTGAACGGAAGAATCAGTGACCACAGCGCAAGGCGCACGCGAGAGAGCGCCACATAATCAAGACAGACGGGGACTCAAGCCTCAAGCCCCCCCAGACCCCAAGCCGCGGCCGACCCGGGCGCTCACACCAGCTTTTTGAGCAGCTCGGCTTTTTTGGCATCAAATTCTTCGGCTGTGAGGATGCCTTTGGTTTTGAGCTCAGCCAATTTTTCAAGCGTGGCCATGACCTCGTCGGGCCGGATGGTGGCCGGGGCAGCGGCTGCAGGGGCGGTGGTGCTTTGCATCCCTTGCGCCAGCTGTTGTGCCATGGTTTGGCCCAAGGCCAAACCGGCCCCCAAGCCCATGGCGTCGCCCGCCACACCACCGCCACCGCCCTCGGCCAGCTTGGGCAGGGCTTGCGCGGTTTGGTACTGCATGAACTTGCCCATGTCGCCACCGACCATGCCCATGCCGATTTTTTGATCCAGAATTTTTTGCAGCTCTTCGGGCAGCGAGACGCTTTGCACCGTCACGGTGTCAAGCGATAAGCCGATGGCCTCGAACGAGCCGGCTGTAGCGGTTTTGAGCTGGTTGGCAAACTCGATCTGGTTGGCGGCCAAGTCAAGGAAGGCGATGCCGCTGCTGGCCACGGCATCCGACAGATGTTGCAGCATTTGGGCCCGCAGTTGGCCGTCCAGGTCGCCCACGGTGTAGCGCTCACGCGTGCCCGAGATCTCGGTGTAAAAACGCTGGGGGTCGGCCACGCGGTAGCTGAAGTTGCCAAAAGCACGCAGGCGCACGGCGCCAAAGTCTTTGTCGCGGATGGTGACGGGTTGGGTGGTGCCCCAACGCTGGTCAATCTGCTGGCGCATGCTGAAAAAAATCACATCGCTCTTGAAGGGGCTCTCAAAAAATTTGTCCCAGTTCTTCAAGTAGGTCAGCACCGGCAGGGTGCTGGTGCTCAGCGTGTGGCGGCCCGGGCCGAACACATCGGCCACTTTGCCTTCGTTGACGAACACCGCCATCTGACTTTCGCGCACCGTCAAGGAGGCGCCGTACTGGATTTCGTTGTCAGCCATCGGGTAGCGCCAAGCCAGCGTGCCATCGCTGTCTTCGGTCCACTCAATGACATCAATAAACTGCTTGCGAATGAAATCCATCAAAGACATGCTCGGCTCCTTCCGTTTCACATGGGACGGCGAATAATACGTCCTGCAGGCCCACACTCAGGCGTGCGATAACTCACATTCTTGGCCAGCAACTGATGAATCTTGCGAATCCCTTGAAGTTGTCCGTGATCGGGGCGGGCCCTGTGGGCTTGGCGTTGGCCCTGCTGGCGGCGCAGCGCCTGCCCAAGGCCCACGTCACGCTGTGGGACGCCCGCAACGCCGACACGTCGATCGTCACCGACCCGCGCGCGCTGGCGCTGTCGCTGGGCAGCGTGCAGCTGCTGCAGCGGCTGCAAGCCTGGCCCGCTCAACACAGTCAAGCCATTGAGGCCGTGCATGTGTCGCAGCACAGCCCCGCTTGGGGGCGCTGGGGCGAGGCCGCGGTGCGGTTGAGCGCCGACTCGGAGCGCGTTCCCATGTTGGGCGCTGTGATGCAGTACGGCCACCTTGTTCAGGCGCTGCAACAGCGTTGGCAGCAGGTGAGCGCCCAAGCCCCCGAGCGACTGCACAGCCGCTTTGGCATCCCCGTGACGGGCTTGCAGAACCTGCCCCACAGCGTGGCGATCGATGCCGGCATCATGGAGGAGGCCGACCTGGCGGTGGTCGCCGAGGGCGGTGTGTTTGCCCAGCGCGACACCTCGGTGCTCGACGCCGAGTCACCCCGCCGGCCCTTGAAGTTCGATTACGAGCAAACCGCTTGGGTGGGGCGGGTCAACTTGGCGCAGCCGCATGCGGGGGTGGCGTACGAGCGATTCACCACCGACGGCCCGGTGGCCTTGTTGCCCCTGCCCGCAGCCGCCGGCCCGCATGCGGCTGCCTTGGTGTGGTGCGTGCCCACACGCCTTGACCCCGTGGCTGGACTGAATGACACCCAACGCCTGCACCTGTTGAATACGTTGCTTCACCCGCAGGCAGGGCGGGTGAGCCATATTTCACCGCTCAAGTCGTTTGCCCTGGGCCTGCAGGCGCACCGCAGCCTCACGCAGGGGCGCACGGTGCGCATCGGCAATGCCGCGCAAACACTGCACCCGGTGGCCGGCCAAGGCTTGAACCTGGGGCTGCGTGACGCCTATGCCTTGGTGCAAGCGCTGCGCCAGGGCGATGTGAGCACGGCTTTGCGGCGCCTGGAGTGGCAACGCGGGCCGGACCGATGGGCATTGCTGGCCACCACCGACTTTCTGGCGCGCAGCTTCAGCTGGCAGCTGCCAGGGGCCAACACCCTGCGCGGTTTGGGGCTGGCGGCACTGGAGTCCCTGGGGCCGGTGAAATCCGCCCTGGCTCGCCACATGATGTTCGGACCCCGCTGACACGCCTGTTCCATGCCCGGCATTCTGTTTGTCAAGCTGATGGCCATTTTCGTGGTCGTGGGCATTGGCTGGGTCGTCGGTCGATTGAAATGGTTGGGCGATGGCGACGTGGCGCGCACTTTGTCCAACGCCGCGTTCTACATCTTCATTCCCGCTTTACTGTTTCGCACCATGGTGCGGCTGGATGTTGCCCACCTGCCCTGGGCCGCCTTGGCGTCGTTTTTTGGACCGGCGTGGGTGTTGTTGTGGGTCGTCTATCTGTCGCAACGACGCCGCGCGACCCAGGGACAAAGTCGCCAAGCCGTGACGGCGCCGGCGGTGCGCGCCATGACCAGCGCGTTTGGCAACAATGTGCAGGTCGGATTGCCCCTGGTGGCGGCGCTGTTGGGTGAGCCTGGCTTGATCATCCACATTGCCATCATCAGCCTGCACTCGCTGGTGTTAATGACCACGGCCACGGTTTTGGCCGAAACCGACCTGGCCCGCCAGCGCCAACAACAGGGCCGTACCGATGGCCCGTGGCGCATGTGGGCCACCACGGCCCGCAGCACCTTGATTCACCCAGTGGTGCTGCCCATTTTGTGCGGCCTGGCATGGCGGGGGGTGTTTGGCGAGCTGCCGGTCTTGGCTGACGAGGTTTTGCTCACGCTGAGCCAGGCCGTGATCCCCCTGTGCCTGGTATTGATTGGCTTGTCCTTGGCCCACTACGGCTTGCGTGGGGCACTCAAGTCCGCCTCTGTCTTGGTCGTCTTGAAGCTGCTGGTGTTGCCCGCGGTGGTGTTGGTCGTGGCGCGCTGGGGCTTGGGCCTGTCCGCCGTGCCGCTGGCGGTGGTGGTGCTGGCGGCGGGGCTGCCCATTGGGGTGAATGCCCTGATCTTTGCCCAGCGCTATGAGGCCCTGGAGGCCGAAACCACCAACGCGGTGGTGCTGTCGACCTTGTGCTTCATGCTCAGCGCGCCGCTGTGGCTGGCAGTGCTGTCGGTGCTGAGCGGAGTGCCCTTGAGCGCTTGAGCAAAGCAACGTCTTGGCTCAAGGGGGAACGAGGGCACGCCGCCACCCCGCCGGGCGCTTTCGGGGCTCGCCCCCCATCCTGTCGCGATCAGCTGACAAGATCCGGATTGTTACGATAATGCGCAACACGCAGGGTCTCAGATGACATGAACGACGACAAGCCCATCAGCCTGACCCCGCCGCCCGAGGGCTATGCCGACTGGCTGGCCGACCTCAAGGGCCGCATCCACAACGCCCAGCAGCGCGCCACGCTGGCGGTGAACCGCGAACTGGTGCTGCTGTACTGGCACATCGGGCGCGACATCCTGGCGCGGCAGGCCGAGCAAGGCTGGGGCACCAAGGTGATCGAGCGGCTGGCGCATGATTTGCGCACCGCTTTTCCTGAGATGAAGGGGTTTTCGCCCCGCAATCTCAAGTACATGCGCGCCTTTGCCCACGCGTGGCCGGATGCGGAATTTGTGCAACAAGCTGCTGCACAATTGCCCTGGGGGCACAACCTGATCCTGCTAGACAGGCTCAACACAGAGGCACAGCGTCGCTGGTATGCCGCCAAAGCAGCCGAGCACAACTGGTCGCGCAATGTGCTGGACATCCAGATCGAAACCCGCCTGTTGGAGCGCAGCGGCACCGCAGTCACCAACTTCGAGGCCCGCTTGCCCAGCCCGCAATCCGACCTTGCGCGTGAGTCGCTGAAAGATCCCTACCGGTTCGATTTTCTTGGCCTAACGGGCAAAGCGCAGGAGCGCGAGATCGAAAACGCCTTGGTGAAACATGTCACCGAGTTCCTGCTGGAGCTGGGCGCGGGCTTTGCCTTCGTCGGGCGGCAAGTGCTGCTGGACGTGGGTGGTGACGAATTTTTTATCGACCTGCTGTTCTACCACCTCAAGCTGCGCTGCTACGTGGTGATCGAACTCAAGGGCGGCAAGTTCAAACCCGAGCATCTGGGGCAACTAGGGTTTTATTTGACTGCTTTGGATCGCCAAGTCAAAAGCGAACACGACAATCCCAGTATTGGTCTGTTGCTCTGTAAGAGCAAAAACAAGGTGGTGGCCGAATATGCCCTGGGTGACAAGACCCAGCCTATGGGCATTGCCGAATACAAACTGCTCGAATCTCTGCCTGCCGAGCTACAAACCAGTCTGCCCAGCATCGAACAAATTGAGCGCGAACTGACGGGCGGCGATACCTCGACCGACGACGACTCACAGTGAACAGCTCAACCCGCCTTTGTATTGAGCTTGTCCAAGACAGCGATGCCGGCGCAGACGGCATCCGGGCCAGATATTTGTTCCCACCCCCCAACAGCGCTCGTGCCTTTTGGGACAATGGCGACCATGAATGCCTCATCTCCCCTCGACATCGCCGCCCTGGTGGCCCAATTGGGCCTGGCCGCGCGGGCTGCCAGTGGCCCGATGGCCGCGGCCAGCACCCACGCCAAAAACACCGCGCTGCGCGCCCTGGCGCACAGCCTTCGGCAGCCTCAGCCCCATTTGCAACAGGCCAATCAGCGTGACCTGGAAGCCGCCCAGGCCGCCGGCTTGTCAGCGCCGATGGTCGACCGGCTGCGCTTGAGCGAGTCCATTTTGGCCACCCTGGCCGAGGGCTGCGAGCAAATCGCCGCCATGCCCGACCCGATCGGTGAAATCACCCACCTGCGCCGGCGTCCCAGCGGCATCCAGGTCGGTCAGATGCGCGTGCCCTTGGGCGTGTTTGGCATGATCTATGAGAGCCGCCCCAACGTCACCATCGAGGCCGCCTCCTTGGCCATCAAAAGCGGCAATGCCTGCATTTTGCGTGGCGGCTCGGAGGCCCTGGCCTCCAACCTCGCGCTGTGGGCCTTGGTGCAAGACGCGCTGGCGCAAGCCAACCTACCCACCACCGCCGTTCAGATGGTTCCCACCACGGATCGCGCTGCGGTGGGCGTGTTAATTCAGTCACCCCTGGCCGTCGACGTGATCATTCCGCGCGGTGGCAAAGGGCTGATTGAGCGCATCAGCCAAGACGCCCGGGTGCCCGTGATCAAGCACCTCGACGGCAACTGCCATGTGTATGTCGACGCCCATGCCGCACTGGAGCTGGCCTGGCGCGTGACGGACAACGCCAAGACGCAGAAGTACAGCCCCTGCAATGCGGCCGAGTCTTTGCTCGTGCACGCGGCCATTGCCCCCGCTTTTTTGCCGCAGATGGGCGCCATTTTTGCCGCCAAAGGCGTGGAAATGCGCGGTGATAGCGAAAGTTTGGCCATTTTGCGCTCCGTTCCAGGGGCCGCCCTGGCGCCTGCGACAGCCGATGATTGGCAGACCGAGTACCTCGCACCCATCATCAGCATCAAGGTGGTGGCTGATCTGGATGAAGCCATCGCGCACATCAACCACTTCGGCTCACACCACACCGACGCCATCCTCACTGAGCACCACCCCAGCGCCATGCGCTTCCTGCGCGAGGTCGACTCCGCCAGCGTGATGATCAACGCCAGCACCCGGTTTGCTGATGGGTTCGAGTATGGGCTGGGGGCCGAGATCGGCATCAGCACAGACAAATTCCATGCACGCGGCCCGGTCGGACTGGAGGGGCTGACCTCGATGAAATGGATTGTGCTGGGCGAGGGGCAGGTTCGCGCATGAACCTCGACCCTCGGCACGCACTGGTTTTGTTTTCAGGTGGGCAAGACTCCACGGCCTGCTTGGCCTGGGCGCTGTCGCGCTACGCTCATGTCGAGACTTTGGGCTTTGCCTACGGCCAACGGCATGCGGTGGAGTTGTCGTGCCGCCCGGTGCTGCTTGAGGCCCTGCGCACCCAGTTTCCGGCCTGGGCCCCGCGGCTGGGCGAGGACCATGTGCTGGACTTGACGCTGCTGGGTCAAATCTCTGACACCGCACTCACCAGCGAGCGCCAAATCCAAATGCAGGCCAACGGTTTGCCCAACACGTTTGTGCCGGGGCGCAACCTGATTTTCTTGAACTTCGCCGCGGCGGTGGCCTACCGCCGCGGCGCCAGCGTGCTGGTGGCTGGCATGTGCGAAACCGACTACTCAGGCTACCCAGACTGCCGGGACAACACGCTCAAGGCGCTGCAAGTGGCCCTCAGTTTAGGGCTGGACACCCCCCTGACGCTGGAAACCCCGCTCATGTGGCTGGACAAGGCACAAACCTGGGCCCTGTCCGACCAACTCGGCGGCCTGGCGCTGACGGCGCTGATCGAAGAGCACACCCACAGCTGCTACCTGGGCCAGCGCAGCCAGCGCCACGCCTGGGGCTACGGCTGCGGCCAATGCCCAGCGTGCGAGCTGCGCCGACGCGGCTTTGAGACCTGGCAAGCCCATAGCCCCAGCGCGTCCCATTGATCATGTCAAACCCCTGGATCACCCTGCTCGTCGTCGCCCTGCTGTCGTTTTGGGCTGTGGGCGCGCGCAACCGCCTGGTCAGCATGCGCAACGAAATCACCCGTTGCTTTGCCACCGTGCAAACTCAAATCGAACAACGCCAAGCCCTGCTGGCCCAGTGGTTGGACAGCTTGACCCCCCTGCTCGGCGATCAAGCCCCGGAGCTGGGTTCGGTGCAGGCCGCGTGCCAGCAAGTGCGGGTGGCCTGTGAGCATGTGTGTGCCAAACCCACGGCCGCTCAAGCCGCCACCAGTCTGCGCATGGCCGAGGAAACGCTCGCCGCCGCACGCTACCGGCTGGCATCCAAGCTGCCGACCGCGGCGGGCAACGCGTCTTTGACGCAGCCCAGCCCCGGCGAGAGTCTGGCCACGGCCGACAGCACCTTGGCCTTCGCCCGGCATCAGTTCAACATGAGCACCCAGGCCTACAACGAGGCCCTGATGCAGTTCCCCACCTGGGTGATTGCGGGATTGTTCGGGTTTCGGGCGGCCGGCACCCTTTGATCTCAGCTGTTGCCACCCCGCACGATCCCAATGACACGGACAGCCAGCAACGGGCGGCTCTGCTGTCGCTACAGCCGGCGAACCTCCCACCGACCGTCATGGCTAAGCATCCCTGATGTGAGCTCCGTTTGCGCCGGATTGCACAGCGTGGACACATCCGAGCGGAACTTCAACAGCGCCTGATCGCCTCCGGGACGACTTGCCATCGCGACCACCTGTGCGCGGGTCAGGTCGAAGGGCGATTTCATGAGTTCGGCATGCATAGAGTGGACCGCCTTGAACGCCGAATAGCCACCCTTCTGGGCAATTCTGCGCAAATCGTCAACGGTGAAAGACGCATTTCGAAGTTCTTTGAACACTGGCCCAAATTGGGAAAGATCTTCTGCCGGCCCCAAAGTCCTGCCGGCTGACTTGCGTTTGTTCACCGAACCTTCTTCGGAAAAACCCTCTGGTCTGGCCTGCACATTCGCCGTTTGCCCGCCCAAGTGTTCGAGCGATTGAGAGGCGTGACGCTTACCCTGTGGGGGTTGAATCGGCCCAGAGCCGCTTCTCTTTTTGCTGGCCCCGCCGGTATCCCAACCAGTGGCCCCACTTTGGAAAAGTGGCCGATCAACCCACTCTGCGGCCGGCGCCGGAGCCTTTGATCGTGGTTGTCCTTCACCGGTGGAAACCTCATCCAAACCACTCGAGTCTGCGGCCAAGAATCGCCAGTCGTCAGCAGCTGTAGTGGCCTGCTTTGCCTCGAAATCAGCGATGGCCGACTGTAAGTAGGGATCGTGAAGCAGACTGCGAAAGAATTCCTCTTCTTGCGCCATCAGCCAGGAACCACCTCGGCCCTGGAATGCCAACTCCGCAGGGATCTGTGGCGTCCCTGATCCAGAAGGGCCTACGCCCGTCGGCCGAGCGGGCAGCCTTGCTGGGGCCCACCTGGCCGACGAGCCTGGCGAGGCGAGCTGCGAAGATGCCGGACTTGAGTTGGACGGCGCACTTGGAAACTCGCTCGACCGCCTCATGCCCCGGGGCGACGCTTGGGGCACGGCTGGTGCCCCTGCGGCGGGCTGCCTCGCAGGGGGGATCACGTGGCGGGGTTGCGGACTCAGTTTCATAGGCCGGTTGTCCTGCGCTGTTTTGCTCCAAGTCGAGAGCTGGAGTCGAGAAAACTCCTGATTTTAGGCCCGGTTGAGGCAGTAGGCGTTAGGGCGTGTTCGCAGTGGACCCAGCCTCGCGGATCGCTTGGCACAACACCCCCCGGATCTGAAGCGACCAGCTCATTCAAACTACCGCCACCAGACACTCAGGCCCAAAAACACCGCCATGCCCACGACAATGGTGCCCAACAAGCCCCGGCGCCAGAAAAAATAGGCGGCACCCGCGGCCGCGCCAAACAAGCGCGGATTTTGCCAAGTCTGAATGAGCTCGCCCTGGCTGAGCAGCACCTCGGGTGTGACCACCGCGACCAGGGCGGCGAGAGGGGCATAGCGCAAACCGCGTTTGGCCCACTCTGGCAGAGCCAGCTCGCGCCGCGACAAAAAGAAAAACGAGCGCGTGAGCACGGTGATGGCGGTCAAGCCGATGAGGGTGAAAATGGTTTCCCAGTCACTCATGGCCGCCCCTGGCTGGATCCCGAGGGGTGGAGCGGGTTAAGGCGGCTTCCATCATCAAACCCGCACAGACGGCAGCCACAATGGCCACCACGATGTTGAGCCGCAGAGGCAAGGCAAAAGCCGCCGTGGCCGCGCCACCGGCCACGACCGCGGCCACCCAGGTCGTGCGGTCAGACAACAAGGTGCACATGAGACCCAGCAAGGCCAACACCCCGGCAAAGCCCAGCCCCCATTGGGTGGGGATGACGTCGGCCAACATGATGCCGGTCACCGAAGGCACTTGCCAGGCGAACCAATTGACGGCGGTGCCGCCCAGAAAATACTCAATCTGCCCTTCGTCTTCACGCGGCTCTTGGTACCGTTTCATGAACAACACATAGGTCAAGTCGGCCGTGAAGTAGCCCAACAGCAGACGCCGGGGCAAGCTAAAGCGCAGCACGAAGGGCCGCATTTGGGCGCTGAAAATCACGAAACGCAAGTTGACGCAAAACGCCGTGGCCCAAATCACCCACATCGGCGCCCCCGCCGCAATCAAGGGCAATGCCGCCAATTGAGCGCTACCGGCAAACACCATGAAGGTCATGCACAAAGCCAAGGGTACCGACAAGCCGCTCTTGATCATGGCCACCCCCGTGACCAAGCCCCAGGCGGCAATGCCGGGGCTGACAGAGGACATCTCTTTGAAACCCGCACGGAACTGCGAGTGTGATATCGAGGAGAGCAGGGTGTTCACGGGTGACAGTGTCGCAGAGCATGAGGCCGGCAGTGGCATTTCGGTTTGCCGGGCCGCCTGATTGGCCAGCAATGTGGAGGCCACCATACCCCCCCGAGTTCGACACTTACGGCGCCTAAGTGATTGATTCATATAGAAGTGAATCAAAAAGTGCAGACTACAAACGGGGTTTGGCGAGGTTGGCTGGGGTTGGTGTGGGGATGTTGATGGCTTTGAAGAGTGATTTTTG
>JANMGB010000208.1:0-2492 GCA_031374415.1 Burkholderiales bacterium
CTTTTTTTCCGGCTCGGGGGGGGGCGCGACGTGCTCGCCGCTGCTGTGCTCCTTTTTCTTTCTTTTCCTTGGGTACGGTGGTGACACAGTGTTGTACATGTTGTGTAAATTTCCCGGCGATCGGACGACCTGACAGCGCGACGCAGCTCTCAGAGTGAAAAAGACCCTTTGGTTTTCTGTTGGTTTTCTGTTGGTGAAACGCGGTGCTGTTGTTCACTGCGGTTGCGACGGCAGTCGCGACGGTCGAGCCACGAAGCGTGGCAGCTCGGCGGCAACCGAGACCGGCACCGCCGTCGGCGGAATGACGATCTCGACGTCGTCGTCGGTCGCCATCCAGCTCGCCTGCGACGCCCAGTCGTCGGCGATGGCATCCGCCTGGCGCATTGGCGTCGAGCTGCTCGTGCTGGCACAGCGTTTCGAGGCCGACGACGGCGCCGAGCTCGAGCTCTCTTTGCGCTTGTGGTTGCGCACCGGCGTGCTCGCTGCGAGGCGCACCGCGATCGCCTTGGCAGCAGCGCAGGCCTCGTGGTGTGTGGTGTACGCGCCCGGCTTTGCGCTGCTCGCACTGCTGCTGCTGCTGCGCACTCTGCACGCAGCCGCTGCACCACCACGTGCCACAGTCGGACACAGTGCAGCACAACCAGCCGTCGCCGTCGCGTGCTGGCTTCCTGTACGGCACGCTGCGCGCACGCTCGCAGCCGGTACCGGTGCACAGCACGTGGCCGCCGGCTTCGCCCGCCGGCACCGCGAACGCGGCATACTTGGCAGCGTCGCTCTGTGCGATCGCCACCTTGTCCGCCCGCAGCATGCTGTTGCCCGTCGGCACGATCTTGCCGCCAGTTGACGGTCATCACGAGGCCGGCGTTGGCGCTGCGACTCGTTCACCTTCTGCTCGTCCTGCGCCTCTCTCTGCCGCTCGTTCGCCTCCATCAGCTTGATCACCTTCTCCGTCGTCAGGAGCGCGCCGTAGAACGTGCCGACGCGACCCGCCGCTCCTCGCACGGCGCGCGGCACGAAGAGCACGTCGAAGGCCATATCCGCGCTGGCTGCTCGTCGGCGGCGCGAGCTGCGGCGCGAACTCGCGCATCACGTGCAGCGTCGGTGACGTCAGATAGCTTCTTGACAGCCTTGGCGAAGGCTGTAAAGGAGCCAATGTCGGACTCGAGGAACTTGGCCGGGGGCGACTTGTAGAACTCGCGCAACGACTTCTTGTTGTCGTCATCAGGCTGGCAGAGAAATGCCATCGACATCTCGTTCTTCAGAGCGATCAACTCACACGGGCCGGAGTGGCTTGTCGCGGCTGCAAACAAGGTCAGATGCTTTCAGAGAATGGCGATGGCATGAATCGATAGCTGACACACGAGAGGATGCACAGAAGAGAGGAATAAGGCCTGGCATCGCTGTGGGCGACACCAGGCAAAACCCCCTGGCGAGAGAAAAAACCAGTCTCCTCAAACTCACGCTGCGATCAAATTGACAACGGGGTCCATTCAATCGACCTGCACCAAGGTTAATGGCCAAATTTCAGCTCCGCAGCGCACTTTTTAAGTCACTTTTGAAGACTGTCTCGATTTACGTACTGTCTCGATTTAGGAACACTTTCCCTGAGGGAAAAGTTTCCTAATTCAAGACAGACCCCTAATTAAAGACAGAACTCAAAAGTGACTTTTGCGTTCGTTTGCGGTCGTGATTTTCGGTGTGTAACCTCGCCCCATGTGTAGCAAATGAACGGTGCCGATGCCATGCCCGCTCGGTGAGATAAAAAGACGCAAGTTTTTCTGCTTTTCGTGGACTGCGGCCTGCGTCGTGTGTGCACGCCTCTCAGTCTATTCCTCTTCTGGAGCTCTTCTTTGAAGTCCCTGCTTTCGATTGATGTCATCGCCATTCTCACCGGATCGCTCTTCGTGGCGCAGGCGAGACGGCAAACGATACTGCCAAATCGATGCCGCAGCAGTTCTCGTCCTGAAGGACCGGCTGACGCTGGCTTTTCTCGACGCGCAGCAGGCTGGGTCGAAGGATTCGTTGAGGACTTTCTGGCTGAAGCGCCCCGCCGAGTTCCAGTCGTCCGAGATCGGCCAGTTCAGTCAGTTTGCGGCGCGCGTCAAGGCCGTGCGTGACGCTGCCGTCAAGCTGCAAGGTCCTCCGGTCGCAGGCATCGCGCCGTATCTGTACGACCACCGTGCGACACGTGATGGTGCAGCGGGTGCGTGATGGTCGCGAAGACCCCGCGCTCGCTTGACGGCGCGAAGGCGGGCGCGTACATTGAGCACCGCCACGTGTGCGTGGTGGCGGCCGCTGCGACGGCTGCATTGGAGGCTGTGACGCCGGCGAAGCGCAGCCGCCTGGCGTCCGAGGCGTCGATGACCACGCCGTCGACGGCTCGTGCGCGTGCCGGCGACGAGAGCTCGCGCACGACCACGCAGACGGACGAGCACGGCGATGACGGCACCGAAGAGTCCGTGGTCATGACCGGCGGTGCAGTCGAGCACGTG
>JANMGB010000116.1:0-5660 GCA_031374415.1 Burkholderiales bacterium
GCGTGTGCGCGCGTAAGCAGCCGGCCGCACGGCGGCGATGCGGGCCCGCGCTGCCGCCAAGGTGGGGGCGAACATCGGCGCGAACCCAGGCGCGAACTCGGTCGAGACGGTCTCATCCATGCGCGACACCCACCTCACCGCTGCGGATGGCCGCCGCACGTTCGTTCACCGCCTTCTTCTGTTCGTCGGTCAGGCGCGCTATGTTCTTGACCTGCAGCGCCATGCGCGGGTTCCTGGCCAGCATCGATTCATGCCGCATCAGGAAGTCCCAGTACAGGGTGGTGAAGGGGCAGGCGCTGCTGCCGCTTCGCTCGGCTGGGTCATATCGGCAGCCCTTGCAATGCGGGCTCATGCGCTGGATGTACTTGCCGGTGGCGATGTAGGGCTTGCTGCCCATCACACCGCCGTCGGCGTATTGGCTCATGCCCAGTGTGTTGGGCAACTCGACCCATTCCACCGCATCGACGTACACCGCCAGATACCAGGCGTGCACCTGCTTGGGGTCGACGCCCAGCATCAGCGCGTACAGGCCGATCACCATCAGGCGCTGGATGTGATTGGCGTAACCGTGCGCAAGCGTTTGCGCGAGTGCGTCGCGCAGGCAGGCCATGTCGGTGGTGCCGGTCCAGAACCAGGCGGGCAGGTCTTCCTGGGCACCGAGCGCATTACGTTCCAGGTAGGCCGGCATCTGGGTCCAGTAGACGCCGCGCACGTACTCGCGCCAGCCCAGGATCTGGCGGATGAAGCCTTCAACGCTGGTCAGGGGTGCGGACCCGTCGCGGTAGGCGGCCTCAGCCGCAGCCACCACCTCGCGCGGGTTCAGCAGCTTCAGGTTGAGTGCGGCCGACAGGTGGGAGTGGTACAGCCATGCGTCGCCCGGCCACATCGCGTCCTGGAAGCGGCCGAACAACGGCAGCCGCTCGTTGATAAAGCGCTGCAAGGACTGCAGCGCCTGTGCGCGCGTCACCGGCCAAGCGAAGTTGTCCAACAGGCCTGGGTGATCCGCGAATCGCTCGTTAACAAGTGCGACCACCTCGCGCGTGACGGCATCGGGCTCGAACAACGCGCGCGGCGGCACAGCACCCGGGCCGGCAGCGTCGAAAGCCTCCCGGTTGTCGGCATCGAAGTTCCATTGGCCGCCGACCGGCTCGTCGTCCTGCATCAAGACCCGATGCCGTTTGCGTTGCTCGCGATAGAAGTACTCCATGCGCAGCGACTTGCGGCCTTGGGCATGCGCTGCAAAATCGCGGACGGTGCTGAAGAAGTGGCGGTCTTCGCGAATGTCCAGCGGCAGCGTGTGGGCCTCCGCCACAGCCTTGATCATTTCTAGCACGCGCCAGTCGCCGGGCTCAGTCATCACCAGGCGAGTGGGCTTCAGGCGCAAGATGTCGGCCTGCAACGCGCCCGCCAGGCTGCAGGCGCTCGGGGATGCGTCCAGGCGGGTGTAGTGCAGCGGTCGAGCGGCCTCCCGCAGCGCCAGCGCGAAGTGGCGCATGGCCGCCAGGAAAATCACCGTGCGCGGCTTGCTTGACCACACATGGGTCGACTCCTCGGCCACTTCGGCCATCCACACTGCGTCGACGCCTGCGTCGAAACCATCGAAGGCCGCAGCATCAAGATCGAGCTGGTCGCCCAGGACGATGATCAGTGAGCGCAGCTCAGCCATGTGCAGCCTTGTTGCGCCGGCAGGCGTCGGAGCAGTATTTAACGTTGGCCCAATTCTTTGCCCAGCGGCGCCGCCAGCTCATGACCAGACCGCAGCTCGCGCAGGGCTTGCTGGGCAATGCGGCCTTGTTACCGCGGAAGCTGGGGTTGCGCAGCATCACCGTCAATCCTCGCAGCCGGCCTGTGCGTTGACGGCTTCTTCCCCCGGGCGCTGCACCAGCCCGCACCCGCAACGTGCCTGCAGAGCAAGATCCACGAAGGCAATGCCAGCACCATTGATTGCAACAGATTTTTGTTTGATAGTCATCTCACCCAGAGTGTATGCGCTTAACGATTCAATATGAGTTCATCCAAGGGATACTCGAGATGTTACGTCATATAACCGTGGTCAAAATGGAGTCAATCAGTCTGAATGATAAAAAAACGACGTCATCAGTGGCCCGACCCCCGCCCGCAGCGGGCCCAGGTGTGAAGACCATCGGAAAGCCGTATGCGGGAAAACTGCACGCACCGTTTGATGAGGGAGGGCAGGTGCGAGCCTGTTGTCTACTCTACCCATTGCGACCTCTGGCCACTGCCACCGGGATTGCTGACGGCTACGTCGCACAGGGCTTGGGCATGAATGCGCGGGCTGCGCTGATCACACGCGGTTTGGCTGGAATGACGCGCTTGGGTGTGGCTTTGGGAGCGCGGCCTGAGCACGATTGAGTGCGAGTGCCGTCAAGGCTTCTTCTCACCTGAGTCGGGCAAATACTTCCGCAGCAACTCAAAAAAGCGTTCGTAGAAGGTGGGGTTGTTGATGGTTTCGTTGCCCACTTTGACCAGCGAGTCGGAGCTGGCGGGCAGGGGCACCGAGAGCGACCCCAGCGCGCCCACGCCCAGGCTGGCTGAGTTGTTGCTCTTCTTGAGTGTGTAGCGGTCTTGCTGGGCACTCAAGAACACGATGGCGGGCTGCGGGCCGTTGTCGACGGGTGCGCAAACGACCCTGATTTCAAGTTGGAGGTGGGTTTCAATCTCTGGCTGAAAGCCTTTGCGGCCCGTGACCAGGGTGGTGCCGGTGGTGTGGGTGACATAGCCTTGGCTGAGCAGGGTGCGGCGCGCTGCCTCGCAGGCCTGTGCGTCGGTGGTGTCGAACACCCGCGAGTGCATTTGGGTAGAGACAAACTCATCCGGGGGCAGGCCCGGGGGGCGCGATGACAACACACAGCCCGTCACCGAGCCCGCCAGCGCCAGCCCTGCCACGATTCTGGCAGGGGGCGTCAACCATGGCGAGCCCATGCGCTTGCAAAGGCTTCGCCCCCACCATTCAAGACCGATCCGGGGACAGGCTGGACTCAAGAGGAAACGCCGGGCCGCCCCAAGTTTCCTCATCCCCCCTCGGGGGGCCTGACGCGAAGTGGCAGGTTTGGTAGCCCTCATGACCTCTTCACGGGCCGCACCCAGTTGGCGAACGACACCTGCCGGGCGCGGGCCAGGGTGAGCTGACCCGCGGGGGCGTCGCTGCTCAGCGTGGTGCCGGCGCCAATGGTCGCCCCATCGCCCAGCGACACGGGGGCCACGAGCACGCAGTTGCTGCCGACATGCACGTCATTGCCGATCAGGGTGCGGTGCTTGTTGGCACCGTCGTAGTTGGCTGTGATGCTGCCCGCGCCGAAGTTCATGCGGGCGCCCACGGTGGCATCGCCCACGTAGGCCAGGTGGTTGGCCTTGCTGCCGGTACCCAGGATGGCGTTTTTGACTTCAACGAAGTTGCCGATGTGCACCTCATCACCCAAGCGGGCCCCTGGGCGCAACCGGGCAAAAGGGCCCACGCAGGCGTGGTGACCCACTTGCACGCCGGCCTGCTCACCGTCGATGTGGGTGAACGGGTGAATGATCGTGTCATCGCCAATGCGCGCGTTGCGTATGACGCAATGCGCACCGATGCGCACGCGATGGCCGAGGTGCACCTCACCTTCAAACACGCAACTGACGTCGATTTCCACATCGCTGGCGCAGTGCAGTGCGCCCCGAATGTCGAGGCGGCTGGGGTCAGCCAGACGCACGCCGGCATCCATCAACACCTCGGCCTGATGGCGCTGTACCCGGCGCTCCAGGTCTGCCAGTTGCGCGGGGCTGTTCACGCCCAGCACTTCGGTTTCGCTCGTCGCTTGGGTGCACACCACGGGCGTGCCTGCGGCCACGGCCAGCGCCACCACATCGGTGAGGTAGTACTCGCCCTGGGCATTGTGCGGGGTGATGGCTTGCAGCCACTGTTTGAGCCACTGCGTCGGCGCGGCCATGACGCCCGTGTAGACCTCATTGATTTCGCGCTGCTCGGGGGTGGCGTCACGTTGCTCGACGATGCCGCACACGACCCCACTGGGCCCGCGCAAAATGCGGCCGTAGCCTGTGGGGTCACTCAGCTTGACCGACAACAGCGCCAATTGTTGGCCCGCGCAAGCCTCGACCAAGCTGCGCAGGGTGTCGGCTTGGATGAGAGGGACGTCGCCATTCAGGATCAGCGTGACCCCGTCATCGTGCAGGGCCGGTGCGGCCTGCAGCACGGCGTGTCCGGTGCCCAGTTGCGGCACCTGACGCACAAAATGCAGGGCCGTGTCCGTGAACGATGTTTCCACCTGCTCAGCCCCATGTCCTGTGACCACCACCACACGGTTTGCTTGCAATTTTGCGGTGGTTTGCACAACATGCCCAAGCAGGCTGCGGCCTGCCAGTTGATGCAGTACCTTGGGCAAGCTGGATTTCATCCGCGTGCCTTTTCCTGCCGCCATGATCACGATGTCTAACGCCATGTTTCATTCCTTGAGTCGACGCCGAATTATCAGGGTGCTGGTGGCCGTGGTCCTTAGTGGGGCACTGGGTGCTTGCAGCACACTGCGTTTGGGCTATGGTCAGGCCGCCAGTTTCAGCTATTGGTGGTTGGATGGCTACCTCGATTTTTCAGAGGCCCAGACGCTGCGCGTGCGTGAACACCTCGGCGCGTTTTTCACCTGGCACAGCGCCACACAACTGCCTGACTATGCGGCGCTGTTGCACCGTGCGCGTGCTGAGGTGGTGAACGACACCAGCGCTGCCCGGGTGTGCCAGTGGGTGGGCGACGTGACCTTGCGGCTGGATGCCAGCTTGCAGCAGATGGTGCCCGCCTTGACCGATGTCGGGCGCACCCTCACGCCGGCCCAGTTGGAGCGCATGAGCCAGAAGTTTGCCAAGGTCAATGCTGAATTCACGGATGAGTTTTTG
Source organism: Burkholderiales bacterium (assembly GCA_031374415.1). Taxonomy (GTDB): domain Bacteria; phylum Pseudomonadota; class Gammaproteobacteria; order Burkholderiales; family Burkholderiaceae_C; genus CANHBY01. Next base: position 4,906 of record JANMGB010000116.1, read on the forward strand.
CAGCCTGATGGCGCCAGCCGCCACAAGGCGTCGGTGCGCAGGGCGGTCGACCGGGCGGAGCTGCTCTACGGCTCGCTGGACCGAGCGCAGCGCGAGTTGCTGTCCAAGGGCGTTGCCAATTCACCGTTTGATCCCGAACTGTGGCTCGCGCAGCGCAAGCAGCGTCAGCAGGATATTTTGCTGGCTCTGAAGCAGTCGGCTTCGCAAGACCTGCCCGAGGCCACCGGCACCATGGCCACCTTGGTGGCACAGTTTCAACGCCCCCCCCGGCCAGTTTTTGCGGCCTATCAGCAGCGGCTCATGCCCTACAACTGCGCCTTGGCGGCACAGTTGCATAACAGCATGTCAGCGTCCCAACGCCAGGCCGCAGCGGCCAAGCTCAAAGGGTGGGAGGATGACTTTCGCGCTTTGGGGTCTGGGCGATAGCGGTGCTGTGGCAGCGCATGGGCAAGCTGAGCTGGGAGGAATGCAGCGCGCGGGGATGTTGCTGCTGAGACACGCTCCTGGATCCCCGCCTGCGCGGGGATGACGGGAGAAGGCGGGGATGACGGGAGAAGGCGGGGATGACGGGAGAAGGCGGGGATGACGGGAGAAGGCGGGGATGACGGGAGAAGGCGGGGATGACGGGCGCAGGGTTTGGCATCTCCCCACGTCATTCCCGCGCAGGCGGGAATCCAGCAGCCTGTGTACTTCGCCATCGGCCTCGCAACAATTCAACCTTTCAGATCCACTATTTTAAAGAATGCTTTGACGTC
>JANMGB010000118.1:0-1116 GCA_031374415.1 Burkholderiales bacterium
CTGCACCGTTCGCATCGGCCGATTTCGATACGCTCGGTCGCCTGGGCGACGCCGTGACGAGCGAGCTGCACCATTGGCAGCTCGAGCTGGCGCGCCTACCCGCCGATGTGGTTCAGGCGTTGCTCGCGCTGCGCGACACGTGCGCTCAGGTGCGCGATGCTCTCCTCGAGTTTGACGCCGCCGTCGAGCCCGCCGCCGCGTTTGCCAGCGCATGGGGCGACGAGCGCAAGCGCATCTGCCCGCCGACCGAGGCGTTTGAAACGGCGCACAAGGCTGCCGCGCAGCTCGAGTACGAGCTGACGCTTGCGCAAGCGGCGCTGACGCGCGCCGTCAAGCACGGCGATGTCGATAACGGTCGCCTGCAAGACAACGTGAAGGCGACACGGCGCAGCTGGATCGCAGCGCAGGCGGTAGTCGAGCAGCGCGTGCTGGCGCTCGCTTTCAAGTCGCTCGATTTCCCCGAGCTTCGGCTGCGCTGCCCAGCGGCCAAACTCGGCGACGTGGTCGCAGCCGGCGATGCACGCTCAGCCACGCGCTCGCGGGCAATGTACGACAACAGCACGACGCTGCACATGGGCCGCCATACGGTCGAGTCGGTCGAGTTTGGTGGCGTGCGCGTGGTGCTCAAGAAGTTCCACGTTGGCGCGGACCAGGAGCGCGTCGCGTTCTTGAAGGAAGCGCGCCGCCTGCGACAACTGGCGCACCCCAACGTGCTCGTGCTCAATCTCGTCTTCATCGAGGCGCAGGCCGGCTATCTCGAGCTCGAGTTTTGCGAGCTGGGCCATCTGTGGCAGTGGCTCGAGCGCGCGCCGCCGCGCACTTTCGGCGAACGCGTCACTGTGCTGCAGCAGGCGCTGCGCGGACTCGAGCACGTGCACCGCGCCGGCGTCGTGCACTGCGACGTCAAGCCTGAGAACATCTTTGTGTCGGGCGCCGGCGTCGCCAAGCTGGCCGACTTTGACGTCTCCAAGGACGACGCCACACGCGTCACTCTGCACAGCAGCGCGACCGTGGTGGGCCGCACGCTGCCGTACCTCGCGCCCGAGCTCAGCAACCTGGCGCAGCGCGCCACGCCCGCCAGCGACCTGTTCGCGTTTGGCCTCACGCTTTTTGACG
>JANMGB010000136.1:0-7540 GCA_031374415.1 Burkholderiales bacterium
AGCGATAAGGAAAGCGCAAAAATTTTCATTCAGGTAAGCCCAACGTGCAGCTAAGCGGCGACCCTATGGCGCCGCCGACGCTCGAGTAACAAGAAAAAGAAGCCGCCATAGGGTCGTCCGCTTGAGCGTGGGGTTGGGCCACAGGACAAATAATGCGGCCCCCAAACACACACCCACCTTGCCTGCCCGAACCTTGCCACAGCTGACCCAGCAAAACAACCGGGACATGCCAGCGACCTCACCGCCACCACCTCCGCGAGCTTTCAAACACACGGCCTTTTCTGCTGACCACCGCACCGGCCCACAAACACTACACAGCCCGCCGAACCTCCACCGTCTCGGGCGGTCTGGTGACTCGGCGGAACCAACTCCTGGCGCCGAACACAGCGCCCACCGCATGCCACCAGGCCTTGCGCATGCCTCACTTCGGGCGCGCTGGCTGCAAGGGTGCTACAGCGCAGCGCTTAGCGCCATGGCGCCTCCAATTCGGCAACAACATCAAATGAGAGCTCACGGATCTCGCTTCCATCTCTGGATACCGCAAACCAGGCTCGGCTCGGGGGTATGCGATCTTGCATGTACATGACACGCACGATCGTCTCTTCATCAGAATTTACGCCAAGCACGAAGCCGTCAATAGCGCGCCTTTTATACAGCTCCTGAAATCGAATCAATGCCTGATGCATGGCCTTTTCTTTTCGCTGCTGAGTCTCGAGTCGGCTATTCCTTTTCGTACGCAAGCCATCAAGCCATACGCGGACAAATAAAAATATTGACCCCCTCTTCTCCATTAATTTATATTACCCATGGAAATTGACACGGTATAAATTGACCCTCCCAAAACAATAGTACCAATTACAGACCCCTCCTGAGCTAACTGCGAAACCGTTACATATCCTCCACTGATAGGAAAACGAATTGCCCCGACGGCTTTAGCCAAGCCATGAACCATCAATTGACCATAACCTTCTGCTAGCGCTTCCTCAATGTAGCGCAATAATGCAACGCGCTCATAGGCTGAAAAGCTTATTTGAGCCCTAAATCGGCGAAATGGACCAAAGCGTGGCGAAAAGTATCGATGAACAAGTTCGTGAAACAATGTAATTCTCTGTTCCGTGAGAGTTTGATTTCTCGCAATAGTAATTGATCCGTAGGCTGTTGTTCCACCCAGACTGCCGCCAGGGATTGAAGCTGGCCTTGAAATATTAAGTCCATCAGGCCGCGACCAGCCGATCCCTCTTCCTGCCCCAGGAGGCAGGCCAACGTTTGGGAGCGGATAGATTTTAGGTTGAAGCCCACGCGACATAACGGCAGACGACTGACCCCGAAGCAAAAATGCCTGAATCACCCCAATTCCGAGCAACGTAACTGCTTTAGCAAAATCTTTTCCAGCCTGATCTAGATCCGATTCGGAATTGGCGCCTAGTGCAGCGCTCGTAAAATCTATAAACGCCTGCCCACCCTCAAACACCGAAAACCCCAGGGTGAATACTCCAGCAACCAAAAGGACGACATCAACAAGCTCCCCAACGCCAAAAGCATGCGAACCAACCCACACAATCAATGTCCCACCGATAATTGCCAGCGATTCAGGCTCCACCATTTTTTTGACAACTGACTTGGCGTCATCTGGCAGGTATTGCAGCGATCTTTCCATCGCCGCCCCTAGCTTGTCTACTGAAGAAAGTTGGGAAATTTCAAGTGCGTTCATAATTTACTGGCTCTCTCGGTGGTGATCGATCAGACATGTGAGAGAGACACTCTACCCGTGAGCGCTGGGCACCGCCCCCCCGATTCAGGGGGTCTTGCGCCTGCGCCGGAGCTTGCTGGCGTCACTTCTGAGCGTTGGCACCGCTTGGGAAAAGAGCCCAACGTAAAGCTAAGCGGCCGACAGCGGCGCCGCCAATGTTTGCAAATACCAGCGAGAAGCACCGCCGTTGGCGGTCCGCTTGAGCGGAGGGTTAGGTTGCATCACTGCAGCTCCCCTCGTGAGATCCGAGCTTCTGCCTCTTTGCGGGAGACAACTTCACAAGGCCATTGCCATGATGAATAGAGGAACATCGCACCGCCCTCGCGGTCTGTAAGCTGAGCTTTTACAACAAACACGGTGCCAATGGGATGCTCCTCTCGAACCTTTCGCGAGCATTCAACCTTTATGTCGGCTGGCAGACCCTGCCCTGGAAGAGGCCTGGCGCGAACCCCAGCAGATGAAGGCTCGCCTGGGTTGCAGTACGTCTCGATGGCGATGAGTCGGTAGAGTCCCATAAATTACCTGACGTTGGGTTTCGGTGATCGGCAAAGCCGATCTGCTGACATGACAGGTCTAGTGCTTTGTATTACGAAACGCTTTAGGCATCGAACTCGAACTGCTCAGCCACTTGATGAGCCACTTGAGCATAAACACCTGTAAGTAGGAACGGACCCGTAGTTGAATACCCCTTGACCGCCTTGCCCTCGGCGCCAGCTGGAAACGGAAGAAAGGCCATCCCATTCTGGAACCGCGCATGCTGATTTAATTGTCGATTCATTTCGTCGATGTACTGCTTTTCGTTGAGCCGTTGCTTTGCCATTCGATCCTCCTCAAATTGCCATTCCAGTAGAACCTACCGTTGTAGCTGAGCGGCCGACAACAGCGCCGCATATGTTGATGAAGCACTCAAAAAGCGCCGCTGTTGTCGGTCCGCTCGAGCGCCGGGTTGGGCCACAGGACAAACATGCGGCCCCCAAACACACACCCACCTTACCTGCCCCCAACCTTGCCACAGCTGGCACAGCAAAACAACCACGACATGCAACCGCCTCACGCCTGCCACCATTGCCGCCAACACCAACGGTGTCCCTCCGGCAAATCTGCATGAACTGATCTGATTGTCGTGGCAGCGCAAGCTGCCGCGGAAGGGAGGTGAAGAATTTGCTGCCCCCCCTTGCGTTCCGGCCCTGTGACTGCTACCGTGTGGCGCATGCACCAACCGCTGAGCTACCGTCACCGCGTGATCACCGATGAGGACCTCGTCTTCATCCGCAAGCTGATTGCTGACCACCCGGACTCGAGCCGGCGCAACCTGTCAGAGCGACTGTGCGAGGCCTGGAACTGGGTGCAGGCCAACGGCGCGCTGCGCTCCATGGTGTGCCGAGGTCTAATGTTGATGCTGCACCGCCAGGGACTGATCGAGTTACCAAAGGTGCGCCAGGTCAGTCGCAACCCGTTTCTGGAGCGCAGCGCGCCGGTGGCGGTCACGGTGGACGAGGCACCGCTGAGCATGGGCCTGGTCGATCTGGGAACGTTGGAAGTCCGACAGGTTCGGCGCACGCCCGATGAGGCGGTGTTCAACGGCCTGATGCAGCAACACCACTATTTGGGCTACACGCAGCCAGTGGGCGAGCACTTGAAGTACATGGTGTTCGCCGGTGGCAGGCCGATCGCGTGCATGGCGTGGAGTTCGGCGCCGCGTCACCTGGGCAGCCGCGACCGCTTCATCGGCTGGGCGCCCGAGGCGCGGCTGGCCAACATCCACCTGCTGGCCTACAACACGCGCTTTCTGATCCTGCCGTGGGTGACAGTGCCGCATCTGGCCTCGCACCTGCTCGGGCGCATTGCTCGGCGGCTGTCTGCGGATTGGCAGTCGGTGTACGGGCACCCGATCTACTTCCTGGAGACCTTCATCGATCCGCAGCGCTTCCGGGGCACGTGCTACCGGGCTGCTAACTGGATCCTCATGGGCGTGACGACAGGGCGCGGCAAGGACGCCCCCACATACGAGGCGAACCGATCAATCAAGCAAGTGCTGGGCTATGCGTTGGTCAAGGACTTCCGCCAGCGGTTGTCAAGGCTGGACGCGCCAGGCAAGCCGCGCACCACCGCATGAAGCCGCCCGAGATCGTCAACGCCACCCAGGCCGAGCTCGACGAACTCCTGGCCAAGGCCAAGCCAACCTTCTCCAGCGAACAATACCTCTTGCTCGAGCGGGTGTTCGGCACTTTCGTGTACATCATGCTGTCGCTGCAGAACGCGAAGACCTCGATCAAGCGCTTCCAGCGCCTGTTGTTCGGTGGTCGCACGGAGCACAAGCGCAATGTGCTCAAGCCCGCCGCCTTGGCAGACGAGCTGCAGGAGCAGGACGCCACCACTGAGGCGGGGGCCGAGCCTGCGGAGGTGGTGGTGCCCGTGCCCAAGCCGCGCCCTCCCGGTCACGGCCGCAACGCGGCGCAAGCTTACAGCGGCGCTCCCATCGTCGAGTGTGAACACCCCGAGTTGAAGTCGGGCGAGCGCTGCCCAGAGTGCGACAAGGGCAAGGTGTACGACTCGCCCCCAAAGTCGCTGGTCAAAGTCGTGGGCCAGGCGCCGCTGGGTGCGACGGTCTACAAAGTGCAGCGCCTGCGCTGCCGGCTGTGCGACGCCGTCTTCACCGCGCCATTGCCCGCGGCGGTGGCCTCGCTGCCAAAGTACGACTCGAGCTGCGCCAGCATGATTGCCCTGCTGCGATTCGGCAACGGCATGCCGCACTTTCGCCTCGAAGGCCTGCAGGCCTCGCTGTACATTCCGTTGCCCGACGCGACGCAGTGGGACATCGTGTCCAAGGCTGCGCCGGCACCGCGTGCGGTGTTCGAGCTGCTGATCCGCCAAGCCGCTCAGGCGCCGCTGCTGCACAGCGACGACACATCCATGAAGGTGCTCAGCCTGATGAAGGAACGCGCCAAGGCTGAAGCCGACGGCGTCAAGCCCGTGGCCAAGGCGATCAACACCTCGGGCATCGTGGCCGTCCTGCAGGACAACGAGCGCGAGCAGCGCAAGGTGGTGTTGTTCTTCACCGGCCACGCTCACGCTGGCAAGAACATGGAGCGCATCCTGGCGCACCGGGCCGAGGAACTGCAACCGGCGATGCAGATGTGCGACGCACTGGCGGCCAACGTCTGCGGCGAGTTCACCACCATCCTGGCCAACTGCTTGGCGCACGGACGGCGCCAGGTGACTGATGTGGCCGAGCAATTCCCCGAGGCGGCCCGTCACGTCGTCGAGGCTCTGGCCGAGGTCTACAAGCACGACGCGCAGTGCCGCGCCCGAGCCTATTCAAGCGAGCAACGCCTGTCGTTCCATCAGCGGCACAGCCAGCCGGTCATGGACGATCTGCATGCCTGGATCACTGGGCAGATCGACGGCAAGCACGTCGAACCCAACTCGGCCCTGGGCAAGGCACTGAACTACCTAATCAAGCACTGGAGCGCGCTCACTCTCTTTCTGCGCAAGGTCGGCGTGCCCCTGGACAATAACCTCTGCGAACAGGTCCTCAAGCGCGCGATATTGCATCGCAAAGGATCCCTCTTCTACAAGACGGTGCGGGGTGCGGAGGTCGGCGACATTTACATGAGCTTGATCCACACCTGTCGGCTGTGCGATGTCAATCCGTTCGACTATCTGAACGCACTTCAGCAGCGAGCTCAGGACGTGATCGCGGCGCCGGCGCGGTGGCTGCCGTGGAACTTCCGCGAGCAGCTCGCCGACGCCCCGTGAGCGTAACCGGCCAAGCTGAGGTCAGGCTGCCACGTTGAGCGCGCGCCACGCCGGCGCGGCGCGAGCCTGCGTCGGGTTACCCGCCATGAGCAGCACCTGCAACTCGCAGGCCTGCAGCGTGTGGCCCGGCCCAACGCCGGCAGGCCACCAGGTGAACTTGCCCGTGGACAGCCGCTTGTGGCATAGCCAGAATCCCTGGCCGTCATACACCAAAATTTTGAGGGCCGTTCGGGTTCGATTGCCAAACACGAACAGCGCTCCGCTGAAGGGGTCTGCCTGCAGCAGCTTCCTGCAGTTGTTCACCAAAGTGTCGATGCCAGCGCGGAAGTCGATCGGCTCCACGGCCACGAGAATGCGCATGTGCGGGGTGATCTGGATCATGGCGCCTCCAAAAAGGCAGCGCACAGTGCTGGCAAGGTGAGCAGGCCCTGGCCGCTGAGCACCACTTGCATCTTGGCGCCGCCGGCCTTAGTCAGCTCGACTACGCACTCGGACTGAGCGCTCGGTGCGGGGGTCAAACCGGGGGCGAACAGCTCAACGAAGCGGGGTGCCGGCTCGGTACTTGCCACCTTGCCAGCTTGCGTGACCCGATGCTTGAGCGAGTCGTAGTCAAGGTTCAGCTCACGCACCACCCGGTAGGTCCCGTGCACAGGAACCAACTCCACCGCTGCAGCCCATAACTCTGGCGGAATTCGCATCCCGCGCTTACGCGCCGCCCGCCACGTTGCAAACCGCTCCTTCAAATGCGTCAACGCATCTGACCCATCCTTCACCTGTACCGTCTTGCTCATCGCCTTCATCTCCGCTCTCCATCCAGGGTTGCAATGGCAGCAGACGGTACTCAGTTCACATCATCAATTCATGCAGATTTGCCGGAGGGACACCATTGCCGCCAACACCAACGAACCTTCGCCAACCGCCTGCCTGCGCCGCCACCCACCGTGCGCTGACTGCCAACGGACAGGCAGCCCGCCTGAGCGTTGGCGCCGGCTGCCTTCCGAGACCACCGCAGGTCTTAGCGATGAGGCAGACCAAACACAAGGCATTTGCGGCTGACCCTTTGCGCAAGCCTACAAACACTACGCAGATTCACCGCTGGCAACTCACCACGGCCACCATCACGAACGAGCCTTCGCGAACCGCCTGCCTGCACCGCCACCCACCGTGCGCTGACTGCCGAAGGACAGGCAGCCCGCTTGAGCGCTTGCACCGGCTGCCTTCGCACACCACCTCAGCACTTAACGATGGGGACTGCCGAACACTCTCCCGTGCCGGGACTTCTGAGCGCTGAAACACTGGAGAGAAAAGCCCAACGTTGAGCTAAGCGGCCGACAACAGCGCCGCCGATGTTGAAAAAACACTCCATCAGCGCCGCTGTTGTCGGTCCGCTTGAGCACTGGGGTTGGGCCGGAGAAAATTCATGCGGCCCCCAAACACAAACCTACCTTGCCCGCCTGAACCTTGCCACACCTGGCCCAGCAAAACAACCACGACATGCAGCCGCCTCACGCCTGCCACCACAGCCGCCAACACCAACGAGCCTTCGCGAACCGCCTGCCTGCGCCGCCACCCACCGTGCGCTGACTGCCAACGGACAGGCAGCCCACTTGAGCGTTGGCGCCGGCTGCCTTCGCACACCACCTCAGGCCTTAGCGATGAGGCAGCCCGAACACAAGGCATTTACGGCTGACCCATTGCGCCAGCCTACAAACACTACACAGTTTCACCGCTGCCAACTCACCACGGCCACCATCACAAACGAGCCTTCGCGACCCGCCTGCCTGCACCACCACCGACCGTGCGCTGACTGCCGACGGACAGGCAGCCCACCTGAGCGCTTGCACCGGCTGCCTTCGCACACCACCTCAGCCTTTAGCGATGGGGACTGCCGAACACTCTCCCGTGCCGTAACTTCTGAGCGCTGAAACACTGGAGAGAAAAGCCCAACGTAATAGCTGAGCGGCCGACAACAGCGCCGCCTATGTTGATGAAGCACTCAATCAGCGCCGCTGTTGTCGGTCTGCTCGAGCG
>JANMGB010000152.1:0-36894 GCA_031374415.1 Burkholderiales bacterium
CGTGGTTGAACGCTTCTTCAACCGTATCAAGCAATTCCGCCGGGTCGCCACCCGTTATGAAAAATTGGCTCGCAACTTCTTGGCCATGATCACCCTCGTTTGTGCCTACGTCGGCATTGGGTAATTGTTAACAGGCCCTAGTACCCCGTCTCAGTGGATTTGAAAGGTTGAATTGTTGCGGGGGCCATAGTGAAGTGCACAGGCTGCTGGATTCCCGCCTGCGCGGGAATGACGTGGGGAGATGCCAACCCCTGCGCCCGTCATCCCCGCCTTCTCCCGTCATCCCCGCGCAGGCGGGGATCCAGGAGGGTGCCTGAGGCGCAGCAGGCCCGCGCGCACGCCATTCCTGCACGCTCCGCTTGCCAATGCACCACCTGTTCGCTTTGGCGAAATCAACCTTGCAAATTCACTGCACTAGCCCGGCTCGCTGCCGCGCAGTGCTTTGATGTGGCCTTGTGGCGTGGGCAACCCGCGAACGTACATGAAGGTGCCCGTCGCATGGGCACACATCTGATCTTGTTCGTTGAAGACCGAGCCTTCACAAAACGCCAGCGTGGCGGTGCGGTGCAAGACGCGAGCTTCGGCTTGCAACACTCCGGTGCCGGCTTGCATGAAGCTGGTCTTCATTTCAATGGTGACCACGCCAGGCAAGCCGCCCTCCGCCGTCGGCGCATTCAAGCTGCGTGCAGCATGGGCCAGCGTGGCATCCAGCAAACTCATGACCACACCACCGTGGGCGACATCAAACGAGTTGAGGTGCGCTGCCAGCAGGTCAAGGCGGATGGTCGCATGGCCGTCTTCCATGGCCAACAATTCCAGGCCCAGTGTTTCAACGAAGGGGATGTGCGTGGGGAACTTCACGACTCACGCCCAATAATCGAGCACGTACCGCTGTTCGCGCATCAGACCGAGCTGCGCTGCCACTGCCTGATGATGGGGGTGGGTGACATAGGCATGCAGCGCGGCCGCATCGACAAAGCGTGAGTTCAATACGACGTCAACGTTGGCCTCGTGATCCGCGTGGCGAATGCCCACGCCAAATGCCAGCATGCCGGGCACCAGGCCAGCGCAGTTGAGTAACAACTGTTGAAACTGAGCGGCTTGATCGGGATCCTTGAGCTTCCACATCACGATGTGGTGGAGGCAGGGAGAAAGCGTCGTGGGCAATGGAGATGTCATGGCTACTTTTTTGAGCGTGGTGGTTCACAGGGGAACGAAGTTTGACATGCCCGACCCCGCAGCTCCTGAGGAATTGCCAAGTTTGGCCGACACCGCCGCTCGCTACACTTGCACTGCATGAGCTTCGCATTTCCCACCGCGTTCAACACAGACTTGGTCTGGACACACCGCTTCGCCAGCTTGGGCGCCGCGTTTTACACCGAGTTGAGTCCCGAAGCGGTTCCTGACCCCCATTGGGTGGCCCAAAGCGCCGCTGCGGCAGAGGTGCTGGGCTGGCCTGCCGATTGGTGGCAGGCTCCTGCTTCTCTGGCGGCCTTCAGTGGCGGAGAACCCTGGCCAGGCATGCGCCCACTTGCGTCGGTTTACAGCGGGCACCAGTTCGGTATCTGGGCGGGGCAGTTGGGGGATGGGCGGGCTTTGTCCCTGGGTGACGTGCAGACTCCCGCCGGCCCCGTTGAGCTTCAGCTCAAGGGGGCCGGCCGCACGCCCTACTCCCGCGGCGCAGATGGTCGAGCGGTGTTGCGCTCATCGATTCGTGAGTTTTTGTGCTCAGAGGCCATGGCGGGGCTGGGCATACCCACCACCCGCGCGCTGTGCATCACCGGCTCAAGGTTGCCCGTGCGGCGTGAATCGGTCGAGACTGCTGCGGTACTCACTCGGGTCGCCCCCAGCTTCATTCGCTTCGGCCACTTTGAGCACTTTTCCAGCCGCAACCAACTCACGGAGCTCAAGGCCTTGGCTGACTTCGTGATCGAGCATCATGTCCCGGAGTGCAGCCAGGCGAGGCAGCCCTACGTCGCCTTGCTGGAGTGGGTGACGCAGCGCACGGCGTCTTTGATCGCGCAATGGCAATCGGTTGGTTTTTGCCATGGGGTCATGAACACCGACAACATGTCCATCTTGGGACTGACGATCGACTATGGGCCCTTTGGCTTTTTAGACGCGTTCAACCCCGATCATGTCTGCAACCACTCGGACCACCAGGGGCGTTATGCCTATGCCCAGCAGCCAGGCATCGCATTTTGGAACTTGTACGCCCTGGGTCAGGCCTTGATGCCCTTGATTCAAGATGCGGATGCAGCGGTGGCAGCCCTTGATCTGTTCAAGACAGAGTACCCCCGCCTGGCGGCACAGCGTTGGCGGGCCAAGCTCGGGCTACAGGAGGTTGAGGTCGATGACGCCGCGCTCAGTGAGTCGCTGTTGAGTCTGCTGGCCACGGACAAGGTCGATTTCACCATCTTCTTCAGGCGCTTGGCCCGGTTCGAGAGCCACCCTGACGCTGCCAATCAGGCCGTGCGCGACATGTTTGTGAACCGAGAGGCTTTTGACGACTGGGCTCAGCGCTACCGAGCGCGCCTTGGGCGTGAGCGCCAAGACGGTGCTCACTCAGCGGATGAGGCGCGCGCCCTGCGCATGAACCTCAACAATCCGCGCATCGTGCTGCGCAATCACCTTGCCGAGGTGGCCATCCGTTCGGCCCAGCAGGGTGATTTCAGCGAGGTCGACCAACTGCTGAAAGTATTGGCCCATCCTTTCGACGAAGCCGTGCCGGGTGTGACGCCCGACGCGCTGGCCCGCTATGCCGGGTTTGTGCCTGATTGGGCCCAACACATTGAGGTGTCCTGTTCATCATGAGCACCGACGATAAACTTCACCCCTCACAATCCTGACACTGCGCCATGAAACTGCTGTTTGATTTTTTACCCATCATTTTGTTTTTTGGCACCTTCAAATACGCCGAGGGTAACAAAGACTGGGCCGCCAATTTTGCCTCTGAGCACTTGGGTTTCGTGGTGTCCAGTGGCGTCGTGGGCCCCAATGAGGCCCCTGTGCTGTTGGCCACGGTGGTGGTCATTCTGGCCACCTTGGCCCAGGTCGGGGTGATGTTGGCGCTGCGCCGAAAAATTGACACCATGCTGTGGGTCAGCTTGGTGTTGGTCGTGGGCCTGGGCAGTGCCACGGTTTGGTTTCACAGTGACACGTTCATCAAATGGAAGCCGACCGTTTTGTATTGGGTGTCTGGAGGGGCGCTGGCAGCGTCGGCCCTGATCTGGCGGAAAAACCTGATTCAAAAGCTGATGAGTGAGCAACTGACTTTGCCGGCCCCGATATGGAGCCGATTGAACCTGGCTTGGGTGGTGTTTTTTATCGTCATGGGCGCCTTGAACCTCTACGTTGCTTACAGTTTCTCAACGGACGTTTGGGTGAATTTCAAACTGTTTGGGGGACTCGGGTTGATGCTTGTCTTTACCCTGGCGCAGGGCTTGTATCTGCACAAGCATCTGGGTGAGACGCCCCCCTCACCTCCTGCGGCAAAGCAATAGCCATGAGCGTGTCGGCACAAGACATCCAATCTGCACTGCAATCTGCATTCCCGGGCGACCAGTTGCAGGTTCAAGACGACAGCCACCTGCATGCAGGGCATGCCGGCGCGCGCGAGGGCAGGCATTACAGCGTACGGGTTGTGAGCTTGCAATTCGCGGGGGTGACCCGCGTGAGACGGCATCGGCTCGTTTATGATGCTTTGGCCTCATTGATTCCACTCGGCATTCATGCCTTGGCCATTGAAGCCTATGCGCCTAGCTAAGCGCCCAATCCGGCGTGAACGTCAGCCCATGTGAGGCGTGGGTTGCCGTCAGGCCGTGCAACTCGCCATTTTCTTTTGATCCCTTGAAAAAAGGCCCCAACTTCATGAAAAAACTTTTCCTTCCTTCCACGCTCGTGGTGGCGCTGTGCTTGTCGCTGCCCATGATGTCTCAGGCTCAAAGTGTTGCCACCGTGAACGGAAAGGACATCCCCAAATCACGGGTTGACGATCTGATTAAGCAGTTGAAGCTGCAGGGCCAAGCGATCACCCCAGAGATCGAAAAGCAGGTCAACGACGAGGTTGTGCTGCGTGAGATTTACTTGCAAGAAGCCGAGAAGCGCGGCTTGGGCGCCACTGAAGACATGAAAACGCAGCTTGAACTGGCGCGCCAAGGTCTGATCATCAACGCGCTGTTCAGCGACTTGAGAAAATCCAAGCCCGTCACGGATGCCGAGATCCAGGCGTCTTATGACAGCTTCAAAACTCAGGCCACAGGCACTGAGTACCGGGCGCGGCACATTTTGGTCGACAAACAAGACAGAGCCAAAGCGCTGATTGCCCAGCTCAAAAAAGGCGCCAAGTTTGAGGATCTTGCCAAGAAGAATTCCAAAGACCCCGGCAGCAAAGACAAAGGCGGCGATCTCGATTTTGCGGACCCCAAAGCCTACGTGCCTGAATTTTCTGCTGCCCTTTTGAAGCTGAAGAAGGGGGAGGTCACACCAGAGCCGGTCAAGTCCGAGTTTGGCTACCACATCATCAAGTTGGAAGACACCCGCGACGCGGCCTTCCCGTCTCTGGATGAGGTCAAACCGCAGATCCAAAAGAACCTCGAACAACAGCGTTTGGTGCAGTTCCGTGAAGACCTGCGCAGCGGCGCCAAAACCAACTACACCTTCTCAAAATAATCCACGTTGCAGCCCTTGGGCGCAAACGTATCTGACTTGGAATCCCCATGTTCAAGAACACACTGACCCTCTCTCGCATGGCCCTGACCTTGGTCATTGTCAGCACCTTGCCGCTGGCGGCACACGCGCAAAACATTGCCGTGGTCAATGGCAAGCCCATTCCCAAAGCCCGCTATGAGGCCTTGCTCAAACAACTTAAATCCCAAGGACAACCCGAGGTTCCGGGCCTGGAGGTGCAGGTGCGTGACGAGTTGGTCTTGCGTGAAATGTTCGCCCAAGAAGCTGAGCGCCAGGGTCTGGCTGCCACACCAGAGTTCAAGGCGCAGATGGAGATGGCCCGTCAAGGCATCTTGATCAGCAACATGTTCACGGACTACCAAAAGAAGAACCCGCTCGCCGATGCGGACATCAAGGCCGAGTATGAGAAGTTCAAGGCTGATTCCAAGACCACCGGAACACAGTATCGGGCACGCCACATCCTGGTTGAAAAGGAAGATGAGGCCAAATCCTTGATCGCCCAAATCAACAAGGGCGCCAAGTTTGACGACCTGGCCAAGAAAAACTCCAAGGATCCCGGCAGCAAAGATAAAGGCGGTGACCTTGATTTCGCTGATCCGAAGGCTTATGTGCCGGAGTTTTCAGCCGCCTTGATGAAGCTCCAGAAGGGCGAGATGACGTCTACACCCGTGAAGTCTGATTTTGGCTATCACATCATCAAGCTCGAAGACACACGCGAGACACCGTTCCCAGCACTGGAAACCATGCGGCCCCAAATTGAGCAGCGCATGAACCAACAGCGGTTGGCCAAGTTCCGCGAAGAGATCCGCGCCAAAACCAAGACCGACTACGTTTTCAGCTTTGACAAAGACAAGGCAGGCGCTGAACCGAAGAAGTAATCATTGGGCGCGTCCAACGGGTTGCACAGGGCGCGCGAACGGCTCGCGAAAAAATGGATGAGCGGGGCCGCTTGCGGTTGTTGATCCGCTCGACCGCTCAGCCGCCCGCTTGGACGGCCCTGAAAACACTACTGCTGTCCATTTTTCAGTGCTGTCACTTCGATTTCGATCTTCATGCGGGGATCTGCCAAGCCGGCGGAAATCATCATTGCAGCGGGTCGCACCTCCCCAAAGTACTTGCGCAGCACCGGCCAGCACTGGTCAAAGTCTGCGCTGTGGGGTAGCACATAGGTCACACGGACAACATCTTTCAAACTTGACTGCGCTTCCCGCAAAGCGGACTCAATGTTTTTTAAGCATTGCTCGGTTTGTTCAAGTAGGCTGTCCTTGATCGTCATCGTGCTGTAGTCAAAGCCCGTGGTACCCGAAACAAAAACCCAATCTCCAGCGACCACCGCACGTGAATAAGCCATCTGCGCTTCAAACGTAGAGCCAGAGCTGATTAGCGTTCTATTCATTAGATCTCCCAAAATTTCGACCATTGCGTGTATCAAAACGCCCAGCGGGTGAGGGACGTGACAAGAGGCTGTAGTCGCGTCAGCGTTCGGCTGCCTCGCTCACCCGACCGGCGTCGACACGCAATTGGCGTTCGCAGCGGGCGGCAATTTGGACGTCGTGGGTGACCAGCACGAGCGTGGTTCCGGCCTCGCGATTGAGCTCAAACATGAGCTCCATGACGCGCTGGCCCGTGGCAAAGTCAAGGCTACCGGTTGGCTCGTCAGCCAACAGCACGGCGGGCTGAACCACGAAGGCGCGGGCCAAAGCCACACGCTGCTGCTCGCCCCCAGACAAGAGTTTGGGCATGTGTTGCTGGCGCTGGCCCAGGCCGACCCGCTGCAACATATCCGCCGCGCGTGAGCGGGCATCAGGCAGGCCCTGCAATTCCAGAGGCAACATCACATTTTCGAGGGCATTGAGGTTACCCAGGAGCTGAAAGCTCTGAAACACGAAGCCCACGTGCAGTGCGCGCTGGGCGGCGCGCTCGTCTTCACTCAGTGAAAACAAATCGATGCCTGCCAACTGAACTGTGCCACTGCTGGGCGTGTCCAAACCCGCCATGATCGACAACAAGGTGCTTTTGCCGGAACCTGAGGCCCCCACAATGGCCACAGACTGGCGGACTTGCAAATCAAAGCTGACCTCATGAAGAATGGTCAAGATACCGGTAGCGTCTTGAACCTGCTTGGTGATTTTTTGAACTTGAATGAGAGGAACAGTCATGACAGGAATTCTCAACCTTGAGCGTCGGAGATGGACAATGCACTTTACCGCGTTGTCGCTGTGGGCTGCAGCCGCGCTGGTTTGGACCTCGCAACTTCACGCCCAAAGTCTCAAACCTGTTGTCGGGGCCAGGGTGCTTGTCGTCGGGGACAGTATGTCAGCGGAGTATGGCTTGCCACGAGGCAGCGGGTGGGTCAGTTTGCTCGGCCAACAATTGGCCCAACACAGCCCTCCTGTAGCCCTGGTAAATGCTAGCGTCAGCGGTGACACAAGCTCGGGCGGCAGGTCGCGCTTGCCTGCGCTACTCAAGCAACATCAACCCACCCATTTGATTCTGGAGTTGGGTGGAAATGATGCCTTGCGCGGCCTGCCGCTCGAGATGACCCGCAGCAACTTGCAAGCGATGGTGCAAGCCGCTAAGGCCAGCGGCGCGAAGGTTCTGCTCGTCGGCATGCAGGTGCCCCCCAACTATGGACGCCGCTACGGGGAAGACTTTGCCGGCCTGTTTGAGAAGGTGGCTAACGCCGAGAAAATTCTTTTGGTACCCTTTTTACTCAAGGGCGTCGCAGATGACCCGCGAACAGCCAACGAGCAGTTTCAGGCTGATCGCATTCACCCCAATGAGAAAGCCCAGCCGCGGATGCTGGCCAATGTGTGGCCTGTGCTCAAGCAGATGTTGTGACAACAGTCCCATTGGATGAGAGTCAGCGGGCCCAACGCCAAGGGCACGCCACGGTCATAGCGCCAAACGGTTTGACGCGGAATCTCAAAGAGCAGGTCAGCCCACTTGAGTGCAATCCCATCGGGCGCGTCCAACTGCCCCTTCAAGGATCAATTCTGTGACGAAACGCCCTCAACTCGCTCTTTGGGACTGCGAAACGCCTGCCAGTGTGGTCACGGCCACCCCGACCAAACTGAGCCCCCCACCCGCCCACACCGCAGCCGGCAAGCGTTCATGCAGAGCCAGGGTCGCAATCAAGACCCCAGACAGCGGCACCAGATTGATGAATACGGCTGCCCTCGCAGCCCCCAAGCTCCTGACGCCTTCGGTGTACCAGATGTAACTCACCGCCGTACCGAACACACCCAAAAAGAACAGGCAGGCCCACGCTTTGAGTGAATAGAGCGGCCATGCCCAGGCGCCCTGCCCCTCGACCGCCGCAGCCCCGCCCAACAACAAGCAACCCAAGCCACAGGCCCACACATTCACTGCCAAAGGTGACATCGTTGTTGTGGCCTGGCGCCCTGCCAAGGTATAGAAGGTCCAGGCGGCCACGCAGCCCAGAATCAGGGCCTCTCCCACCCCCAGGCCTTCGTACCACAGCGAAGCGGGGTCGCCTCGGCTAATGACCCACACGCTGCCCGCTAAAGCCAACGCCAAGCCCAGCCCCTTCACCGGACTCAGCCGGTCCTGGCCCAACGCCGCCGAGACCAATGCAATGGCCACTGGGTTGAGGGCCACCACCAAAGCGGCGCGGCTGGCATCGATGTGTTGCAATCCATGCAGAAAAAAGGCGTTGTACAAAAAGATACCCGTGAAGCCCAGCGCCAGCAACAGCAAGACCTCACGCCCACGCATCCTCGGCAAACGACCCTCGGCATGCCACAGCCACAATCCCATGCAAGCCACGGCAATCACGAACCGGAAAAATGCAGCAGCGAAGGGCGGCACCTCTTGGACCACGGCGCGACCGACACTCCAGGTCGCCCCCCAAAACACCATGGCCAGAACCAGCTTGACGTACACCCTTGACATAGGCCCCTCCAAAGGACTTATCCAAAACGACCGCGTTGCCATTGTGCGGTGCCGAGATGCGTCGTGGGGCCTACCAAGGACACCCTCGCTCGGGACTTGATCTCTTTACTTGGATATCAAATTCAGCATCAACGCAATCCGCGTTTGAGCGGGTGGCAAATGACTTGCTGGGCTCCAGCCTAGCGAATCAGGCTCCAGACCGCCCTGGGGGCACCGCGTGCAGCGCCAGACAACCACACCCGCGGCTTGGGCTTGACGCAGGGCCGTCTCTAGTTCGTGGTGAACTGTGCCGTTGCCCGTGGCCACGACCACCAAGCCTTGCACACCTGCCGCACACCAACTTGATACCGCTTCGGCGCGTGCGCCAGCATGGCTGTGCAACACCTCGACCCAGGGCCACGGGGTGCCTTCATCCCATGGCACAAGAGGATCGGCAGCGAGCAAGGCACGACGCCAACACCAAACGCCGTTCTCCAAGACGGCTAAGGGTCCAACGTCACCCGAGGCGAATGCCCGCAAGGCCCGCGGGTACATCTTTCGAATGGTGGAGGCATCGTGCACTTCGCTTTGCAAAACCACGGCGACCCCCGCCCACCCCCCCTCGACCACCACTTGCACCGACTGACACAGGTGACGGGGACCGTCGGCCTCGGTCGACGTGGCTGGCCGCATGGCGGCCGTAAGGACCACGGGCTTGGTGGTTTGCAAAACACGGTGCAAAAAATAAGCTGTTTCCTCGAGGGTGTCTGTCCCGTGTGTGATCACCACCCCCAGAACTTCGGGCCGAGAAAGATGGTGCTTGAGTCGATCGAGCAGGCGGGCCCACACCGACCAGCTCATGTCCTTGCTGTCAATTTGGGCCACCTGCTCTGCGTCGATCTCGGCCCCTTGGGCGGCCGCTACCAGCTCGGGCACCCCGGCCAGCAACTCTGCCACGCTCAGTTGCGCAGCCACGTACGACGAGTCGCCGGCCCCTGAAGGGGCCGTCCCAGCAATGGTGCCCCCCGTCCCCAAGACCACGACAGTTGAAGATTTGTTTTGCATTTGGCATCAAGCTGTATAAAAATCCAGTCCCTGTATATAACATCAGCCCCGCAGCCTGCCTGGCATCCAAACCCAGCCGGGCCACGCAGATTTCACAAGGAATCGCAGTGTCCTACTTTTCACATCCCGAAGCCCCCAAGCTCACCGAACGTCAGCAACAAGTTCTCGACCTGGTGCAAAGCGCCATCGAACGAACTGGCGCACCGCCCACGCGTGCCGAGATTGCCAGTGAATTGGGTTTTCGTTCAGCCAATGCCGCTGAAGAGCATCTACAGGCCCTGGCCCGAAAAGGCGTGATTGAGCTGGTGGGCGGCACCTCGCGCGGCATTCGCCTGAGGTCTGACACTTTGCGCGCCCTCAACGAAAGCCGAGGCAAGCAGTATTCGCTGCCCCTGCCCGGGTTGGCCCAATTGACCCTGCCGCTGGTGGGGCGCGTCGCGGCAGGCAGCCCCATATTGGCGCAAGAACACATTGATCAAACCTACAACGTCGAAGCGGGCCTGTTCGCCCGCCGCCCCGACTACCTGCTCAAGGTGCGCGGGATGAGCATGCGCGATGTCGGCATCATCGATGGCGATTTGCTCGCGGTACAACAGGCCAATGATGCCAAGAACGGCCAGATCGTGGTGGCCCGGTTGGGCGATGAGGTCACTGTCAAACGCTTCCGACGGCATCGCGCGGTGATCGAACTGATCCCCGAAAACCCTGACTTCGAGACGCTCACCATCACCAGCGACATTCCCTTCGAGATCGAGGGCTTGGCTGTGGGTCTGATCCGCAACAACATGCTCATGTGATCAGCCGTGCGCCCATGCCATGCCCTTGTGTCAAGCCGCAGTTGCAGGGTTCATCCACAATGCGCCCATGACTGACCTGGAACCTCGACCCGCGCAATCCCTCCATCTCACAGCCCGAGGTTTGAGACACCACCTGTGGTGCTGGGGCCCACAGGTTGACGCTTGGCCACTTCCTGCTCAAAGCGCGCCCCTCGTCTTGTTGCATGGTTGGATGGATGTGGCAGCCTCGTTTCAGTTCATGGTTGAGGCCCTCTCTGCCATCCAAGGCCACACAAGGCGTTACATCATCGCCCTGGACTGGCGGGGTTTTGGCGGCACGGCGCGTTCAGGCAGCGACACCTACTGGCACCCCGACTACCTGGCGGATTTGGATGCCCTGCTCGATGTCATCTCGCCCAGCCGGGCGGTCGACTTGCTCGGCCACAGTATGGGCGGCAATGTGGCGATGGTGTATGCAGGTATTCGCCCAGCTCGCGTGCACAAGCTCATCAACCTGGAAGGCTTTGGTCTGCCCGCCTCACATGCATGGCAGGCCCCGGGGCGTTACGCGCGCTGGCTCGACGAGCTCAAGACGCCAGCCACACTGCGTCCGTACCCCAGCGTCCAGGCGGTTGCCGTCCGGCTTCAAAAGAACAACCCCCGCTTGAGCGACGCACGGGCGGCCTGGCTGGCACCCCACTGGGCGCATCAGGGGCCCGACGGCCTGTGGCACCTGCAAGCCGACCCAGTCCACAAACGCATTCATCCGGTGCTGTACAACAAAGACGAAGCAGTGGCCTGCTGGGCAAGCATCACGGCCCCCACACTTTGGGTCGAGGGCGACGAGACTGATTTCTTTGGCACCGCAGAACGGGCCAATGTATGGTGGGGCGATGCCTACCCGCGCAGCGAGTTTGACGAGCGCCTGTGCGTGGTGCCTCAGCTCGAACGTGCCGTGCTGAAGCAGGCCGGGCACATGCTTCACCATGACCAGCCCGAGGCCTTGGCCCGCAGCATTCATCAATTTCTGAGCTGAGCTCACCCTAGTGCAGTGGATTTGAAAATTGGCAGGCTGAGCGTGCAGGAATGGAGTGCGCGCGGGCATAACGCGCCTGAGGCACCCTCCTGGATCCCCGCCTGCGCGGGGATGACGGGCGCAGGCGGGGATGACGGGCGCAGGGGCTTGCATCTCGCCATGTCATTCCCGCGCAGGCGGGAATCCAGCAGCCTGTGTACTTCGCCATAGCCTCTCAACAATTCAACCCGTCAAATTCACTGCGCCGGGGTATCAGTACCCCGGCGCATGCGAAAATCATGGACTTTGAAAGATACGGAGATCAGCATGGACGTCGAACACATCAATGCCATTGGCAACAGCTTGTCCAGCCTGACCGAGCGCACACTGGCTTTACGGGGGTTTCTTTGACTACGATCGCAAAGCACTGCGATTGAATGAGGTCATTGCGGCCCTAGAAAATCCGAACGTCTGGAACGAGCCCAAGCGGGCCCAAGAACTCGGGCGCGAGAAAAAGACCCTCGAGGGCGTGGTTGACACCATCAACCACCTCAGCAGCAACCTGTCAGACAACACCGAGTTGTATGACATGTCGAAGGCCGATGCCGATTTCGACGGCCTGATGGCGATCGAAACCGACGCTGCCAAGCTCGAAGCGATTGTGGCCGAGCTCGAGTTCCGCCGCATGTTCAACAACCCCGCCGATCCGAGCAATTGCTTCTTGGACATCCAGGCGGGCGCCGGTGGCACTGAGGCCTGCGACTGGGCCAGCATGCTGATGCGCCAGTATCTCAAGTACTGCGAACGCAAGGGCTTCAAGGCCGAGGTGATGGAGGAAAGCGAAGGCGATGTGGCGGGTATCAAGAGCGCCACCCTCAAAGTCGAGGGCGAGTACGCCTTTGGCCTGCTGCGCACAGAGACCGGCGTGCACCGCCTGGTGCGCAAGAGCCCCTTTGACTCCTCGGGTGGTCGCCACACCTCATTTGCCAGCATCTTTGTCTACCCCGAAGTGGACGACTCAATCGAGATCGACATCAACCCGGCAGACGTTCGCACCGACACCTTCCGAGCCTCCGGCGCGGGCGGGCAGCACATCAACAAAACCGATTCGGCAGTGCGGCTGACGCACATCCCGACCAACATCGTGGTGCAGTGCCAAAACGATCGCTCTCAGCACCGCAACCGAGACGAAGCCTGGCAGATGCTGCGCTCGCGCTTGTATGAGCACGAAATGCGCATTCGCATGGCCGCGCAGCAAAAGCTGGAAGACAGCAAAACCGATGTCGGCTGGGGGCATCAAATCCGCAGCTACGTCTTGGATCAAAGCCGCATCAAAGACTTGCGTACCAACGTCGAAATTTCCAACACCCAGAAGGTGCTGGATGGTGATCTCGATCCATTCATTGAAGCCAGCCTGAAACAGGGCGTTTGAGGAAGACAGTCCATGCTGATCACGCACACTCCCATTCACGTTGCTTTGTATATCTAACAAAGACACTTCAGAAGCGAATCACTGCGCAACTGGATCTGAACGTTTTACGAGCGCATTCGCCCAGTTTTCCTCGACTGGCGTCATGCGTATTGAATTTGATTTCGAAAGGCTCTCCCCATGCGTGAAGGCAGTTCTTCTGTGATCCGACGCGAAGACTACGTCGAGCCGGCTTTCTGGATCAAGACGGTGGATTTGAGTTTTGACCTGGATCCTGCAAAAACCCTGGTCATCAACCAAATGCAGATTGAGCCCAATGTCCATCAGCCCGTGCAAGCGTTGCGCTTGCACGGCGAGGGGCTGACCCTCACTCGATTGCTCCTCAATGGCGAGAGCGTGTCGTTTCGCCAAGAAGGGGCGCTGTTGGTGATTGACAACGTGCCCACCACGCCCTTTCACTTGGAAATCCGCAACACCTGTTCACCTGAGAAAAATACTCAGCTCTCAGGGCTGTACACATCCAACGGTGGCTTTTTCACCCAATGTGAGGCAGAGGGCTTTCGGCGCATCACGTATTTCCTGGACCGCCCGGATGTGATGGCAGTGTTCACGGTGACCTTGCGCGCCGCCAAAGCAGCCTATCCAGTGCTGCTGTCCAACGGCAACCTGCTCGAGCATGGCGATCTGGACAAGGGCCGGCACTTTGCCAAGTGGCACGACCCGTTTCCCAAACCGAGCTACCTGTTTGCCTTGGTGGCCGCCGACTTGGTGGCGCGAGAGCAGCATATTCGCAGCCGTTCGGGCAAAAACCATTTGCTGCAAATCTATGTTCGGCGTGGCGACTTGGATAAAACAGAGCACGCCATGAACTCGCTGATTGCCAGCATTGTCTGGGACGAGGCACGCTTCAAGCTGCCCTTGGATCTGGAACGTTTCATGATTGTCGCGGTCAGCGACTTCAACATGGGCGCCATGGAAAACAAGGGCTTGAATATTTTCAATACCAAGTTCGTGTTGGCCAACACCGCCACCGCCACAGACAATGATTTTGCTGCCATCGAGAGTGTGGTGGGTCACGAGTATTTTCACAACTGGACAGGCAACCGCATCACCTGCCGCGACTGGTTTCAACTGAGCCTCAAGGAAGGTCTCACCGTCTTCCGCGACCAAGAGTTCAGCATGGACATGGCGGACAGCGGCTCGGCGCGCGCCGTCAAACGGATCGAAGATGTGCGGCAGCTTCGCCAGGCGCAGTTTCCAGAAGATGCCGGCACGATGGCCCACCCCGTGCGCCCAGACGAGTACGCCGAGATCAACAATTTCTACACCTCCACGGTGTACGAAAAAGGGGCCGAGGTGGTGCGCATGATGCAAACTTTGGTTGGTCGAGACGGCTTCGCGCAAGGGATGACGCTGTATTTCAAGCGCCACGACGGCCAAGCCGTGACCTGCGACGACTTTGCCCAAGCCATTGCCGACGCCAACCCTCAGTCCGCATTGGCCAGCTACCTGCCAGAGTTCAAGCGCTGGTACAGCCAGGTGGGTACGCCCCGCCTCACGGCACGGGGCCGTTTTGATGCACCCTCACGCACCTACACCTTGCTGTTGGAGCAAAACCCGCCCGTGTGCGCCGCAGCACAAGCCTGCGAGGCTCAGCCTTATGTGGTGCCGGTCACCACAGGCCTGCTGACCCGGGACGGTCGCCCCCTGCCCTTGCAATTGGAAGACGCGGCCCCTACCGCATCGCCGGTGACGAGCCGGGTACTGGTCGTGACGGAAAAACGCAACTTCTTCACCTTCGTGAACATCGATGAAGAGCCCGTGCCTTCCTTGCTCCGCGGGTTCTCTGCGCCCGTGATTTTGAATGATGGCCTGAGCGATGCAGACCTCTTGCTGCTGCTGGCGCATGACACGGACCCCTTCAACCGCTGGGAAGCGGGGCAGCGCCTGGCCCTGAGCCGCCTGATGGCCGGTGTGGCGCAGGAAGGCAATTTGACCTTGGATGCGCCCTTCATTGAGGCCATGCGCGGCGTGCTGCAACACGCCAGCCTCGACGCCGCCTTCAAAGAGCTGGTGCTCACGCTGCCCAGCGAGATCTATGTGGCCGAGCAACTCGATACGGTGGACCCGCAGCACATTCACCTCGCCCGTGAATCGATGCGCTTGCAGCTGGCCCAGGCCCTGCGGGCAGAGTGGCAGCAAGCCTTCGAGAGGCACCAAGTCACCGGAACGTACACCCCTGACCCCGTCTCCAGTGGACGGCGTGCGCTGGCCAACCTGGCGCTGGCCATGTTGTGTGTGGATGCCGTTGCAAGGGACGATGATGTGTGGCCCGGCCGGACATTGCAGCGTTTCAAAGACGCGCACAACATGACCGACCGCATGGGAGCCGTTCAAGCTTTGCTGATCTGCCACTCCCCCTTGGCCGACATCGCACTGGAGCGGTTTCACAGCATGTTCGCCAAAGAGCCCTTGGTGGTCGACAAATGGTTCGCCATGCAAGCGACGGCGCCCGAGCGCGAGGGCAAGGTGTTCGCCCGCGTCAAAACGTTGTTGAAGCACCCTGACTTCACCCTGAAAAACCCCAACCGGGCGCGCAGTTTGATCGCTGCGCTGTGCATGAACAATCCTGCGGCTTTTCATCGACGGGATGCTGCAGGCTATGTTTTTTGGGCGGATCGCGTCCTGGAGTTGGACGCAGCCAACCCTCAGTTGGCTGCGCGAATTGCACGGGTCATGGATCGGTGGGCGCAGCTGGCGTCACCCTACAAGGAGGCCGCCCAACAAGCGCTTGAGCGAGTAGCAGCCAAGCCCACACTGTCAAGTGATGTGCGGGAAATCATCACTCGTGCACTGATCATGCGCGCCGGGAGCTGAGGCGCGGTCAACAGCAGTTGACCATTTTTCCTCACACAGGCCGTTCCTGTGTCAGGAAAACACCAACCCCGCCGCATCAGGTGGCCCACACCCGACTACAAACGCATAGACTGGAGGCGTGCTTCGGAAATTGCCCATGCGCCCGGCGACACCCACCATCCCTGTCTCCTCAGAATCTGTTCGACCCTGGGTTTTGATCCCGGCCTGCATTCGCGAGCTCGGAGGGCACCCGTTCCATGTCGCCGGAGACAAGTATCTGGCAGCTGCTCGGTTGTCTGGTGGGCGCCCCCTCATTTTGCCGGCTGGCGAGCGTGAACCCGGCGAGTTGTTGCAACTTTTGGAGTTGTGTGATGGCGTGTTGCTGCCTGGCTCGCCATCGAACGTGCACCCGCGGCACTTCGATCAGGCGGTGTACGACACGACCTTGCCACTGGACCCCCACCGGGACGCGCTGACTTTGTCGCTCATTCCGGAGGTCTTGCGGCGCGGCATCCCCTTATTTGCCATTTGCCGAGGGTTTCAAGAGGTCAATGTGGCGCTCGGCGGCAGCCTGCACCAAGCGGTGCACGATCACCCCGGGCACAAAGATCACCGCGGCCATGGCGACACCATCGAAGCGCAATACCTCCCCAGCCACTCGGTGCAAGTGGCCCCAGGCGGCCTGCTGTCGCACCACCTTCAGCAAGCTGAGTTCGATGTCAACTCACTGCACGGCCAGGGCGTCGACCGCTTGGCACCCGGACTGCGCATCGAAGCGACCAGCCCGGACGGCCTGATCGAGGCATTTTCTTGGCCGCAGGCGCGCGGCTTCAATTTGTGCGTTCAGTGGCACCCTGAATGGCAGGCCTCGAAGAACGATGTTTCTGTGCGTTTATTCACAGCCTTTGGGCAGGCCTGCCTGCGCTATCGTCAAAGCAAAATGGCACCCCACGAACTGCCCAACGCCAGCCCCTGAAGTTGCTTTACCTGCTGGGCCATTGTGCCTTTTCAACCGCTTGAATCTGACTCACTGGGCATGACCATGGTCGATAGCAGCAACTTCAATTTCAGCGATCTCGAAAACTGGTTCAATGAACGCAATGTGACCGAGGTGGAGTGCCTGGTGCCCGATTTGACGGGGGTCGCTCGAGGCAAAATTTTGCCGCGCGAGAAGTTCACAGAAGACCGTGGCATGCGGCTGCCCGAAGCCATCGTCGCCATCGGCGTGACCGGCGAGTTCCCCAAAGAGGGCCGCTACTACGACGTCATCCACGCCACCGACCGTGACATGCACCTGAGACCTGATCCGGCCACGGTGCGCATCGTGCCCTGGGCGACCGACCCCACAGCCCAAGTCATCCATGACTGCTTTGACCGCCATGGCGTCCTGATTCCCTATGCACCACGCTCGGTGTTGCGCCATGTCTGTGACCTCTATGCTGCCGAGGGCTGGGCACCTGTGGTCGCCCCCGAGTTGGAGTTTTACTTGATCGAGCGCAACGCGGACCCCAACACCCCCTTGCGCCCACCCAAAGGGCGCAGTGGCCGCGCAGAGACCTCTCGCCAGGCCTACTCGATCGATGCAGTGAATGAGTTCGATCCCTTGTTTGAGGACATCTACGACTACTGCCAAAAAATGGAGCTCAACGTGGACACCTTGATCCATGAGGTGGGTGCCGGGCAGATGGAGATCAATTTCTTTCATGACCATCCATTGGGGCTGGCCGATGAAGTGTTCTTTTTCAAACGCACCATTCGCGAGGCGGCCCTGCGCCACGAGATGTACGCCACCTTCATGGCCAAGCCCATGGCCCATGAGCCCGGCAGCGCCATGCATGTGCACCAAAGTGTGCTTAACGTGGCCAACGGCCACAACATTTTCAGCAACGACGACGGCAGCCCCAGCCCAGCGTTTTATTGGTACATCGGTGGCCTGCAACGCTACATCCCTGCCGCCATGGCGTTGTTTGCCCCCTATGTCAATTCGTACCGACGGCTGGCGCGCTCCACCGCGGCCCCCATCAACATTCAGTGGGGTACCGACAATCGCACCGTGGGCATTCGCTCACCCGTGGCCACGCCTGCGGCACGCCGCATCGAGAATCGGGTGATCGGCGCCGACGCCAACCCCTATGTGGCCTTGGCTGCCACGTTGGCTTGTGGCTATTTGGGCATCAAAAACAAAATCGCACCCAGCGCCGAGTGCCTGGGAGACGCCTACTTGTCGGCTTATCAACTGCCGCGCTCACTGAGCGACGCGCTGGGCCTCTTGGCCGATGAAAAAGACTTGCACGACATCCTAGGCCATGCCTTCATCACGGTGTACTCTGAGATCAAGGAAACCGAGCACGATGAGTTCATGAAGGTCATCTCACCTTGGGAGCGAGAGCATTTATTGCTTCACGTGTGAAGCCAAAGCCATAGGAGCCACCATGACCGCCCGCAGCACCCCGCAATGGCAACAGGCCGACACTGCGCATTTTCTGCACCCTTTCACCGACTTCAAAGCGTTGGCTGCCAAGGGCTCGCGGGTGATCGAGCGCGGTGACAACATCTACATCTGGGACACGGACGGCAACCGTCTTCTGGATGCCATGTCGGGACTTTGGTGTGTCAACGTGGGCTACGGTCAGACCGCATTGATCGACGCCGCCACGCGCCAACTTCAAACCCTACCCTTCTACAACAGCTTCTTCCAAACAGCCACGCCCCGGGCCATTGAGTTGGCCGAGTTGCTGACCCAAATCGCCCCACCGGGGTTCCAGCATGTGTTTTTTGCCGGCTCCGGGTCGGAGGGAAATGACACCATCGTGCGCATGGTGCGGCGCTTTTGGGATCTGCAAGGTCAGCCCGAACGCCGCGTGATCATTGGCCGCAAAAACGGCTACCACGGCTCCACCATGGCGGCCGCCTCGCTGGGGGGCATGGCAGGCATGCACGCTCAAGGTGGTTTGCCGATTCCCGACATTGTTCACATCGAGCAACCTTTTGCCTTCGAACTGGCGCACCCCGGTGAAAGCCCGGACGAGTTTGGTCGCCGCGCTGCCAGCTGGCTGGAGGCCAAAATTCAGACGCTGGGCGCCGACAAGGTGGCCGCGTTCATTGGTGAGCCGGTGCAGGGGGCGGGGGGTGTGATCGTGCCGCCCGCAAGTTACTGGCCTGAAATCCAACGCATCTGCCGCCGGCACAACATCTTGCTGATCTCCGACGAGGTCATTTGCGGCTTTGGACGCACGGGTCAATGGTGGGGCTGCCAAACCTTCGGCTTCGAGCCCGACCTGATCACCTTCGCCAAGGGCGTGACTTCAGGCTACATCCCTCTGGGGGGCGTTCTGGTGGGACACCGTGTGGCCCAAGTGTTGATCGATCTGGGGGGGGAGTTCACCCATGGCTACACCTACAGTGGCCACCCCGTGGCCTGTGCTGTGGCGCTGGCCAACATTCACCTGATTCAAGAGCTGAAGCTGGTGGAGCAGGTACACGAGCAAACGGGGCCCTACTTGGCCCAAAAGTATCAAGCGCTGGCACAACACCCCCTGATCGGCGAGGCCCAGACCTGCGGCCTCATGGGTGCTCTGCAATTGGTGCGCAGCAAAGCGCCCCTGCAATCTTTTGACAGCGCCCTGGAAGTGGGCATGATCTGCCGCGGGCACTGTTTTGCGCAGGGCATCATCATGCGCGCGGTGGGAGACCGCATGATCATTGCCCCGCCGCTCGTCATGACCCTCGCTCAGGTCGACGAGATGACGGCCCTGATCGAAAAATGCCTCGACTTGAGCTACTCAGAATTACAGCGCCGCGGCTGGGTCTGAAACCTGCTTGTAATCTGGGTTGATGCGTGTGGTGTAGATCCCATCGGGCTCGAGATGCCCCCATCAGGGCGCCACCCATTCATCCATTACAGTTTGCAGTTGGATCCATTTCAGCATTCACCCTCGGAGAACCCCGTTCATGACCCGCGCGAGCGCCAGCCCTACGACGCCCCACGCCGATTTTTTGCAACTGTGCGATTTGGTGAAAACCTACGGTGAGCAGCCAGCCGTCAACCACATCAATCTGTCGATTGGAAAAGGCGAAATCTTTGCCCTTTTAGGCTCATCAGGCTGCGGCAAAACAACCTTGCTGCGCATGCTCGCAGGCTTCGAGACGCCGACCTCGGGTCGCATCATCCTCAACGGTCAAGATTTGTCGGGGTTGCCTCCCTACGCCCGACCGCTGAACATGATGTTTCAGTCGTATGCCCTGTTTCCCCACCTCAGTGTCTGGGACAACGTCGCCTTTGGCTTGCGCCGCGACGGCCTGCCCTCGGCGCAGGTTAAAGCGCAAGTTGACGCCATGCTCAAGCTGGTACAACTCACCGCATACGCCAAACGCAAACCCCATCAACTGTCCGGTGGCCAGCAACAGCGTGTTGCCCTCGCGCGCAGTCTGGCCAAGAAACCTCAGCTGTTGTTGTTGGACGAGCCCCTCGGCGCGCTCGACAAAAAGCTGCGCGAGCAAACCCAAATCGAACTCGTCAACATCTTGCAGGATGTGGGCGTGACGTGTGTCATGGTCACGCACGACCAAGAAGAGGCCATGACGATGGCCACCCGCATTGGCGTCATGAGCGAGGGGCGCTTGCTGCAAGTGGGGCCGCCAGGCGAAGTGTATGAAACCCCCAGCAACCGCTTCGTGGCTGACTTCATCGGCAACGTCAATTTGCTTGACGGCACGCTCACCCAAGACGCGCCCGACCATGCCGTGATCGAAAGCGCTGACTGCGCTCACTACATTGACCAGCGTGTCACGGGCACCCAAGGCATGGCCGTGACGGTGGCCTTGCGCCCCGAAAAAATACGCCTTAGCCGCGAGGTGCCTGAAGCGCTTGAAGGCGCGCCTGCCGGCCACAACCGGGTGCAAGGCACGCTCACTGATCGCGCTTATTTTGGTAGCTTCACGGTCTATCGACTGGCCCTGGCCAGTGGCCAAGTCCTGAAAATCAGCACCAGCAACACCCACCGCCACCCGGCGGATGCCTTGCAGCCCGGCGAGCAGGCCTGGGCCTATTGGTCGGCCACCTCCGCTGTGGTGCTGACCTCA
This sequence comes from Burkholderiales bacterium, assembly GCA_031374415.1. Lineage (GTDB taxonomy): Bacteria > Pseudomonadota > Gammaproteobacteria > Burkholderiales > Burkholderiaceae_C > CANHBY01. The sequence goes on from JANMGB010000152.1 coordinate 20,807, forward strand.
TGAGCCCGACCATCAACCCGGCGCAACGTAGCCACGGGCGCCGTTTCGTTATCGGCATTCCGATGCTGTGGTTGCTGCTGTTTTTCATGGTGCCGTTTTTGATGGTGTTCAAAATCAGCGTCTCTGAGAGCGACGGCGTGAGCATCAAAGACCTGCTCGTGATCCAAGACGGCCTGCCCACCGTGTCGATCAAGTTTGACAACTACCTGACTGTGGTGCGTGACCCGCTGTACCTGGACACCTACCTAGCGAGCCTGAAGTACGCGGCCTGCACCACCTTCTTTTGCTTGCTCATCGGTTACCCCTTTGCCTATTTCATGGCCCGGGCCAAGCAGGTCTGGCAACCCGCGTTGTTGATGATGGTGATGCTGCCGTTTTGGACCTCCTTCTTGCTGCGTGTGTACGCCTGGAAAGGCTTGCTCAGTGAAGGGGGCTGGGCCTATCAAGCCATCACGGCGCTGCACCTTGACCACCTGCTGGCTTGGATGGGCTGGATCGCCTCAAAGGGTCAACTGCTGAACTCGCCCTTCTCTTTGATACTGGGCATGAGCTACACCTACCTGCCCTTCATGGTGCTGCCGCTCTATGCAACGCTGTCAAAAATGGACTTGCGCTTGATCGAGGCGGCCACCGACCTGGGCGCCACCCCCTGGGTGGCCTTCTGGAAAATCACCGTGCCCTTGTCACGGGCGGGGGTGATGGCGGGGGCCATGCTGGTGTTCATTCCCTGCGTGGGCGAGTATGTGATCCCTGAGTTGCTGGGGGGGCCAGAGACGCTCATGATCGGGCGCGTGTTGTGGGATGAATTTTTCAGCAACAACGATTGGCCGCTGGCATCGACACTGGCCGTGGTGATGATTTTGTTGATCATCGTTCCCCTGGCCTTCCTCAACAAATACCAGGCGCAGTCAGCGCAAGCACGTCCATGAGCCCCAAGTCTGCCGTGTTCGGTCCCCGCTTCAACCACTGGTTCGGCCGCGCTTGGTTATGGGCTGGCCTGAGTTTTTTGTACCTGCCGATCATGGCGTTGATGCTGTTTTCCTTCAACGATTCGCCCTTGCCCAATGTCTGGCGCGGATTCACCCTGAAATGGTACGCAGCGCTCACGACCGACAAGGAAATCATCCACGGCCTGGCCTTGTCGCTCAAAATCGCGCTGGCTACGGCGACGCTGTCGGTGATCTTGGGCACGCTGGCAGCATTTGCGCTGGTGAAGTACAAACGCTTCACTGGGCGCACCGTCTTCAGTGGCATGGTCAACGCCCCGCTGGTGATGCCCGAAGTGATCGTGGGCGTGTCGCTTTTGCTGATGCTGGTGTCCTGCCAACGGGCGCTGGGGTTTCCTGAACGTGGCTGGATCACCATTTGGCTTGGGCATGTGCTGCTGGGCATGGCGTATGCCACCGTGGTCATTCAAGCTCGCTTGCAAGAGCTGCCCGCCCAGCTGGAAGAGGCCGCCATGGATCTGGGCGCCAAACCATGGCAAGTTTTTCACCTCGTCACTCTGCCAATGATTGGGCAGTCTATGCTGTCGGCCTGGTTGCTGACGTTCACCTTGTCGTTGGATGACGTGGTTTTGTCGGCATTTTTGTCCGGCCCGGGCTCGACCACCCTGCCCCTGGTGATTTTTTCTCGTGCGCGGCTGGGCCTGGATCCCACCGTCAACGCGGTGGCCACAGTGACGGTGGTGGTGGTCGCTTTGGGGGTGGCAGTGGCCAGTTACCTCATCGCTCGCAAAGAACGCCAGCGCAGCTTGGACGTGACGGCCGCACAACGTGCTTGAGGATTTTGTTGACATCCTCCCCCCGTGAACGACGGGGATTCCTACGGTGCTACGCATGGATTTCTCCACACGGGGGTTGTAAGCCCTAATCTCAGATTTTTCCGAGGCGATGTCGCACGCCTCCAGCTGCGACTGCTTTCAACGCAATTGAAAGGTCGCTCCCGACCCATTGCTGCCAGCGGCGGTTTTTTCAGCGAGCGACAGGTCTACTTTCGAACCAGACCTTCGCTCGCGCCGCCGAGGAACTCATTGACGGCGACAGCGGTCGTTCACAGATGGCCAGCGTCGACCGGGCGAAGATCCCGGCTGACGGACGGCATCCGAAGGTCGTGTCCTCACACTGCCAACCCATTGCTGCCGCCCCAGACACGCACCACTGATCGGTAGTGATCAGCCCTCAACTGCCGTTTCTAGGTTCAACTAGATCAAAAATATGGCCCCTGCGCTGGCCTACAGCATCTACCCGTATGTCGCGATCGGGCAGATGACCATCTGGCAGGCTGCCAGCGGCCCAGCCGCACTCAAGGTGATCCTGTTCGGGGCGTGCATCTCGGTGCCGGCCATCGCGGGTTACACCGTGTTCTCCTACCGCGTGTTCCGCGGCAAGACGGCCGGGTTGCAGTACGCCTGAAATGCCTCGATCGCGGCCAGCGCCTCCAACGAAGAGGTCAAATTGACCGGGCGCGAACTCGACAGCGCCAACAACTCACACATCGTTGGTCAGGTGGCCTGCGTCGTGCTGCCGCCGAGGCTCTCGCAGACGCGGCGCAGGCGCTGTTCCGCCGCATCGGCCACGGTCTTGACCTCGGGCTTGCCGACCAGGTTCACCATGATCTGCGGGTCGACGAAGCCGACCACCACGCGCTCCGGTGCTTCTTCGCGAACGATCACGTTGCACGGCAGCAGCAGGCCGATGTCGGGCACCGCCTGCAGGGCCCGGTGGGCGAGTGGCGGGTTGCAGGCGCCCAGGATGCGGTAGGGCGGCATGGCGATGCCGAGCTTCTCCCTCATTGGTGAGGGGCTCAGGCGTGGGTCGCCTCAGCGTGCGAAGGCTTGACGACCAGTTTGGACAACTCGGCGAATCCGATCGGCGCAATGGTCAGCCAAGGAAGGGTGAACATGCGTTTGGCCAGCCCTGCGGCCATACGTTCCAACTGCTTGCGCTCGCCCGCCAGTCTCGCGGCCAACAAGGGATCGTGCGTGCCCGCGGCCAGCACGCTCTTGTTGAGCACCCAGGCATAGGGCTCGATACTGGCGCGGCGAAGGTCTTCCTGCAGCGCGGCCGCCTGCGACACCGGTGTCACCTCCGGCAGTGTGACCAGAATGATCTTCGTGTACGCGGCGTCCTGCAGCCGCATCAAGGGCGTGACGACGTGCGTGTTGCCGTGCCCTTCGAACTCACGTGTCATCTGCCGGTGGTAGGCACCGGTCGCGTCCATCAGCAGCATGGAATGGCCCGTGGGCGCGGTGTCCAGCACGACGAAGGCGCTGCGACCTTCGCTGACGATTCGCGAGAAGGCATGGAAGACCGCCACCTCTTCGGTGCAGGGCGATTGCAGATCCTCCAGCAGCAGCGCCCGCTCTGCTGCGTCGAGCCTGGGTGATTTGGCGGCCATGATCTTGTCGATGTAGTGCTGTGTTTCGAGCTTTGGGTCGATGCGGCTCACAGTCAAACCTGGCACGTCGCCGTTCAGTGTTCCCACCAGATGAGCGGCCGGATCGGTGGTGCTGAGGTGCACGGTCTTGCCGCGCTGGATCAGCCCCAAAGCCAGGGCTGCGGCAACGGTCGTCTTGCCGACGCCGCCCTTGCCCATCACCATGATCAGCCCGTGCTCGCCAGCGGCCAGTTCGTCGGCCAGCGCGTCCAGGCCTTTGAGCTTTTCACTGGTGACTACAACCGAAGTGATGGGCGCTGTGATCGGGCCAGCACCTGTGGTCAGCAGCGCGCGCAAGGCCGGCATACCGACCGTGTCGAAGGCCCGCAGCGGCACGCGGTCCTGCGGTAGTGCACGCAGCGACGCTGGCATCGCGTCCAGCGCCTGCTGCCCCAGGTCCTCGATGGCACAGGCCACTGCGTCGGTACGCTCGCTGGCATGGAACATGCCGTTGATGGCGAGGCGCTGGTTGTTCAATCCCAGCTCGCGCAACCCGCCCGAGGTGTGCGCCGCCTCGTTGATCGCTCCCTTGTCCGGCCGAGTCACCAGGATCACCGTGGTCTTCGCCGGGTCGCTCAAGGCGTCGAGTGCGGCCTTGAAGCGAACTTCCTGCATCTTCAATCCCGAGTGCGGCCCCAGGCAGGAGGCACCGCGGTCGTTGCCGTCGAGAAACCCGGTCCATGCCTTGGGCAGGCTGAGCAGACGCAAGGTGTGGCCCGTCGGTGCCGTGTCGAAGACGATGTGGTCGTAGTGGTGGCCGCCGTCGGACAGCAGGGAAGAGAACTCGTCGAACGAGGCAATCTCCGTGGTGCAGGCGCCGGACAACTGCTCGCGCACCGTCGAGAGTTCTTCTGCGCTGGCACCCGTGCCCATCTGCGCGAGAACGCGCTGGCGATAGGACTCGGCCGCGTTGTCGGGGTCGATGTTCAGCACCGACAGACCGGGCGCGCCCGGCACGGGAACGGGCGTGTTGCGCAGCTCGATCCCGAGCATCTCGTCGAGGTTCGACGCTGCGTCGGTGCTGACCAGAAGTACCTTCCGGCCGGCATCTGCGAGCGTCAGTGCGGCGGCGGTCGACAGCGAGGTCTTGCCGACTCCACCTTTGCCCGTGAAGAACAGATGTCGGGTCGGGTGGTTCAGGAACCCGATGGGGCCCGGCTTCAGCCAGGTTTGCGCTGCCTCGTGCGAGGGAATGCCACCACTGTGCACGACCTTGCCGTCGATCATGACGGTCGGGGTGGCTCTGACACCAGAGCGCTTGATCTCGTCGGGGTTCTCGACCTTGACGATCTCAACGTCGACTCCGCTGCAACCGCCGCCCCGCCTTGCAACAGGCTCGCCCGCAGCAAAAGATGGCTGATGCGGCGCTTCAACATACAGGCTGTCCCGTCCTGCCGCAAGCCGACACGGTATGGCCCTCTGAATGGGTGGCGCCGAAGCCGCAGGCGAGCAACGCCGGCAGTTGGAAACCGAACAGCGGGATCGGCTTGCCCGCGGCGCTGAGCATGAGCCATCCGAGAGTGGACATGACGATCATCAGCACGTACAAAGCGACGTGGGCGGCACTTGCCAGCCGGTGTTGCCAGCGCGGAAGCGGCGAAATGACCGCAGGGTTGCCGCCCACGAGACGATTCAACAGGCGCAGAGCCACCAGCACCGGCACGGTTAGGCCAAGCATGAAGTGCCAGTCCTTCAGGGCTTCCCGAGGCGCACTTCCCTTGGCGTAGAGATCGAACTCGGCCGGGTGCGAGAACAGGATCGGCCACTTGTCCTTGTCGTCGCTCAGCGTGCGGTCCCCGTGTGTCGTCTTGGCCGTGAAGTCGGGCGCCGGCTCGTTGGGACGGGGGAACGTGCTAACGGTGTCATGCATGGAGGAGCTTTCGAAAGTGAGCGCCACGGGCGATGCCCGGCGCAGGTAACTACAGAGCCTGCGCTTTCGCGAAGGACGGCGTCGGTGCGCTGACCCACGTAGTTGGTCGATATGTCGGCCACCGAACGGACGCGCGCGCAAGAAAGTCGCACTATCCCGTGGGGGAGCACGATCCTCGTCCGGAATCTGAAGCCACAGCACCATGCAACTTGTCTGCCCTGCCTGCAGCACCCCCAACCGGGTGCCTGATGAGCGCTTGCGCGATGCGCCCGTGTGCGGGCGGTGTGGCGCGTCGCTGATGTCCGCCGAACCGGTGAATCAGACGGATGCTGCGCTGCCAAAGTTCATCGCCAGTACCGAGCTACCGGTTCTGGTTGACTTCTGGGCTGCATGGTGCGGGCCCTGCAAGGCAATGGCGCCCAGCTTCGCTGCCGCCGCACAAAATGGTGCCGGATGTGCGTTTCGTGAAGGTGGACAGCGACGCTGCGCCAGTGGCCAGCGCGCGCTACAGCATTCGCAGCATCCCGACGCTGATTCTGTTCAAAGGTGGCATCGAAGTCGCGCGTGTCTCGGGTGCACTGCCCACTGCGCAGCTGGTTTCATGGGTCCAGCAACAGCTGCGCGAGGCAGCCGCCTGATTTGTCGTCGGGCCGGCGCCCGCATACGCTCAGGGCCGAACCGGCAAGGTGTTCAGCGGAATGCGCAGGTAAGAAACACCGTTCTCGCTGGGCGGCGGCAACTGACCGGCGCGGACATTGACCTGGATCGACGGCAGGATCAGCGTCGGCACCTCCAGCGTCGCATCGCGAGCCTGCCGCATGGCCACGAACTCGTCTTCACTGATGCCGTCATGCACATGGATGTTGTGCGCGCGTTGTGCGGCCACGGTCGTCTGCCAGCGGGGCTCGCGCGCGGTCGGCGGGTAGTCATGGCAGACGTACATCGTCGTCTCGGGCGGCAGGGCCAGCAGCCGGTGCATCGAGCGGTACAACTGGTGCGCGTCGCCGCCAGGGAAGTCGGCGCGGGCGCTGCCGACGTCGGGCATGAAGAGCGTGTCACCGACGAAGACCGCACCGTCGATGAGATACGCCATGTCCGCCGGTGTATGGCCGGGCACCAGCATCGCCGTGGCCTCGACATCGCCGATCCGGAACGTTTCGCCGTCCTTGAACAGGTGGTCGAATTGACTGCCATCGGGCAGGAAGCTGCGTTCCAGGTTGTAGAGCTTCTTGAACGTGGCCTGCACCGCGCGGATGTTCTCGCCGATGGCGATGCGGCCACCCACGCGCTGCTGCAGGTAGCGCGCACCGGACAGATGGTCGGCGTGAGCGTGAGTTTCCAGGATCCAGTCGACTTGGAGCGCGTGTTCGGCCAGGTAGTCCAGCACTTGGTCAGCAGAGGCGCTGCTGGTGTGGCCCGACTTGAAGTCGTAGTCGAGCACGGGGTCTATGACCGCGGCACGCAGCCTGGCCGGGTCCCATACGACATAGCTCACCGTCCAGGTCTTGGGGGTCGAAGAAGGCTTGCGTCGTGGTTCCAGTGCTCATGGTGGACTCCAGAGGTTTGTCGTCGATCTATTGACAAATATTATATCAACAAACATAATGAAAGCAACCCGATCAAGCCGCAGGCCGCAGCACGAACCGCCTCATGAAACGCTCGCCAACCGTCATCGATCCCGAAGCCCTGCGCCATGCTGCGGACGAGGCGGTCGGCGCACTGAAACTGCTGGCCAACGTCGAACGCATGTTGCTGCTGTGCCAGCTTTCGCAAGGCGAGATGTGCGTCAGCGAACTCGAAGAGCAGCTGGACATCCGCCAGCCAACGCTGTCACAGCAGCTCGGTGTGCTGCGCACCGAGGGTGTGGTCAGCACGCGCCGCCAAGGCAAGAACATCTTCTACAGCGTCGCCGATCCCAGCGTGCTTGAGATCCTGGCCGTCCTCTACCGCCTCTACTGCCTCAAGGAGAAATGATGTCCATCGCATGGAATGAATTCACCCCCTGGTCCGCATTGGCGGGCGGGGCGCTCATCGGCCTGGCGGCGGCGATATTCGTGTTGTTGAACGGCCGCATCGCCGGCATCAGCGGTGTCATCGGCGGGCTGTTCAAGCCGGTCAAGGGCGACGTGGCTTGGCGTGCCGTGTTCGTCCTGGGCCTCGTCGGGTCGCCCTGGCTCTACGGGTTGTTGGCTGCGCTGCCCCAGCCCCGCATTGATGCGTCCTTCGCTGCCTTGGTGGTCGCCGGCCTGCTGGTGGGTGTGGGCACCCGGTACGGCTCGGGCTGCACCAGTGGGCACGGCGTGTGCGGGCTGGCCCGCCTGTCGCCGCGGTCGATGGTGGCCACGGTGGCATTCATGGTGGCCGGCTTCGCGACCGTGTTCGTCACCCGCCACCTGCTTGGTATCTGAGGAGTGCTTGCCATGACTGTTTTTGCGTCCCTGCTCGCCGGCCTGGTCTTCGGACTCGGCCTCATCGTGTCCGGCATGGCCGACCCGGCCAAGGTGCTGGGCTTCCTGGACCTGGGTGGCGCCTGGGACCCTTCGCTGGCATTCGTCATGGCCGGTGCAATTGCCGTCGGCGCCCTGGCGTTTGCGGTGGCCAGGGAGCGCACCGTGTCGTTCCTTGGCGCGGAAATGAAACTGCCCACGTCACGTGACATCGACGGCCGCCTGGTGATCGGCAGCGTCGTCTTCGGCATCGGCTGGGGTGTCGCCGGCTTCTGCCCAGGCCCTGGTCTGGTGGCCCTGGGCATGGGTGAGGTCAAGGCGCTGGTCTTCGTGGTGGCGATGCTGGTGGGCATGGGCGCTTTCGAACTTCTCGAGCGCCGCAAGCAGATCGACAAACTGCAGCCCGCCTGAGACCAACGATGACTGGAGTCCTGGCCTGGTGGGCCACCTTCTCAACGATCGTGGTGCTGATCGCCTATGAGGCGCTGCTCACCGTGGCACAGCGGCGAAGCCCGGAGCGCATGGCACGCAGCGCGCATGCGGTGCTGCGAGAGGAGTGGTTCACCGCCGTGTCGCAACAGAAAGGGTCGGAAATCCTGGCGGTGCAGACGCTGCGCAACTCGCTGATGTCGGCGACGATGACGGCATCGACGGCGATGCTGGGGTTGATCGGCACCGTCACACTGGCTGCACCCTCGCTGCACGCGAGTTTTGGCGAACCGGCGCTTCTGCCGAGCGTGACTCCCCGGCTGGTGCTCGAACTTCTCTTGCTCGCCTTGCTGTTCGCTTCCCTGGTGTGCTCGGCGATGGCGGTCCGCTACTACAACCACGTCGGGTTCATCAGCGGCATGCCGGTGGAATCCTAAGCGCGCAAACGCTGGGCCGAGGCCGGTACCGCCTACGTGCGCCGGGCTGGCATCTTGTACAGCTGGGGCCTGCGTCACCTAGTCCTGGTGGCGCCCATCCTCGCTTGCCTGCTTCACCCCTTGGCCGGGCCGATCGCGGCGGTGCTTGTGGTGGTCGTCCTGACCCGGTTCGACCGTGTCGAAGCCCAGTGATCGGGGTCATCTCGGTTTTCTCGGAAACGTCGACAAAATTCAGTTGCTCGCAGCATTCCAGGCCTGCGTGACCATTGTCCCGACGACCGGCGTCCGCATCGGCGGCTCCCTCGGCCAGATGCCCCGTATAGTCGCCTGCTCCTGGCTTGGAGGGCGTTATGGCGAGCTACCGGTACAAGTATTTGGGCAAGCAACAGCTTCCTTTCAGGATGACGGAAGCGGAGGCGATCGAGCACTGCAAGCTCAGCGATGAGCAACTTGCGGCGATCCCCAGTGTCAGTCGGGTCGATGAGGAAGGCAATGCCAAGCGCGGCCGCCCGGCTCTGGACCTGCGGCTCGGTTATGTTCTTCAGCTCGCCTTTCTTGGCCTGACCGGCCGGCTGGCTGGCGTGACGGACAGCTTCCCGCCGAACATGGTCAAGGTCCTGGCCAAACAGATGGGGGTGGATGCCGCGGGCATTGCGACTATCAAGTCCATCTACCGAGGCAAGGCCGGCTCCCACGCCGAAGGCTCGGTCGAGCGCCGCTTGCGTGAACAGCGCACCTGGGCCCGCACAGCTCTCGGCTTCGAAACCATCAGCCCCGCCGTCGAGAAGGAATTGACCTTGGCGCTGGCGATGCGGGCCCGGGACGTGGCCAGCCAAGCGGAGCTGGTGATGTTCGCCGAGGAATGGCTCTACGAGCGCAAGATCGTCCTTCCCGGCACCGAGGCCCTGCAGGACCTTGCCCGCGTGGCCTTCCGGGCCATCGAAACACTCGCTTTGGAGGTCATCAACGGCGCGATCAAGCCGACCAGACTGCGCACTATCCTCACGGTTATCTTCGATAAGGGGCCTTCGGAGGGTACGACGGTGCTCGAATGGCTCAAAACCTCAGCCGGCAAACATGGTGTCAAGAACCTGGACGAGGTGTCCTCGCGCGTCGACTATCTGAAGGACATAGGCCCGGACGTTCTGAGCCCTTGGTGCAGCGAATTGCCCGTTTGATCGGGCTCGGGGATAAGAGCCCAGCCGCGACCGGGGCTGGGCTCACACCCACCTAGAACCTAGCGAAAACGGGCAAGGCTCCTCATCTCAACACCCGTGCCGGGGACGGCGGTGTCACTGCCGTCGACAAACTCCCAGTAGCGGCCGTAGGCCGTAATCACTTCCACGAGGGCACCGTTCACGCGCTTGAAGTCGACCGAGTCGAACTTGCAAACACTGCCAGCGGGTTTGTAGGAGCATGGGCCGGGGGTTGAAGGGCCAAACACTGCACCGTCCTTGTACCGAGCCACGCTGCTCAGGGTGTTCGATCCAATCAAGCCGCCCACGGAGTTGAACAGGAAGTAGCGGCCATAAGCCGTGATCGACTCCACGTAGTCGCCCCACTCCCTGCGCGCATCGACGAAGGTCCGTGTGTCGAACTTGCACGCCGAGTCTGCGGACTTATAGGAGCAAGGGCCGGCCTGGCTTGGGCCGAACACTGCACCACCACCGTAGTGGGTGATCGAGGTCAGGTCAAAGTTGGAGCCGCCGTTGCTCCAGTGAGTGCCGTTGGCGTCGAAGTTCCAACCGCGGCCGTTCGCGGTGACCGACACCACGTACCCCCACTGGTCATGGTTGAGGATGGTCAGGCTGTCAATTTCACAGTCCTGACCGCTCGGAAGGCCGTTACATGGGCCTGGGATGGCGGGACGAGAGGGACCGAACGAAGGGACCATAAAGCCCCCAATGCCCTTCAGGCTGGTCGCCGGCTGAATCAGCCTGCCGCTGAGGTCGTACTTCCACATGCGCCCATACGCCACCACCACCTCTTCGGTGGAGTCGTTGGTGCCAACCGTGTTGTAGGCGATCTCATCGATCTTGCAGACCTGGCCCGCGGGGGCATAGGCGCAGGGGCCGGCGTTCGGGCTCGGTACTGGAGCTGGAGCTGGCGCTGGCGCTGGCGCTGGCGCTGGCGCTGGCGCTGGCGCTGGCGCTGGCGCTGGAGCTGGCGCTGGCGCTGGCGCTGGCGCTGGCGCTGGCGCTGGCGCTGGAGCTGGAGCTGGCGCTGGAGCTGGAGCTGGAGCTGGAGCTGGAGCTGGAGCTGGCGCTGGCGCTGGCGCTGGAATGGGGTCGCCTGCCCTGAAGCGAAGAGCGCCGCCCCACCATAGGGTGGACAAACCCGGCAAGACATCCATATTGTCGAATGCCTGGCTGCCTGCGCCTCGGTCGAACACGACGCCTGGCGCTGTGGCTGCAATGGTGGTGCGGTTGAACGCTATCGATTCGACGTAGAGATTGCGGTCGTTGGAGCCGTCGAAGTAGTCGTTGTCAAATACCACCTCGACCTTGGCTCCCGGCGGAATTGCGGCGTTGAATTCGTAGTCGGTGTAGGCACTCGCCCGAACTTCGACGACGCCGATCTCTGCGTCATTGACGCGCAATCTCATCGCTGGCCCCAAATTCGCAGCCAGATCGCCCTTGGCTCGGACGATGACGGAGCCCGAGGCCGTGCCGGGGGCCGTAAAGCGCAGGGCGCCGCCCCACCAAAGGGTGGACAGACCCGGCAAGACATCCATATTGTCGAAAGCCTGATTGTCTGTGCCTCGGTCGAACACAACGCCTGGCGCTGTGGCCGCAATGGTGGTGCGGTTGAACGCTATCGATTCGACGTAGAGATTGCGGTCGTTGGTGCCGTCGAAGTAGTCGTTGCCAAATACCACCTCGACCTTGGCTCCTGGCGGAACTACGGCGTTGAATTCGTAGTCGGTGTAGGCAGTCGCGCGAACTTCGATGGCACCGATTTGTGTGCCATTGACGCGCAATATCATCATTGGCCCCACATTGGCAGCCAGATCGCCCTTGGCTCGGACGATGACGACCGTGTTCAGTCCGGCCGCTGTCGCTGTCTGAGTGCTCTCGGTAGAGAGGGTGCTGCTCGCTGCCAGTTTGTGCGTGCTCTCGACGCCGTTCGACGCCGTTTCGGAGGCTGCGCCGCTTTCCCCGTCACTCCCTCCGCCACAAGCCGACAATACAGCAGCAGATAACAGTGCAAGCTGGCCGATCATCGCCCGCTTGTAGCGGGTTGGTTTCGCGGGGCGCGAGTTCTTGTCTAAGCTAGGGTCTAGAGGTAATGCTCTTTGATTCAAATGCTTCACTCTTTGCTCCTGGGTTATGTATCGGAATCGCAAGCATCAACAGGCCCTTCAAGTCTTGTTGCATGCCAGCAGAAATAAACTCCGAGTCGCAGGTTATCGGGGGGGCAGGCCCGCGAATATCCCTCTAAGGGGGGAGTTGCACCGCTGAGACAGGCACTTAGGCCGATCCCACGGCGTTGCGCCGCCCCGGGGTTTGTTGCGCCAGACCCCCACTGCGACCTGGAGCCACGGTGGTAGCCATTTTGCGCATTTACCTGATGACGCCCAGGGCCTGCTCCAAAACCTGACCGTGATCGCTTACACGCCGCCAGTGAAGGACAAAAAGCGCACCTTCTCGCATGGCGTGATCGCCGGGGGCCGTCGCCTACGTGCGCTGTTGATCCTGGTCAAGCGTGGCCGCCTGACGCTGGATGAAGAAATCCTTTGCACCTCCGCCCATGTACACCGCCACACCGAGCGTTTCGTCGAGTTCCTGCCTCGTTGCGCCCAGCTTGACGAGTGTCTGCACGTGATAGCCGATGCACGGGTCGCAGCGCGCGGCCACACCCAGGGCCAGAGCCATCAGCTCCTTGGTCTTCTTGGTCAGCGCGCCTTCGGCCATCGCAGCACGGCCCAGCTCGCTGAAGCTCTTCATCACCTCCGGCGCGCCATGCCGCAAGGTGGCCAGGCGCGCTGACACATCCTGTGTCAGATCACGAAAGTTGTTGGAATCGGTGGTCATGCGTTGGTCAGGGGAAGGCTCGCGTTTGACTCAAGACTTCGCGCTGCCCGTGCGGCTGGTGCAGGTGCTCAGCCCCAGCAGCGAGTAAGCCGGGCAGAAGCGGAAGATCGCGGTGGCGATGGGCAGCAAGCCGATCCAACCCCAGGCGCCGATGGTGCCCAACAGGCTGGCTGCGATCAAGCCCAGGCCCAAGGCGATTCGGAGGATGCGGTCGGTGGTGCCTACGTTGGGGTTCATGGGGTGTCCTTGGAAGAGGGCCGACAGCGCGACCATGGCAGTCGCGATGATGAGGGCGGTGGTGGCCAGAGCTGCCGAGCCGTTCACGCCAGTGATTCCGGCTTGGTGCGCAATGGCGCGCGCCGTGGCCGGATAGTCACCGGTGATCATGACCACGCGGATGCCGGCCCCACGGCATTCGGCCACGGCGGCAGGCACCTCGGAGCGCACCGGGTCGGCCAGGCCGAGCAGCCCGATGAAGTCGAAGTCGAAGTCGTGTTCGTTCGCTGGCCAGTCCTGGCCCTCGAACGAGCCGCGTGCCACCGCCAGCACACGCAGTCCTTGTGCAGCCAACTGGTCAACCACGCCGGCGATGCGTGCCTTCTGCGCGTCGTCCAGGTGGCACAGGTCCATCACCGCTTCCGGCGCGCCCTTGGCGGCGACGGTCTGCTTTCCTTCGCCGGCTGCCGCCCACACGTGCGACATCGCGCGCAGCGCCGGGTTTAGCGCATAGGTCTGCACCAGACGCCAGTCGCGGTGCAGGTGCTCTGTGTCGGCCAGGAAGCGTTCACCGAGCTGGTGGAACGCCTTCTCCATCGGGTCGAAGAGGTCGACCACACTGGCGAGGATCGCCACTTCCACCAGGGCGTGGAAGGCCTCGGGCAGCTTGCCAGCGTCCACTGAATCCACAGTGAGGCGATCCATCAGGTCGACCCCACCAGCGGCCAGGTGCGTCACCGTCATGCGGTTCTCGGTCAGCGTGCCGGTCTTGTCGCTGCACAGCACGGTGGTGGCGCCCAGCGTCTCGATGGCGTTGATGCGGCGGGTGAGCACGCCCTCCTTCGCCTTCGGCTGCTTGCCCAGGCAATGAGGCCCGCTGGACAGTATCGACATACTGGGAATGAGCACCACCAGCTCTTCTTCTTGGCTGTGTGCGCCAACGTACCGACACCGCAGCGAATCGCCTGTACACGTGCGCCAATCCGCAAGAATGTGACTCTTGCGCACATAACGTGAGTCTCATGCTGGGGAATCTCAATCAAACCCCCAGCCTAGCCTGCGTGGCTTGGTCTGCCACCTCAGACGGGTCGGCCGTTTTCAGCCGATGATCCGACCACACCTGGCGCCAGCGACGAGCGCCGGGCGTGCCGTTCCATAGCCCCAGCATGTGGCGGGCCACGCGAGACCAAGGCTCGCCGTGTGCCGCCACGCACTGCATGTACGCCACCATCTGCGCTTCAATCTCCTGGCGCGTCAAACCAGACGGGGGCTGATCGAAGAACGCCTCATCCCATGTGGCCAAGTCCCACGGCTGGTGATAGGCCTGGCGGCCTAGCATCACGCCATCCACATGTTGCAGCTGCTCGTGGATCTGTGCTGGCGTCGCCACGCCCCCATTGAGCACGATCGTCAAGTCAGGGAACTCTCGTTTGAGCTGATGGACGCGCTCGTAACGCAATGGCGGCACATCGCGGTTTTCTTTGGGGCTCAAGCCTTGCAGCCAGGCGTTGCGGGCGTGAACAATAAAGACGCGACATCCGGCATCAGCCACCTGCCCGACAAAGTCACGCACAAAGCCATGGTCTTCGTTTTGGTCGATGCCAATGCGATGCTTCACTGTGACAGGCACATTGACCACATCCAGCATAGCCTTGACCCCATCGGCGACCAAGCCGGGCTCATTCATCAGACAAGCGCCAAACGCTCCGCGCTGAACGCGCTCACTGGGGCACCCACAATTCAAGTTGACTTCATCAAAGCCCCACTGCTCTGCAAGCTTGGCGCAATGCGCGAGGTCAGCAGCTTCGCTGCCGCCCAGCTGCAGGGCCACGGGGTGCTCTTCAACATTGAAATCGAGATGCCGGGGCACATCGCCATGCATCAACGCGCCCGTGGTGACCATTTCGGTGTAAAGCAAGGCACGCTGGCTCAACAGGCGGTGAAAGTAGCGGCAATGCCGATCCGTCCAGTCCATCATCGGGGCGACTGACAGGCGCCAGGGGTTAAGTGGTTGATTTGATTGCATTTATTCCCCATTTTTCTGCCCACACATTGGTTGGACCTACGAAACGGGAGGCGGAGAAAACGGGGAGCCAATTTTGCATGTAAATCAACAGCTTTTGAGCAAGTCACTGGGCAGGAGCGCTCGTGAGACGGCTGCTTTCACGCCGTGTGCGGCCTGGCGTCATTCCCGCACAGGCGAGAATCCGGTGGTGTTCGCACATCGCCATTTTTCTCACACACGCAGGAATCTCGAATGACTTTAAAGAAGCACCTCATGACCCTCGTCGGAGCGGCATTGATTTTGATGGGCTGCGACGATCACAAGATCGCCCAATTGGAAGTCGGCATTGCGGATGAGGCTGCAGTGCGCGCCCAATTCGGGGATCCTGCCATGGTCTATGACGAGGGGGGCGGTAGCCGCACCTTTGAGTATCCGCGTCAACCGCAAGGCCAACGAAACTACATGATCACTTTGGATGCCAGCGGCAAAATGAGTGCCCTGCGGCAGGTGCTCAAGCCCGAGAACTTTCACCGTATCACACCCGGCCTAGACAGCACGCAAGTGCGACGCATACTCGGTGCCCCGGCTCGCCGCCTCCCGATCGAACGCAAAGGCCAAGAGATTTGGAACTGGCGGTTCTTGAATGGCAACGACAGCATGATTTTTTTGGTCACCTTTGACGCAAAGGGCAAAGTCCTGTCAACCGCACAGGAGGTCGACGAGCCACGCTGACGCTGACGGCGAGTCCTTCAGTTTGATGGTCAGCCGCTACTGTGGTGTCAAGTCACATCTGTCGGTGTATCACGCATCCATCGGCCTGCAGCGCAAGGCGTGAAGAGGAGTCATAGCGGTAGCTATGGCTTTGAAAATCAACGCCGCAATGCAGGTCGAGGGCAAGTGAGATACCGGCATTTATGAACTACTCCACCCTATGCTGCGCAAAGGATGGAGTTTCACGGGGAGCGTGAGCAGCCCCGTATAGGCGCGGTTCCCGGCCTGTGTCTTCAGCCTCCAAGGCCCATCGCAACACAACTCGTGCTGCGGCGATGTCTCGGGGCTCTGTGTGCCCGCATTGCGCGCATGTGTGCACTCGATCCGATAGCGTCTTCTTTTGCACTGCCCAGCACTTCGGGCACCGCTGAGAGGGCTTGAGCTTTCGGGTCGGCGCCTCCAGCCATTCGCCGCCAGTTTCCAGCACTTTGCAGCGAAGCA
>JANMGB010000201.1:0-18711 GCA_031374415.1 Burkholderiales bacterium
TCAGCAGTACATCCAGCAGCAGGATCGCCCCGACAACTGAAGCCGTCCTGCGGACGGCGCGCTATCCCCCCCACCCAATCCGGTCGGCTTCGCCTCTGGGCCGCTTCGCGGCCTACCGCAATGGATGGAGCCCCCCGCGCATTCGGTGGCTTGGCAATCACGCGCTGGCTGCGGACTGCGCAACGCACGCGCGGCTCTTCTTCGGCAGCCCGGACCTGGGCTTGACGACGGCCCGGCCCGGCTCGTTCACGCTGATGCCATCCGAGGCCATGCGCAAAGCGCTGCGCACCGACTATGCCGCAATGGCGGGCATGATCTTCGGCGAGGTGCCATCGCTCGATGCAGTGCTTGCCCGCATCGAAGAAATCGAACGTCGCTTGGACGGTTGAGCCTTCAAGCGGCGCTCGGTCTGCGCTTTAGCAGTTCCAGAGCACATGCACTTCGCGGTAGCCAGTTTCAACGGTGAACACGTCGCCGCCAGGCTCCATGTCGCGGGCCAAGAAGGCGCTTCAATAGGCCCTGGGGAACGCGCTGTGATGGCGTCCAGGTGTAGTGCTCGACCTGTCGGGTCACGGTGCGCTGCTCCTCTTGCCGAACTGCTTCCAATTTGGAAACGGTTGCTGCGGCCACCAGCTCACCACTGTCAAAAATGTTTTTCAGATGCTTGGAAATGGGACATGGCCGCTTTCTGAACATCAAACAAGTCGGCCATCTGGTTTTGGGTAAGCCAAAGACTTTCGCCCTTGAGATGCACCTCCACGCGCTTGGCGCTGGTCTCGAAAATCGAGATCTCATTCATGCGGTGGTCACGATCTCCTGAGCCACGGCTTGCAAGGCCTGGCGAGCCGCGTGGCGGCGTTCGAAGGGGTTGATGCCTTGCCGGATCTGCTCATGCGCTTCACGACCCAGCTCGCGGGCCCGGGCCAGCGTCACCGTGGGAAACCCTCCGAGGCCCATGTCTCGCCGGCGCCCGGCAACGGTCAGCCGAAGCACCCAGCAACGGCCACCCGCGGGGTAGACCCGCAAGCCGAGGCCTTTGACGCCTCCGACAAAATGAAATCCGGGATTCTGCAGCCGTCCGACGGACAGCGCACTCATTTCCTTGGCAACTTTGGGCACTGAAACCTCCATCAACCCATCCATCAAAAAAAATGGGATTGAAGGAAACAGTCTGCCACCAGTTAAACCGCGCAAACCCGCATGAATGCTGGATTTTCGCCGTTTAGGCCATCAGACCGAGAGGTCCTGAAACAGCCTAAAATACTGGGTTGGCGGAGAGGGAGGGATTCGAACCCTCGGTACGGGGATACCGTACGCCTGATTTCGAGTCAGGTACATTCGACCACTCTGCCACCTCTCCTGGTGTCGGTCTGACGTGAGCGCGGATTCTACTGCATGCCGCCCGCGTTAACCCAGTACCGTCTGTCCCCACAGGTAGGCGCGCAAGGCCTCGGGGATCACGATGCTGCCGTCCGCCGTTTGGTGGTTTTCCAAAACCGCGACCAAGGTGCGCCCCACAGCCAGGCCTGATCCGTTCAAGGTGTGAACGTACTCGTTGCGACCTTGCTCGCTCTTGAAACGGGTCTGCATGCGCCGTGCCTGGAAAGCGTCGCAGTTGGAGCATGAGCTGATCTCGCGGTAGGTTTTTTGCGCCGGCAACCAGACTTCGAGATCGAAGGTTTGCCCCGCCCCAAAACCCATGTCGCCCGTGCACAAACTCATCACACGGTAGGGCAGTTCTAAGCGTTGCAACACGGCTTCGGCATGGCCCACCATGTCTAGGAGCGCAGCCTGCGATTGCTCGGGATGAACAATTTGCACCATCTCAACTTTGTCAAACTGGTGTTGGCGAATCATGCCGCGGGTGTCACGCCCCCCACTGCCGGCCTCTGATCGAAAGCATGGGCTGTGCGCCGTCAGTTTGATGGGCAGTTGGTCCAGGCTGAGTACTTGCTCACGCACACTGTTGGTGAGGGAGATCTCGGAGGTGGATATGAGGTATTGCTCCAGCTGCTCAGCATCGCCCCCTCGGCTGACCCAGAACATGTCGTCTTTGAACTTGGGCAGTTGTCCCGTGCCTTCCAGAATCTCACGGTTGACGATGTAGGGGGTGTAGCACTCGGTGTAGCCGTGTTGCTGGGTCTGGATGTCCAGCATGAATTGCGCTAAGGCCCGGTGGAGCCGGGCCATCGGCCCCTTGAGAAAACTGAAGCGTGAGCCTGAGAGTTTGGCCCCCGTTTCAAAGTCCAAACCCAAGGGCTCGCCCAGGTCTACATGGTCCAGAGGCTCGAAATCGAATGCACGCGGCTCACCCCAACGGCGGACTTCGCGGTTGCCCGCCTCGCTGGCCCCCACCGGCACGTCGTCGTGGGGCAAATTGGGCAAGGCCATGAGGATGTCTGACAAGCTTTGCTGGAGGGCATCCAGGCGATGGGCTGAGGCTTTGAGCTCGTCGCCCAAGCCGTTGACTTCGCTCATCAACGCGGCCGCGTCGCCGCCCTTCGCTTTGAGCTGCCCAATTTGCTTGGCCAGGCTGTTGCGCTGTGCCTGAAGCTCTTCGGTGCGGGTTTGCAGGGCTTTGCGCTCAGCCTCAAGGGCCTGAAAGCGCGCCACGTCGAGAAAGGGCTGCGGTGACTTGCGGGTCTCTAGGCGTGCAATCACGCTGGGAAGGTCTTTGCGCAGCAGGTTGATGTCAAGCATGGGGGAGGCTTAAAAATAGAGTTCGGGGATCGCAACGTGCGTCGCGTCAGGGCTGTCCGTGGGATGGGCGAGTCGGGCCGGCCGCCTCGCCCGCACCGGTCATGGATTTGTCGCCCAGGCCCATGGGCAGCGGAAAATGGACGGTCTCTTGGATTCCGGGCAGACTGCGCACGCTGATGGCACCCAGGGCACGCAAGCGCTCTATCACGCGTTCAACCAAGATGTTGGGGGCCGAGGCACCGGCGGTCAAACCCACCCGCGCACGGCCCGTGAACCATTCTTCGCGCAGGTCTTCAGGCTGGTCCACCATGTAGGCGGGTGTGCCCAAGCGTTCAGCCAGCTCACGCAGACGGTTGCTGTTGGAGCTGGTGGGGCTGCCGACCACGATCACCACGTCCACTTGCGGCGCCATCACTTTGATGGCGTCTTGGCGGTTTTGCGTGGCGTAGCAAATGTCTTGTTGTTTGGGCTCGCGCACCAACGGAAAGCGCCTCTTCACGGCCGCCAAAATCTCGGCAGCGTCGTCCACCGACAAAGTGGTCTGGGTCACCACGGCGATTTTTTCCGTCTGACCAAGTTGAACGCTGGCCACGTCGCTCACGTCTTCCACAAGGTGAATGCCTTGCGACAGCTGCCCCATGGTGCCTTCGACTTCAGGGTGGCCTTTGTGGCCGATCATGATGAACTCATAGCCCTCGCGGTGCAGCTTGGCGACTTCAACATGAACCTTGGTCACCAGGGGGCACGTGGCATCAAAAACCTGGAAACCACGCCTTTGAGCCTCCAGGCGAATTGCCTGGGACACCCCGTGTGCACTGAACACAAGGGTGGCCCCAGGAGGGACATCGTTCAGGTCTTCAATGAAGATGGCGCCTTTGGTTTTGAGGTCGTCGACGACATAGGTGTTGTGAACGATTTCATGGCGCACGTAGATGGGCGAGCCAAAGCGTTTGAGGGCGCGCTCGACAATTTCGATGGCGCGGTCAACACCCGCGCAAAACCCGCGGGGCTCCGCCAATATCACTTCTTCAACGATGAGGGGCGATGTCATCACAGAACCCCAATCACTTGCACTTCAAAGCTCACAGGCTTGCCCGCCAAAGGGTGGTTGAAGTCGAACAGCAACCAGTCACCGCCTACCTCACGAACCGCGCCCGCGTAGGCGCCTTGGCCGCCGGGGGTTGGAAACTGCACCACATCGCCGACGCTGTAGACCTCATCTGGGTCGCCCAGTTCATCGAGAAGCGAACGTTTGACGCGCTGGATCATCTCGGGGTTGCGGGGGCCAAATGCCTCACCAGCGGCCAGCTCAAAGGTGACTCGGGCCCCCTCTTGCAGGCCCATCAGGCGTTGCTCCATGGCGGGCGCCAATTCGCCCGTCCCAAGGGACAGGGTGGCAGGTTTGTCGTCAAAGGTGTTGATGACGTCGCGGCCGTCGGGGCCCGCTAGGCGGTAATGCAGGGTCAGGAATGAACCCGCGTGAATGGCGTTCACATCGTTCCTTGGTGGGTGGGTTAGCCCTGATTTTAGAGGGCAGGAGGCACCAGCAGGCTGAGCACAATCTGGGCAACTGTATTCTGATGCCTCGCGTGCCCCCCATGAAAGACTTACCCACGGCGCTGCGCCCCCGAGAAAAGCTCCTGGCCAGGGGCCCCGGGGCGCTGGCCGACGCTGAACTGATTGCGCTGTTGCTGCGAACCGGCACAAAGGGCCATTCGGTGCTGCAGTTGGCGCAAACACTGCTGGACCGCAGCGGGGGCCTTGCGGGCTTGTTGGCCTGCGGCCCCAAGGAATTGCCCCGCCTCAAGGGCCTGGGGCCTGCCAAACGCGCTGAAATGGCCGCCGTGATGGAGCTGGCCCGGCGATCATTGGCCGGCCAACTTCAGCAGCGCACGGTGTTGTCTTCCGTGGCACAAGTCAAAGCTTATGTCAGGATGCAGTTGGGCCAGCGTCCCCATGAGGTGTTTGCGGTGCTTTTTTTGGATGCCCAACACCAACTGCTGCACTGGGAAGAGATGTTTCGTGGCAGCATCACGCACACCAGCGTCTACCCCCGTGAAGTCGTTAAGCATGCTTTGGCTTGCAATGCCAGCGCAGTCGTGTTGGTTCACAATCATCCCTCGGGTCAGCCTGAGCCCTCATCCGCAGATCAGCATCTGACGCAACAATTGCAGGCCACACTGGCCTTGGTGGATGTGCGGGTGCTCGATCACTTGGTGGTAGGGTCTGCGGACGTGGTGTCGTTTGCTGAGCGCGGTTTGATGTGAGCCTTGAGGCTGAGGCACAAACCTATTTTTCTGGATTTGGCATGCCTGCGAAACCTCGCCCGTCCTCATCGTCCGTCCGTCAAGCCAAGGGCCTTGACGGTCTCAAAGACGTCAAGCGCCACTTGGCCCAACAAGCTGCCGAGCGCAAGGCCCACCAAAAGGCCTTGGCCGGCCTCCAAGTTTCCTCACCCCGCTCGGGGAGCCTGAATGACCGCGAGTTGTTTGCCCGCACGGTGGGTGAGGTCGTGCCCGTGCACACCACGAGGGTCTTGCCCAGGCCCTCGAGCCTGCCCGCCCTGCCCCTGCAGCGCGAAAAAGACGAGGCGGCGGTGCTGATCGAAGCCTTGTCCGATGAGATGGACGTGGAGTCGTTGCTGGAAACCGATGACGCCCTGTCGTTCCGGCGCAGCGATGTGGGCCCAGATGTCCTCAAGCGGCTGCGCCGCGGCGTGTGGGCCATTCAGGCCCAGCTCGATCTGCACGGCCTGCGCCGCGACGAAGCCCGCGACGCCTTGAACCACTTTTTCAAGGCGGCCCTGCAGCAACGACTGCGCTGCGTGCGGGTGGTGCACGGCAAGGGCCATGGCTCGCCCGGGCGCACGCCCGTCCTCAAGGACAAGGTCAAGCGTTGGCTGGTTCAAAAGGAAGAAGTGATGGCCTACGTGCAAGCCCGTGCCGCGGACGGCGGCCATGGCGCCTTGGTGGTGCTGTTGCGCGCGTGAGCCCTGCGGCCCGGGGCCTTGTGGGCCTTGTGGGCCTTGTGGGCCCTGTGAACCTAAGGCGCCATCATCTTCTCGGCCACCAGCCGAATGCCCTTGGCGGCCTCACAGCCCGGGCGCCACTCCATCAGCAATTGACGCTTCTGGACAGCCTCACGGACGGCTAGATCGATGGGGATTTCGCCCAACAAATCCAGCTTGACACCCGTCTGGCCGGGCTCGATGGGCAGACTGGGAGTGACAAAGCGATCCACCACTTGTTGCAGTTGCCCCCGAATGACACGCCCTTCGCCGATGCGGTTCACTTGGTTGACGACCACTTTGATCACCCGGCGATTTTGTTGGGTGGCCAAGACTTTGATGGTGGCGTAGGCGTCTGTCAGGGACGTGGGCTCAGGCGTGGCCACAACCAGCACAGTGTCGGCCAATGACACCGCATACAGCACCACATCAGAGATGCCCGCCCCGGTGTCAAGCAAAATCCGATCAAACCGGGGTGCCACCTGCTGTATGACCCCCAAGAGTTTTTCACGCACATCGGCCGTCAAACGTGAATACTCCACCAAGCCCGAGCCCGCCAGCAACACCGAGAACCCCCCCGGCGCTGGCAAGATCGCGTCTTCGAGTTCGGCCTTGCCAGTGAAAACATCGTGCAGGGTGATCTTGGGAAACAGGTTCAACACCACGTCCAGGTTGGCCAAGCCCAAGTCGGCGTCCAACACCAGAACGCGCTCACCGCGACGTGCCAGGGCGGCCGCTAAATTGGCTGACAGAAAGGTCTTTCCCACCCCCCCTTTGCCGCTGGTGATGGCCGTGATTCGGGCGCGCGCCCCAGCAGGCGCGGCGGATTTGGCTGCAGCAGTGGAAGGCGTGACGGGTGCCGTGCTCATTCGGGATCCTCAAACTGCAATAGGGTGCCCAGCAGCAGGCCCTTTTCTTCGGCACTGACTTGCGGCAAGGCGGGTTGCTCAAGGCAGGCCCGATTGCGGCCCTCACCCTTGGCGCGGTAAAGCTGTTGGTCTGCACGCTCGATCCACAATGGCGCAGAAGACCGCACCCACTGCGGTGCGAACGCCCCTCCGAGGCTGATGGTGACGCGGATGTCGACACCCGGCGCCACCGTCACGACCAACGCCTCGACCTTGGCACGAATACGTTCCGCCACGGCCTGGGCGAATGTCGGCGGGCAATTGGGCAAGACAATCGCGAACTCTTCGCCCCCAAAGCGCGCCACCGTGTCCATGGGGCGTACACAGTCTTGCAACACCATGGCCACCGCCTTGAGCACGAGATCGCCGGCCGGGTGGCCGTACGTGTCGTTGACCTTCTTGAAGTGATCGATGTCGGCCATGAGCACCAGGGCAGGCTCACCCGCACGCGCCACACGGTCGACCTCGCGGGCCAAGGCCAGCTCAAACTGGCGGCGGTTGGCCTGACCGGTCAGGGCATCGCGGCTGGACATGTCACACAAACCATCGATCAGCGCCTGCAACCAGGGTTGGCTACCCTCCACCAAATCTGGCGCAAAGGTGTAACCCGCCTGCGCAAGCAGTTGCAAGGAGGGGCCCAGTTGAAGATCGGTCATCGGCTGTTCCAGCAGGCGAAGCGCATGAAACCCACGGCAAAAACCCCGGCGCACCGGGCATCCACGACTTAGCGATTCTGTAGGAAGGAGTCTAGTGAGCGACTACCCTGGACAAGCGGCGAAAAAGGGCTGGCTTCCCGGATTAACTCAGGCCATCAATGACCTGTCAAGAAAGCCAGACTAAAGCCGATAAGCAGGCATGGGTCCAATGGGACGGGTGCCGGAACTCGCAACCTTGGGTCTGCCGAACACAACCCCGTCTGGAGAGACAATGAGCGCTGCCATGCCGGCCACCACGTCGACACAAGGTCAGGCCTTATCCGACAAGTCCGAGCAGGAATTCTCGTTTTCAAGCGCAGACTTTGAGCGCGTGCGTGAGCTGATTTACGAGCGCGCTGGGATCAGCCTGCACGCCGGTAAGCAGGCCATGGTGTACAGCCGCTTGTCCCGGCGCTTGCGGGAAACGGGCCACAAGTCATTTGCCAACTATTTGACAGCACTGCAAACAGGGCACGGTGCGAGTGCCGAGCAAGAGTGGCAAGAATTCATCAACTGTCTGACCACCAACCTCACCTCGTTTTTTCGTGAAGAACATCACTTTCACGAGCTCGCAGCGGCGCTGAGTCAGCATGGCCATCAGCCTTTGCGCATCTGGTGCAACGCAGCCTCAACCGGTGAGGAGCCTTATTCGCTGGCCATGACCGTTGTGGAAGCGCTGGGGCCGCAAGCCAACGCCAAGATTTTTTGCAGCGACATCGATACCAAGGTTCTGTCAACCGCCAGCCGTGGGGTCTACACGGTCGAGTCACGCGGTCTCACGCCTGAGCGCATGCGCCAACACTTCTTGCGCGGCAAGGGCGACAACAGCGGAATGATCCGCGTCAAGCCTGAACTGAGTCGGCTGGTCGAGTTTCACACCCACAATCTGATGGAGCCTCGGTGGTCATTGGGCGACCCCTTTGACTTTGTTTTTTGTCGCAATGTGATGATTTATTTTGATGCGCCCACGCAGCGCAAGGTGCTCGAACGTATTCACGGCGTGATGAAGCCACAGTCGCTCCTGTTTGTCGGGCACTCTGAAAACTTCAGTGAGTCAAAAGACTTGTTTCGGCTTCGTGGAAAAACGGTCTACGTCAGGGTGTGAGCAAATGAATCCAAAAGTCATCACCCCCCCGAGCCTGATGGTGCCTGCCTTGGGCAATACCCCGAGGCTGCAAGCGCTCAAAGCGCAACCGCGCAAGCCAGGAGAAGCATCGTTCTTTTTTTACGATTCGCACTTCCAAAACGAAGCGGTCAAAATTTTGCCCGGCGAGTACTTCGTTTTCAACGATGACATCCTCATCATGACCACCTTGGGCTCCTGCATCGCCGCGTGTCTGTGGGATCGCAACGCCCGCGTGGGCGGCATGAACCACTTCATGCTGCCCGAGGGTGCGGGGGACTCAGGGCGCTACGGCTCGTTCGCCATGGAGCTGTTGATCAATGAGCTGCTAAAAATGGGCGCCTCGCGCAGCACTCTGGAGGCCAAGGTATTTGGTGGTGGTCAGGTCATCAGCGGCATGAGCACCATGAACGTCGGAGAGCGAAACACCACCTTCGTCATGGATTACCTCAAAACCGAACGCATCGCGGTGGTGTCCAAAGACGTGCTCGACATTTATCCGCGCAAAGTTTGCTTCCTGCCCGCCAGTGGCAAAGCGATGGTCAAACGCCTCGCGGCGACCAACACCGAAGCGCTGGCCGCGCAAGACCGTGCCGCAGCCCAGAGAGTCACCTCTGGAAATGCCATCGGCGGCTCCGTACAGTTGTTTTGAGCCGAGCGGCACGAGGACCCAACCATGCCTAAAACCCGAGTCATTGTTGTTGACGATTCTGCCTTGGTGCGCAGCCTGCTGACGGAAATCATCAACCGGCAACCCGACATGGAGTGCGTCGGGGGCGCAAGCGACCCCTTGATTGCCCGCGAGATGATTCGCGCGTTGAACCCGGACGTCATCACCCTGGATGTGGAGATGCCGCGCATGGACGGTATCGACTTTTTAAGCAAGCTCATGCGACTGCGACCCATGCCGGTCGTGATGGTCTCCACCCTGACCGAGCGTGGCGCAGATGTGACCCTGCGCGCACTGGAGCTGGGCGCCGTGGACTTTGTGGCCAAGCCCAAAATTGGGGTGGCCGATGGCCTGAAAATTTTGGCTCAAGAAATCACTGACAAAATCCGCGTGGCCGGCAAGGCCACTATGCGCCGCACGCCCAGCCCCACATCGTCACCGCAAGCCGCCACTGTGGTCGCGAACCTGGGCCGCCTGTCAACAGAGAAAATCATCTTCATTGGTGCCTCCACGGGTGGCACCGAGGCCACCAAGGAGGTTCTCGTCAACCTGCCCCCCGATTGCCCGGCTGTCGTCATCACCCAGCACATGCCGCCGGGCTTCACCCGCAGCTACGCGACAAGGCTGGACAGCCTGTGCCGAATTCGTGTGGCCGAGGCGAAAGACGGCGAGCGCATCTTGCCGGGCCATGCCTACATCGCCCCGGGCGGTTTTCACCTCAGCATCGAGCGCAGTGGTGCCAACTACGTCGCTCGCGTCAAAGACGGCGAACCGGTCAACCGCCACAAGCCCTCGGTGGAAGTGCTTTTTCAATCCGCCGCCAAGGTGGTGGGGCCCAACGCCCTGGGCATCATGCTGACAGGCATGGGCGCCGATGGCGCCAAAGCCATGCGCGAAATGCTGGATGCTGGCAGCTACAACCTGGTGCAAAACGAAGCCACGTGCGTGGTGTTTGGCATGCCCCGAGAAGCCATTGCCGCGGGTGCCGCCACCGAGGTCTTACCGCTGAACCAAATTGCCCCCCACCTCATTCAGCGGCTGCGCAGTACCTCGGGGATGTCAACGAATCGGATTTGACCCCCTCCTTGCCCTGCGCACGATCAGGGCAAAAACAATGACACCACGTCGTTCAGAAAATCAAACCCGCGCTCAGTCGGCCGCCAACGCTCGCCTTCACGCAGCAGCCAGCCCCGCGCCACAGCCTGCGCGATCGCAGGCTGCACCACTGACGCGGGCAGGCCGGTACGTTCAGTCCACAGGCGGCACTCGAAGCCATCGCGTAATCGCAGTGCGTTCATCATGAACTCGAACGGCAGGTCGACGCGCGCGACCTCGGTGTCTTGCGCCACACCCTGGCCTGAGCGCGCCTGTGTCATGTAACTCAGGGGATCTCGGTACCGCACTTGGCGAATCACACGGTGCGGATAGCTCAGCTTGCTGTGAGCGCCCGCGCCAATGCCCAGATAGTCACCAAAGTGCCAGTAGTTGAGGTTGTGTGCGCAGCGATGCCCATCGCGCGCAAACGCTGACACCTCATAGCGTGCCAAGCCCTCGCCAGCCAGGCGTGCAACCAAGTGGTCCAGCATCTCGGCGGCGCTGTCGTCATCGGGCAGCACAGGCGGGTGCTGCGCAAAATAGGTATTGGGCTCGAGGGTCAGATGGTAGAGCGACACATGCGGTGCCTGCAGCGCCAACGCTTGTTGCAGGTCAGCCTCCAGACCTGCCAGGGTCTGGCCTGGTAAGGCATACATGAGGTCGATATTGAAGGTCTCGAAGGCAGCGGCCGCCTCCTCCACCGCGGCCACCGCTTGCGCCGCATCGTGCACCCGACCCAGGGCGCGCAGATGCTCATCCGTGAAGCTTTGCACCCCCACCGACAAGCGTGTCACCCCCGCCTGCCGGTAGGCCTTGAAGCGCTCACGCTCAAAAGTGCCCGGGTTGGCCTCCAAGGTGATCTCGCTGTCGGGCTCCATCGGCAACAAGGAACGAACCATACCCAGCAGCCGGTCAATCGACTCGGGCGCGAACAAACTCGGCGTGCCGCCCCCGATGAACACGCTGTGGATGCGACGCCCCCAAATCAAAGGCAGCGACGCTTCGAGGTCCGCTTGCAAGGCATCGATGTACTCTGCCTCAGGCGGATGCGGCGCCAGCTGATCAGACCGACGCCCCCATTCGTGGGAGTTGAAATCGCAATAGGGACACTTCTTCAGGCACCAAGGCAGGTGCACATAGAGCGCCAGAGGCGGCAAGGCGGACAAGTTCAAGGTGCCCATGCGCATGTAACGCAGCATTCGATCAGAGGCTGTTTCATGCGCCCCGGTGGGGGCCGCCTGCACACGCACACTCGGCAACTCAGGCAAACCAAACCTCACGCATCAGGCCCAGCATCTGGCGCACAGCCAGCCCGCGGTGGCTGTATTCATTTTTGAGCTCCGGGGGCAGCTGCCCCACGCTGCGCCCTAGAGCGGGCACAAAGATCAGTGGGTCATACCCAAAGCCGCCGCTGCCTTGGGGCATGGCCAGCACTTCGCCGGCCCAGCGGCCCATCGCCACCAGTGGCTCGGGGTCATGAGCCGAGCGCACCGCGACCAGGGCACACACAAAACGCGCGCGCCGATCCGTGTGGCCTTGCAATTGCTCCAACAGCACACGGTTGTTGTGCGCATCACCCGAGGGCTGGCCGAACAAGGTCGCATAGCGAGCTGACTTCACCCCCGGCGCCCCCCCCAGGGCGTCCACACACAAACCGGAGTCATCAGCAATGGCCGCCGCCCCCGCGCACGAAGCCGCATGTCGGGCCTTGGCCAAGGCGTTTTCGATGAAGGTCTCAAAGGGCTCGTCGGCCTCGGGAATCCCCAACGACCCTTGAGTGACCAACTGCAAATCCAGCCGACCCAACAAGGCCTGCAGCTCGCTGAGCTTGTGCGCGTTGTTTGATGCGAGAACGAGTTTCACGCCAAGCTCTCGAGCGCCGCACGCTGCGCAGCCAAGAGTTCACGAATGCCCTTGTCAGCCAAAGCGAGCATCGCGCTCATTTCGTGCTGGGAGAACGCAGCCCCTTCGGCGGTGCCCTGCACTTCGACAAACCCACCCCGCCCCGTCATGACCACGTTCATGTCGGTGTCACAGGCCGAGTCTTCGGTGTACTCCAGGTCCAGCAAGGGCGTGCCCTGCACGATGCCCACGGACACCGCCGCCACGGCGTCGCGCAGTGGCGATGAACTCAACACCCCTTTGGCCATGAGCCACCTGACAGCATCTGCCGCGGCCACATATGCGCCGGTGATGGCTGCCGTGCGGGTGCCGCCATCCGCCTGCAGCACATCGCAATCCAGTGAGATGGTGCGCTCACCCAAGG
This sequence comes from Burkholderiales bacterium, assembly GCA_031374415.1. Classification (GTDB taxonomy): domain Bacteria; phylum Pseudomonadota; class Gammaproteobacteria; order Burkholderiales; family Burkholderiaceae_C; genus CANHBY01. The sequence continues at coordinate 12,465 of JANMGB010000201.1, forward strand.
CGGCCAAGTCAAACACGCAGCGCAACGAGCGGCCAATCAGGCGCTGGATTTCTTGTGTGCGGCCGGATTGCTTGCCCCGCGCGGCCTCACGGTCTGAGCGGGTGTGGGTGGCGCGAGGCAACATGCCGTACTCTGCCGTCACCCAACCCTCGCCACTGCCGCGCTTGTGCGGCGGCACTTTTTCTTCAACCGACGCGGTGCACAACACCTTGGTGTCGCCAAAACACACCAGCACCGAACCCTCGGCATGTTTGGTATACCCCCGCACCAACGAGGTGGGACGCAACGCATCAACTGCCCGACCCTGGGCGCGTTCAAACTTCAAAGAGCTCATGTCAATCCTTGTAAAAAACAGAAGTGGGACGCGCCGGGGCTGCGCGTGAGGTGAAAAACCGGCTGACAGACAGACCAGGTGGATTCCCCAAGGCGAACGGGGCGCGCATTGGCAGGCGGAGTGTGCACGAATGGAGTGCTCGCGGGCCTGTGCGCCTCAGGCACCCTCCCGTCATCCCCGCCTGCGCGGGGATGACGGGAGAAGGCGGGGATGACGGGCGCAGGGGTTGGCATATCCCCACGTCATTCCCGCGCAGGCGGGAATCCAGCAGCCTGCGTACTTCGCCATGGGTCTCGCAACAATTCAACCTTTCAAATCCACTGAGACGGGGTACTAGAGATGTGCGGAAGTGGGCCCGATGCTCAGGGCCGCTTCTGTTCAGACGAACGCCGTATGGCTTCGTTGATTTCTTTGATCGAACGCTCGATCTCCGCATCATCAAGCTCGTTCGGCGACTCACCGAGCAAGCTCGCTTGGATGGTCGAGGCGAACACTTCTTCGCCCAGTGCCTGGGTTGACACCGCCGGCTCGATCTCGTCAGTGGCCTCCCACTCGACCGCCAACACCGACACGTTGTCACACTTCACACCGCCCACGCGCAGCGCTTGCTCAACCAACTCAGGCACCGCATCGGAGATGGTTTTGCGGGACAACTCTTCGGTGATCGATGCATCGCTCACATTGCCCCACAGTCCATCAGAGCACAGTAACAGCCGATCACCGGATTGCATCAACAAAGGCCCGACCGTGTCCACCACAGGCTTGCCTGGGCTGCCCAAACACGTGAACAACACGTTGCGATTGAAGCGCTCACCCATGGGCGCCACGTGGCTCAGGGTGTCCTGCAACTCAGAATAAGAGTGGTCACGTGTGCGTGCAACCAGTTTGTCACCCCGCACGAGGTACAGACGTGAGTCTCCACAATGGGCCCAATAGGCAGCATTGCCCTGCAGCAAACAGGCCACGATGGTGGTGCGGGGGGTGTCGATCAAGGATTTTTGTGTGGCGTAACGCAGCAACTGATGGTGGCCGGAGACGATTGACTCATGCAAAAAACGCAAGGGGTCAGCCAAGGTGGGCTTGCAATCACGCTGGAACATCGCCGCCATGCTTTGCAAAGCCAACTGGGAAGCCACTTCACCTTCAGGGTGCCCCCCCATGCCATCCGCCAAGGCAAACAAGCCCGCATCACGGGTATAGCAATACCCGAGGCGATCCTCGTTTTTTTCGCGCCCCCCCTTGCGGCTGACTTGATAGACCGAAAAACGCATGCAAGCTCCTGTGACGGATCCAGTGAAAGTGACAACGTGTGATGTCGCCTACGATTTGGACCCGGTCCCAAAGTTTTCTAGTTGAAGCTTCAGCCGCTCGCTGAAGCTCAGTTTGGTGTAGCGGCGCTCTGTCTCGCGCGCCAATTCTTTTTGCAACGAGAACACACTCTGCGGACGAGACAAGGGATCGAGCGACATGCACCACTCGGTGACCTCGATCAGATTGTCTGAATACACATTACGCAGCCTGGACAGGCTCAAGGCCAAGCGGTCTTTCTCAAGCCGTTGAGGTGAATCGTTGGGCGGATAGCCCTGCATGCAGGCATAAACGCATGCACCGATCGCGTAAATGTCGGTCCAGGGCCCCAAGCTGCCATCACGGCGGTACATCTCGGGGGCCGCGAACCCCGGGGTGTACATGGGCCGGATGAAATTGCCTTCTTTGCTCAGCACTTCACGTGCCGCCCCAAAGTCAAGCAACACCGCCTTGTTGTCGTTGGTGATGAAGATATTGGCCGGCTTGATGTCCAGGTGCAGCATCTTGTGCTGGTGCACGATGCGCAAACCACGCAAAATTTCATCAAACAGCGAACGTATCGAGGACTCGCGGAACACCTTGTCACGTTTAAGGTCACGGGCCGTGACGATGAAGTCTTGCAGGGTGTCGCCCTGCAAATAGTTCATCACCATGTAAACGGTTTCGTTTTCACGCAAAAAATTCAACACCGACACCACACTGGGGTGGGAGATTTGCGCCAGAGACCGGCCCTCTTCAAAGAAGCTGCGCAGACCCAAGTGATACAGAGGCAGTTTTTCTGGCTTGATGCGGGGCGTCAGTTCACCCGGCGAGCGTTCAGCCAGCGACGAAGGCAGGTACTCTTTCAGGGCAATGAGCCGCCGCTCGGAGTCTTCTGCCAGGTAGACCACACCGAAACCGCCTGCGGCTAATTTCTTGATGATCTGATAGCCCCCGACCACGGTGCCTGCTGGCAACGGTGCGGGCTTTGGCTTTGACATAATCAGTGTTTTATTTGAGCGAAAGTTGCATGTCAGTCTACAGCATGACCGGTTACGCCGGCGCGACACTCACGCCCCCCGCCAGCTCAGATTCCGGGAGTTCTACCGATGCAAGCGCTGGTCGCGGGCCGCACGGCATCCATGTGGAGTTGCGCTCCGTCAACAGCCGCTTTTTGGACTTGGTCTTTCGCCTGCCCGAAGAGTGGAGCGGCCTGGAGCCTGCCCTGCGAGACTTGCTCGGCAAATCACTCAAACGGGGCAAGGTCGAACTGCGGCTGAGCAGCCGCAGCGAGGCCGACACCGCCTGGCCTCAGCCGGCCATGGACCAGCTCAACCGCCTGGCCCGCCTGGAAGCCAGCGTGCAATCCTGGCTACCCCACGCCGCGCCGCTGTCGGTGAACGAGGTCTTGCACTGGTGCAAATCGGGCACGGTGGCGCTGCCAGCCGAAGACACCGTGATGAGCGCCGCCCGCCAGGCGGTGGCCGATTTGCTCCAGTCACGCGCCAGTGAGGGCAGCAAGCTGGTCACTGTGTTGAACGACCGGGTCGACCAATTGCGCGCCCTGGCCGCGCAGGCTGAGCCCCTGATCCCCGCCGCCATTGAGCGCCAACAGCAAAAATTCATCACGCGCTGGCGCGAGGCACTGGAACTCAGCGGTGGCGCCCAAACCGTCAACGCCGAGGCCCTCCAGGAACGCGCCCTCAACGAGGCCGCCGCCTACGCCATCCGGGTCGATATCGCTGAAGAGCTGGCACGCCTGCGAGCGCACCTGGATGAAATCACCCGCTTGCTCAAGAAGGGCGGCGAGGTGGGCAAACGGCTTGATTTTTTGATTCAAGAGCTTTTGCGCGAAGCCAACACATTGGGTGCCAAGGCGGCCTCGATCGAGCTCACCAACACGTCGGTCGAAATGAAAGTGCTGATCGAGCAGTTGCGCGAGCAGGTGCAGAACTTGGAATGACGTCTCAGATTCGACCTGAAGCGCGGCGTATGGTCGCTGCACCCATCGAGGACCAAGAAGGGCCAGCCCATCGACATCCCGCTCGCACCGCAAGTCCTGGCATGGCTGGCCGAGGTGAAGGTGTTCGCGTGCGGCAGCGAGTACCTCTTCCCTGCCCGTCGGCGCGTTCACAGCAAACATTCGACCGACCTAAAGGTCGGTCGAATGTTTGCTAAATGGGTGTAATTGGGTTGAAAAACGGGTGTGCATTGCCCATTAGGTCATTTAAATGGGTGTAAATGGGTGTATTCTTGGGTGTCATGCTTTCCACTCAGACCCTCCAGATCACCCCCGAGCTGCTGCAACTCATCGCCGGCATCGATGAGTTCAAAGGCGCCTGGCGCGCTCTCGGCACCTTGGCGCCGGATAGGCTGTCAGCCTTGCGCCGGGTGGCCACCATCGAAAGCATTGGCTCGTCCACGCGGATCGAGGGCAGCAAGTTGTCGGACCAAGAAGTCGAGCGCCTGTTGTCCAACCTGCAAATCAAATCGTTCACGACACGCGATGAGCAGGAGGTGGCCGGCTATGCAGAGGTCATGGAACTGGTGTTCTCGCACTGGCAGGACATCACACTGACCGAAAACCATGTCAAACAGCTGCACCGCGATCTGCTGACCTACAGCGAGAAAGACGCCCGGCACCGCGGGAACTACAAGACCTCCACGAACAACGTGGTCGCTTTCGACGAGGAGGGCAAGCAGCTGGGCGTGGTGTTTCAAACCGCGACTCCTTTCGACACGCCGCGCCTGATGACCGAACTGGTGACCTGGTTCAACGAGGAGCTGGCCACCGGCAAGCTGCACCCGCTTCTGCTCATTGGCATCTGGGTTGTGGTGTTTCTGGAGATCCACCCGTTCCAAGACGGCAATGGCCGCTTGAGCCGGGTGTTGACTACTTTGCTGCTGCTGCAGGCCGGCTACGCCTACGTTCCTTACAGCTCGCTCGAGAGCGTGATCGAGTTGAGCAAGGAAGCCTATTACCTGGCATTGCGGCAAACACAGGGGACCATCCGCACGGCGTCTCCCAACTGGCAGCCCTGGCTTGTTTTTTTCCTGCGCACGCTAGCGGAACAGGTGCGGCGCCTCAACCGCAAGGTCGAGCGCGAGAGGATCGTGCTGGCCAAGCTGCCGGAACTGTCCATGAAGGTCCTCGAACTTGCACGGGCACACGGACGCATCACGTTGGGGAATGCCGCCCAACTCACCGGCGGCAACCGCAACACGCTCAAGCAACATTTTCGGACGCTGGTTGGAGACGGTCACCTGGCACAACATGGCTCAGGCCGAGGCGTCTGGTATGAATTCGTATCGACCCCCAAAGGGTCCCTCAACAACTGAGCCACCGAATGCGCGGGGGGCTCCATCCATTGCGGTAGGCCGCGAAGCGGCCCAGAGGCCATCCTGATGATCGAGGAGTTGGCGGCGTCGGATGGCTCGAGCAATCATGGCGCGTCCCGGTGCACAGTCTGGCGGGCCTGCTGCACGTGGATTTCCGCTTGCCGGGGAGCGCGGACTACACCGCGTTCCTGCGTGTCACTCGCCTGCTGACCCGCGACGAACGCGAAGTGCACAAGGCCTACGCGCGGGCGGTGTTCAATGTGCTGTTCCACAACCGAGATGACCACCCGAAGAACTTTGCCTGGCGCCTGCGACAGGACCGGCGCTGGCGCCTGGCGCCGGCCTTCGACCTGACCTTCAGCGAAGGCCCGATGGGCCAGCATGAAAACCCATCGTGGGGCTCACCGTAGCTTCACCCTCGCCCCATCTTTGAGTTTGCTGTCGGGGTAAACAATGACCTGAGTACCAACGCTCAGGCCGTCCTTCACCCAGGCGCTCACGCCATTGCGCGCTTGTACGCTGACTTCCTTGCGGTAGGCGTGGTCTTTCTCCACCACAAACACGCCAGCGCGTGAGCCGATGGGGAACAGCGCGCTGACAGGTACCATGATGGCCGCCTCCACCACTTGCACCAGCACGCGCACGTCCACCTTGAAGCCGTCGCCAAGCGCCTTCAGCTGCGCTGCGGGAGCGGTGATCTCAATCACCGTGTTGACGCGTTGTTCTTCCACACCCAATGCAGACACTTTGGTGAACGCGGCGGGTTCGACCCATCTCACTTTGCCTGCCAGCGCCTGCGCGCCGCCCCAGTTCAGCAGCTCTACCGCCGCGCCGGGTTGCACCTCGGTGGCATCTTCAGTCAGGATGTCAACCACGACCTCCAGCTTGGTCGGGTCACCCAGCTCCACCAGTCCGGCGCCCGGCAATACACTGGCTTCGCTCTGCTGCAATACCTTGAGCACTTTGCCGCTCACCGGCGCCTTCACGGCAAAGCTGGGCTGCGCGCCGCCCAGTGGCGCTTGCGCAAACTGCTGGCGTGCGGCCTGAGACTGCTCCAGCTCGGTAAGCGTTCGGCGAACGACATCCTTGCGCCGAAGATGGAGGCGTGTTGAAGGTTGAAGGCGGATCTACGCGGCGGCGGTGGCAGGGGCGGCGTTCGGCGGGGCGGTATCGACGGCCGGTCGCCAGTTGTGCGGCAGGAGTTGCGCCAGGTCGCGCTGCTTGAGGGTAGGCAGGCGTTCGAAGACATCCTTGAGATAGGCCCAGGGATCGTGTCCGTTGAGTTTG
>JANMGB010000245.1:0-1142 GCA_031374415.1 Burkholderiales bacterium
CCTGATAGGCCTTCACCTGTTCCAGGCAACTCTCAATCCGCTCTCGATCCATGCTCACCTCGCTTCGTCTGTTGTCATCACAGACGCAAGGTTCTCAGCTTCTCTGGTGTTGCGAAAGATGGGTTGCCGGAACGCTTACGCTGGAGCGGCCACGAGGTTGGCGGGGGCTGGTTCTTGGTCGAGGCGTTGGTGAATTGTTGGTGGTGGAGTTGCTCATTCCACCCATTGACGAATGTATCCAATGGGATACAATTTATTCATGTTTACTTTATGCCAAACACAGGAATTCCAAGACTGGCTTGACGCGCTCAAGGATGTAAAGGCGCAGCTCCGTATCGTTGCGAGACTTCGTCAGGCTGAGGCCGGGAATCTTGGCGATTGGAAGCCGGTTGGTGAGGAGGTGTCCGAGATGCGGATTGCTTTGGGTCCTGGCTATCGGTTGTATTTCACGCGCAGACAGAACATTCTTATCGTCATGCTGGCTGGTGGTGATAAATCAACGCAGAGCAGAGACATTAAGCGAGCACAGAGACTTCTCAAGCAACTGGAGTTGGAACTATGAGCACATCCAAGAAAAAGTCAAAGCTGCTACCTTTTGATGCAGCTCGATACTTGACCGACGACGCGGCAATTGCTGAGTACATGACGGCAGTTCTTGAGACAGAGGATTCTGATCTTTTTCTGCTCGCTATGGGGGATGTCGCTCGTGCCAAAGGCATGGCGCAAGTGGCAAAGGATGCCGGGCTAGGCAGAGAAAGCCTCTATAAAGCTCTTGCCCCTGGAGCAAAGCCGCGTTTCGATACCATTATCAAGGTGGCCCGTGCGCTTGGGGTTCGGCTCTCAGCACATCCTGTGTAGTCGATCAAGGTGCGAAAACTGAGGGCCCAACCCGACGCTCGAGCAGACCGACAACAGCGGCGCTGATTGAGTGCTTCATCAACATAGGCGGCGCTGTTGTCGGCCGCTCAGCTATTACGTTGGGCTTTTCTCTCCAGTGTTCAAGCGCTCAGAAGTCCCGGCACGGGAGAGTGTTCGGCGGTCCCCATCGCTAAAGGCCGATGGTGGCTGTCGAAGGCAGCCAGTGCCAACGCTCAGGTGGGCTGCCTGTCCTTCGGCAGTCAGCGCACGGTGGGTGGCGGTGC
>JANMGB010000246.1:0-5569 GCA_031374415.1 Burkholderiales bacterium
TGCTGGCCTCAAAGTGCGTCTTTTGCAGCGCCAAGGCCTTATTGAACACAAACCGTCGCGATCCAGCAAAGCGGCGCATATCGCGCTGCTGCTCACCGTTGGGCATGAGTTCGTATTTGAAAGCTTGAAGCCGTTGCATGATTCGCATTATTGAGCACCTTTCAGTGCGCAACCCCCTTGAAAATCAGCACGTCATGGGACTTTCGCCAAGGACACCTTCGGTGTCCACGCTATCCTTCCCCGCCCTGAAGGACGGGGCTTGTCGCGGCCTCTGGTCAGTGGGCGTGAACCTTCTCGCCCGCTTTGAGCCGGTAGACGGTGCCGCAGTAAGGGCACTTGCCCTCACCCGTGGTGATCACGTCAATGTAGACCTTGGGGTGGTTGCTCCAGAGGGTCATTTTGGGGTTGGGGCAGCTGACCACGCCTGGGCCTTGCAAGTCGGCGGCGGTGACTTCGATGGGGGCAGAAGTGCTCATGGGGCGCTCACACCAGGGTCAGCCATTCGGCATACTTGGGGTTTCGGCCGTTGACGATGTCGAAGAAGGCCGCTTGGATTTTTTCGGTGATCGGGCCCCTTGTGCCCTGACCGATGCTCAGGCGGTCGAGTTCGCGGATGGGGGTGACCTCAGCCGCCGTGCCGGTGAAGAAGGCTTCGTCGCAGATGTAGACTTCGTCACGCGTGATGCGCTTTTCGACGACTTTAAGGCCCAGATCGGCACAGATCGCGAAAATGGTGTTGCGGGTGATGCCGTTGAGGGCGCCCGAGGAGAGGTCCGGGGTGTAGACCACACCGTCTTTGATGACGAAGAGGTTCTCGCCCGCGCCTTCGCTCACGAAACCCGAGGCATCCAACAGCAGGGCCTCGTCATAGCCATCGTCGGTGGCTTCCATGTTGGCCAGGATGGAGTTGGTGTAGTTGCTGACCGCCTTGGCCTGCGTCATGGTGATGTTGACGTGATGGCGGGTGTAGCTGCTGGTTTTGACGCGAATGCCGCGCTTCATGCCTTCTTCACCCAAATACGCCCCCCAAGTCCATGCGGCCACCATCAGGTGGATTTGGTTGCCCTTGGGTGACACGCCGAGCCTTTCAGAGCCGATCCAGGCCAAAGGCCGCAGATAACCACTTTGCAGCTTGTTTTCACGCACCACGGTACGCTGGGCTTGCATGACCTCATCTTGGCTGAAGGGGATCGTCATGCGCAAAATTTTGGCGCTGTTGAACAGGCGCTCAGTGTGTTCACGCAGGCGGAAGATGGCAGGGCCTTGGGCGGTTTGATACGCACGTACGCCTTCGAAAGCCCCGCAGCCGTAGTGCAAGGTATGGCTCAAGACGTGGATTTTGGCGTCGCGCCACTCCACGAGTTCGCCATCCATCCAGATTTTTCCGTCGCGGTCGGCCATCGACATGGCAGGTCTCCCAAAATTTGATGTAGCCGGCGATTTTACGGCGCGCCCGCTGAGGGCGTGCGAGTTTTCTGCAATCTCAGAGCCCGCGGGCCAGATCGATGGCTTGCTCAATGCGGTCGACCACATGCAGAGTCAGCCCTTCAATGGGCTTTTTGGGGGCATTGGCTTTGGGCACCATGGCCACGCTGAAGCCGAGTTTGGCGGCTTCTTTGAGCCGTTCCTGACCCCGCGGCGCTGGGCGAATTTCACCGGCCAGGCCGACCTCCCCAAAGGCAATGAAGCCGCGGGGCAAAGCGCGACCGCGCAGGCTGCTTTGAATGGACAGCATGACGGCCAGATCGGCCGCAGGCTCGGTGATGCGCACGCCACCAACGGCGTTGACAAACACGTCTTGGTCGAGGCAAGCCACGCCGGCATGGCGATGCAACACGGCCAACATCATGGCCAGACGGTCGCGATCCAGGCCCACGCTCAGGCGGCGCGGGCTGGGACCACCGCTGTCCACCAAGGCCTGAATTTCAACCAGCAGCGGGCGCGTGCCCTCCAAGGTGACCAGCACGCACGAGCCCGGCACGGGTTGGTCGTGGGTGGACAAGAAAATGGCGCTGGGGTTGGTGACCCCTTTCAAGCCCTTCTCGGTCATGGCGAACACGCCGATCTCATTGACCGCCCCAAAGCGGTTTTTGATGGCGCGCACGAGGCGAAAACTGCTGTGCGTATCGCCCTCAAAGTACAGCACGGTATCGACCATGTGTTCGAGCACGCGGGGGCCCGCCAGGGCGCCCTCTTTGGTGACATGACCCACCAGCACAATGCTGACCCCTTGGCTTTTGGCGATGCGCGTGAGCTGCGCTGCGCATTCGCGCACCTGGGCCACCGACCCGGGGGCTGAGCTGAGCTGATCGCTGTAAATGGTTTGAATGGAGTCGATCACGCAGACAGTGGGCCGCTCCGTGGCGAGTGTGGCAGCGATTTTTTCAAGGCCAATCTCGGCCACCACGCGCACCTGCGAGTTGTCCAAGCCCAGACGACGGGCCCGCAGGGCGACCTGGGCCGCCGACTCTTCACCCGTGACGTAGAGCACCGGGACTTGCCGCGACAGGGCGTCCAAGGCCTGCAACAACAGCGTCGATTTGCCGATGCCGGGGTCGCCGCCGATCAACACTACCCCGCCCTCGACGATGCCGCCGCCCAGCACGCGGTCGAGCTCGTCGAGGCCCGTGGGACGGCGGTCGATGTCGGTGGCCTCGATCTGACTCAGGGTGGTCACGGGCGCAGGCCCGGCCAAGGACTGAAAGCGATTTTTCGAGGGCCCCTCGGCCACGGACTCGATCAAGGTGTTCCAGGCGCCGCAACTGGGGCACTTGCCCAGCCATTTAGGGCTGGTGCCACCGCAGTCGGAACAGGTGTAGAGGGTTTTGTCTTTGGCCATGGTGCCTGGGCAAACCTGCAGTATGCCGTCTCTACGGCGCGAGAGTTTGCTGTCGGGTGCGATTCAAAGGGTAGCGCTGCGGTTGACGCCTGGCCTAACGTTTGAATTCATCGACTTCGAACCTTTCAAATTCACAAGGCGTCGAGGGGACTAAAGACGCCCCGCCCCCCCTTGTTCATCACGTGCGTGTAAATCATGGTGGTGCTCACGTCCGAATGGCCGAGCAGCTCTTGGACCGTTCGGATGTCATAGCCCGCTTGCAACATGTGTGTGGCAAAGCTATGTCGAAGCACATGAGGCGTGCAAGGCTTGCTGAGGCCGGCCCGTTTGGCGGCGCCAGACACGGCATCTTGAACTGATTTAGGGTTCAAGTGATGGCGGCGTATGCGCCCTGAGCGCGGGTCTGTGCTGCGCACGTGGCTTGGGAAAAAATACTGCCACCCCCAAGCCCGAGCTGTGTGCGGGTACTTCTCAGCCAAGGCCTTGGGCAGCCACACCTCCCCACCACCGTCAGCCAAGTCTTTATGGTGCACGGCCCGGACGTGGGCTGCTTGGGCCTGAAGCGTGGCGATCAAGTTTTCCGGCAAAACGGTGATGCGATCCTTGTTCCCTTTACCCTCGCGAATGATGATCTCCCGGCGGGCAAACTCAACGTCCTTGATTCGCAGCCGCAACCCCTCCATCAGCCGCATTCCGGTGCCATAGAGCAGAGCGGCGATCAAATGCATGGTCCCCTTGAGCTGAAAGAGCAAATCGCGAACCTCATGCGGCGTGAGAACCACGGGCAGCCGTCTACTGACCTTGGCTGAGACAACCTCATCGAGCCATGGCAGTTGAATGTGCAAGACCTCCTTGTAGAGAAACAAAATCGCCGACTTAGCCTGATTCTGGGTGGCGGCAGCGACCTGGCGATCAACGGCCAAATGCGATAAAAACGCACTCACTTCCACGGGGCCCATGTCCCGCGGGTGGCGTTTCCCGTGATGAAGAATGAAGCGCCGAGCCCAGTCGACATACGCTCGCTCTGTGCGCAGAGAATAGTGCTTGACTCGAATTTGGTGGCGCAACTGATCCAACAAACGAGGGGGCTTCGGGGTCGTAGGCTGTTCGGTGGGCGTCTCGTTCATCGCCCGCAATTTAGCCCGCCTAATGCCGCGGTTACAACTCACTAATGGGGGCTATTGACGGGTTTTTGCGAGGTGGACTTGGCTTGCGGTCTGTTTTCGGCGGCGTCTGGTTTGACTTGTCACGAGGCTGTCTGTAATCTTGTCTTGCGCATACTTAACGTTGGGCTTTTCTCTCCAGTGTTTCAAGCGCTCAGAAGTTACGTCGCGGGAGAGTGTTTGGTAGTCCCCATCGTTAAGGAGCGAGGTGGCCTGCGAAGGCAGCCGGTGCAATCGCTCAAGCGGGCTGCCTGTCCGTCGGCAGTCAGCGCACGGTCGGTGGCGGCTCAGCCAGGTGGTTCACGAAGGCTCGTTCGTGATGGTGGCCTTGGTGAGTTGCCAAGGCTGAAGCTGTGTAGTGTTTGTAGGCTGGCGCAAAAGGTCAGCCGCAAATGCCTTGTGTTTGGTCTGCCTCATCGCTAAGACCTGAGGTGGTGTGCGAAGGCAGCCGGCGCAAGCGCTCAAGTGGGCTGCCTGTCCGTTGGCAGTCAGCGCACGGTGGGTGGCGGCGCAGGCAGGCGGTTCGCGGAGGCTCGTTGGTGTTGGCGGCAATGGTGGCAGGCGTGAGGCGGCTGCATGTCGTGGTTGTTTTGCTGGGTCAGCTGTGGCAAGGTTCGGGCAGGCAAGGCAAGGTGGGGGTGTGTTTGGGGGCCGCATTATTTGTCCTGTGGCCCAACCCCACGCTCAAGCGGACGACCCTATGGCGGCTTCTTTTTCTTGTTACTCGAGCATCGGCGGCGCCATAGGGTCGCCGCTTAGCTGCACGTTGGGCTTTTCTCTCCAGTGTTTCAAGCGCTCAGAAGTTACGGCACGGGAGAGTGTTCGGCGGTCCCCATCGCTAGAAACTGAGGTGGTGTGCGAAGGCAGCCGGTGCAAGCGCTCAAGCGGGCTGCCTGTCCGTCGGCAGTCAGCGCACGGTCGGTGGCGGTGCAGGCAGGCGGTTCGCGAAGGCTCGTTCGTGATGGTGGCCGTGGTGAGTTGCCAGCGGTGAAACTGCGTAGTGTTTTTGGGCTGGCGCAATGGGTCAGCCGTAAATGCCTTGTGTTCGGGCTGCCTCATCGCTAAGACCTGAGGCGGTTGTCCAAGGCAGCCGGCGCCAACGCTCAAGCGGGCTGCCTGTCCGTCGGCAGTCAGCGCACGGTGGGTGGCGGCGCAGGCAGGCGGTTCGCGAAGGCTGGTTTGTAGTGGCGGCGATGGTGGCAGGCGTGAGGCGGCTGCATGTTGTGGTTGTTTTGCTGGGCCGGCTGTGGCAAGGTTCGGGCAGGCAAGGTGGTGTGTATTTGTGGGCCGCATTATTTGTCCTGTGGCCCAACCCCACGCTCAAGCGGACGACCCTATGGCGGCTTCTTTTTTTTGTTAATCGAGCATCGGCGGCGCCATAGGGTCGCCGCTTAGCTGCACGTTGGGCTTTTCTCTCCAGTGTTTCAGCGCTCAGAAGTCCCGGCACGGGAGAGTGTTCGGCGGTCCCCATCGCTAAAGGCCGATGGTGGCTGTCGAAGGCAGCCAGTGCCAACGCTCAGGTGGGCTGCCTGTCCTTCGGCAGTCAGCGCACGGTGGGTGGCGGTGC
>JANMGB010000248.1:0-17650 GCA_031374415.1 Burkholderiales bacterium
TTGTTTGCCGCCGTTACCCCACAGTCGCCTTCTTTTCCAGGCAGCACCGGCTCAAGTTTCTTCCAGGCCTCATCGCTCAGTATCAGTCTCGTCATCGTTCTTCGGATTCGGGCAAAGACTCAATTGTTAACACGCCCTAGGTTCAATGCGGGTCGTTTGACCCCTCGAATGCAGAGCCGATCCAATTGGATCGGCAGTGTTTGCCAAGACCAGGGCCTGCAAACGGGGGGGCATCTCAGCGCGCCACTCTGCGATGGCCTGCAAGCCAGTGCAAATTCACGTTTTTGCCTTGTCATCTGAACTGTGTTCTCAAGTCTGGTCTGCCTAATCTGGCCTGGTGCCGTCCCACTCCCAGAACGCTCACCGAGGACACTATCATGGAAGAACTGTTCCGATTCATCATGACCCGGCCTGCCCAGCAGGCCAAGGACACCACCATCACCGTCAAACCCAATCCCGACTATTTGGGACGATTGCGCGCCGCCCGCACCGCAGGTGGCGCCAGCGCGGTGCAGCGGGTGGCGCAGGTGTTCAGCGCCTCGCCGCAGGCACTGAGAAGCGTCGACGAGCTCAAGTTCGGTCAAGGCCTCAGTGCGTTGGCTATTGAACTGGCACCCCTGCAGGTTGCCACGCTGGACGAACTGCGCAAGGCAGTCAAAAAGCACTTGGGCTCAGTACCGTCGGAGGCCATTGCCAACGAGGGCTTGGATGCTGACCGCATGCGGCTGGGCAACACCGTCGTCACTGCTGTCCTTTTGGCCCGCGACGAGCCTGTGAGCTTGACGCAGGCTGCGCAGATGCTGCGCACCATTGCGCTGATCGCGCGCGTGGCCGCAAATGATGTGTCGCTGACGGTGGATGAAGGTGTCGCCGACGCGCGCACGCGCTCGCTGTCTCTGCCCACCGACCCGTTTCCGCTGCAGCACGCTGCGACCGCTCAGGTGACCACGCCCGCCATACCCGACTCCGGCGAGGGCCGTCGCCCTTTGGCTGCGCGACGCGATGCGCTTTTGGCCACCTACAACGTGCTGACCAGCTTGTCCCCAGATCACTTGGCCATTCACGACGATGCACCCGTGCTGGAGCCCGTTGAGCGCTTGAATCCGCGCATCGCTATGGCCCCTGTCATCGCGCCCAGCTATGTCGTGGACGACAGGTCTCACTTGCTTGAACAGCGTCCGGAATTTGCCATCACAGGCTTGCCCGCTGCCCCCGAGCGCGCGCGAACAGCCCTGTTGATGCGCCGCGAGGCCGTGAGCTCGCTGCCCGAGGTGGAACGTGAAGTGCTGGCCGAGCGTCACATTGACCTGACGCAAACCAGCGTGCCCTTCGCGGTGAGTAGGCTCTTTGCCGAGCTGAGCGCCGTGGAGGAGCAACTGGCCGACATGGATGCACCGCTGGCGATGAAGATGAGCATGGTTGGCACCATGGTCGTTCCAGGCTCGGCTCTGTCGCCCTACATGCCTCATGGCACACCGATGTCAACAGCCGTGCCCCACACCCACGGCAGCGTGGCGCCCGCAGGTATTGGCGATTTGCTGGTGGTTCGCCAGTTCCTCAAGCGCTATGAGGCGATGGAGTTGGGCCATGTCGAAAACATCCTCAAAGGCGAATACAAGGAACGGATGCACCGGCGTGCGCGCACCACCGAAGAGTCCTTCACTTTAGAGACCGAAATCAAGAAGGAAGAAGAGCGCGATCTGCAAACCACCGAGCGCTTCGAGCTCAAAACCGAGGCCAGCCAGACGCTCAAGCAAGACCAAAGCTTGAAAATCGGCGTCTCGGTCTCGGGAAGCTATGGTCCGACGGTCGAGTTTAAGGCGTCAACCGACTTTGCGATGAGCCAGTCCAAAGAGGAAGCCAGCAAGATCGCCACCAGCTTCAGCAAGGACGTGACGCAGCGAGCCTCAAGCAAGGTTTCAGAGCGTCGGCGCGAAGAGCGCATACTCAAAACGATTGAGGTGTTTGAAGAGAAAAACACCCACGGCGTGGACAACAAGGCGGGCACTGACCACGTGATCGGGCAGTACCAATGGCTGGACAAGGTCTATGAAGCGCAGGTGTTCAACTATGGCAAACGCCTGCTGTTTGACATCATGTTGCCTGAGCCAGCCGCCTTTTTGATGTATGCCGCCCAGGGTCAAACCAAGGCCGGCGCAGACTTGGTCAAGCCGCCCCCCTTCACGCTGTCGCCCAGCGAGATCAGTGAGTCGGGCTATGCGATCTACGTCAAGCGCTATGAAGTGGTCGGCGTGGAGCCGCCGCCCCAACCCTACATCACGGTGTCGCGGGTGATGGACGGCGAATCGCCCAAAGACAATGGCTCGAGCACCAAGTCGATGGAGGTGCCCTTGGCAGATGGCTACCAGGCGATCTCGGGCTATGCCGTGCACACCTTCACCACCTGGGAGGACAGCGCCGCGGTCGACGTGGTTGTCGGCAAAAACGGCCATCGCTTCGAGAAAAACGGCAATTGGGGATGGGGCTTCTCGATGGCCAACGAGGTGGGCAGCATCCCTGTCACCCTCAAGACTTTCCGCACCCACGTGTTTGCTCTGGCAGTCGAGGTTCATACCCAGCGCACGACCCGCAAGCTTGACGAGTGGAAGCTCAAAACCCACGCTGCCATTTTGCAGGGCTACCTCAAGATGCTGCGCGACTATGAGGACAAGCTCGCGGCAGCCGAGGTTCAGGCCATCAACCAAGTGCAGGGACGCAACCCCTTGGAAAACGAACGCCTGATTCGCGCAGAGATCAAAAAGGGCGCCATTTCCGTGTTCACCAACCAGCATTACGAGCTCTTCGGCGCCATCTCGTCTAGCCCCCAAGGCTATCCGCAAGCCAATTTACCCGAGGCCGCAGCCGAAGGCGCTTACATCCGCTTCTTTGAGCAGGCTTTCGAATGGGAGCAGATGATGTTTTTCTTCTACACCTACTTCTGGGGTCGCAAGGGGAACTGGGTCAACCGCTCGTTGCTGCAAGACGTCGACCCGTTGTTTGCCGAGTTTCTCAAGGCGGGCGCGGCGCGGGTGGTGGTGTCGGTGCGGCCCGGCTTCGAATCAGCAGTGGCGCACTTCTTAGACACCGCGCAAATCTGGAACGGTGGCGAGCTGCCGCCCATCACGAGCCCCTTGTATGTGAACATCATCGAGGAAATCCGCGAGCGCGATAAAGCGCCCGGCAAAGAAGTGGCGCAAGGCGAGCCCTGGGATGTGCGGCTGCCCACCACGCTGGTCAAGCTGCGCAACCAAGCCAGCCTCCCCGAGTGGCAAAAGAATGCCCAAGGCCAATGGGTTGCGGTGTAGGGGAGGTGTTGGATCATGGCCAAGCCCATCTACCGCATTCACCCTGCTATTGGCATTGCCCGCGTAGGCAATGCCAACCGCAGCACCTTCTTTGTCGGGCCCGAGGTGCCGGGCTTGGGTCCGACTGGGGATGCCAAGGTCGGCACCCGGGTCCCCGACTTTAAATCGGGAGGACTGATCAAGCCCCAGGCCGCGCGCTTTCGGATCTGGGAGTATGTGGACGACGGCAAGGGCACCATGGTGCCTTCGCGCGAAATCAACCTCGATGAGAAAGACTGCGTGAGCTTGGTCTGGACAACGCACCTGGCCAACCGCAAGGGCTCGTTCTTCCAGTTCAGCTATCTGGCAGGCCTGGAGCGACCCGCAGCACCCAGGCGCAACGACACAGAGAATGATCGACGCAAGTTAGAGATCGACCCCCTGCCTCGCAAAATCGCTGGCCGCAACGCCAAGCCGGTCGAGTTTCGCAAGGGCAGCAGCACCAACCCCGCCAACGAGTTGTGGCCGATCCCGGCGCCCTCGCCCGTTCTTGATTACCTGGGCGAGTTGCGCACGGATGATGCGGGCCGCTTGCTGGTCATTGGCGGCAAGGGCTTGGGCTACAACCAAGCCGGTAAAGCCTTGGGAAGCGACCCCTTCAACAACGACCACTGGTTCGATGACGTCGCCGATGGGCCGGTGACGGCAACGCTCACCCTAAAGCGCGGCGGTGCGAACAAAGTCGTGGCTGTTGAGCCGGCCTGGGTACTGTGTTGCCCACCCGACTTCGGGCCCACACTCACCAATCAAGTGACACTCTACGACGTGCTCTTTGATATGGCCGCTAGGGAGATGACCTTGCCGGCCAACGAAGGCCTTTTTAGCACCGTGCTCAAGCCATTGCTGGACATCAACACCGAGTTCAAAAGCAACGGCGGGCCGACGCTGTCGAGCTTCAAGCCCTCGTTCGATGAAGACATTTTTCCGATTCTGCGGCGAGGCCAAGAGACCGTGTTCACCTACGCCGCCTTGGCCGCTTCGCACAACTCGCTCAAGAGCTACGGCAAACTCGGCGACCCCTCAGGCGCTGGCCAGGCTGCCAGGCAAGCCGTGTTTGACCGCATTCACGTGCCCGGCGTGCCCGGCTCGGGTGGCGCTGCCAACATGCCTGTGCTGCACGGCGATGCCTTTGCCCAAACTGCGCATGCACGCTTCGCGCTCACTGTGACCGACACCCAGTACGCGATGCTCAAGCGCTGGGTTGGAGGCCAATTTATCAAAGCCTCAGGCGTCTTCCCCCCCGCACGTGCGGCCTGGATGAGTGGCATTTCGCCACACGGCTTAGACCGAGCTGCCCTAGAAAACTGCGTGGGCGGTGCATTGGCACCAGGCATCGAGGTGAGCTGGCAGATTCGCAACGTCAAGCTTTACGGCGCACCATTTCGCATCAACCCTGGCGCGACCTCCCAGTACCTGGGCGACAACAAGCCCATTCGGGCGGGGCATTTTTCGCGCCAAATGGCGCTGCCATGGCACACTGATTTCCTCGCCTGCACACTGCAAAACAACCGTGGCTGGTGGCCCGCACAGCGGCCCGATATTGCCTACCTCAACAAGGCCGACTTCGATAGCATGCCACGGGTTTTCAAAGAATGGACCCGCGCCAATCCGGGCGCCTGGCCCTCCGGCCCAGGCGCACCGACGGGCCAAGAGTTCATCGAGCACTACCACAAGCTCGGCTTCGTGCGTGAAGGCCCCGCCTTCTATCACCTGGAGCATGAGCGCAACACCACCGTGCCGTGAGCCGCCTGTGACGCACTGCGACGTTGCCGTGATCGGCGGGGGGCCGGCCGGTGCTTGCGCCGCACTGACAGCCGCACGCGCTGGCGCGCGCGTACGGCTGATCCACGCCGAGCCCAGCCCGCGCCGTGCGGTGATCGAACGATTGGCCCCACGCGCGGTCCATTTGTTGGCGGAGCTGGCACTGGCAGACCACCCGGCTCTGTGCCAAGCCCGCGAGTGCCCTGGCGTTCGCAGCCGGTGGGGGGCAGGCCCCGTGCACACTGCACACTCCATCGTCGACCCGTGGGGCAGCGGCTGGCTCGTCCACCGCACACCCTTTGACGCCTGGCTGCGTGCGCAAGCTCAGGCAGCTGGCGCGCATCGACAAGCCGCCCGTGTCAGCATGATCGCGCGCGCGCCCGATAGCTGGCGTATCACCACCTCAGAAGGTCATGCCGTCCATGCCACCCAACTGGTGCTCGCGGTGGGCCGAAGCCGCCGCCTGCTGCGCGACGTGGGCAGTGACACCCATTGCATTGCCCGAGAGGTGGCCCTGCTGGCCCAACTGAGCCACGTGCCACGAGCCTGGACTGACGACGACCCGATGCTGCTGCTGGAGTCCCTGGGCCAAGCCTGGGGCTATGGCCTGCCCGCGCCACAAGGTCGGGCGTTGATCGCCTTTGTCATGCCCCCCCACAGACAACCCCATTGGCCCCCAACGCAGACGCTTTGGCAGCAAATGCTTGACTCCTCGCAACTGCTGCGCGACGCTGCGCATGGCGCAGCAGTGAGCTGCGCATGGACTCAAGCCTGCCCTGTGGTGCATGCCACACGCATGTGCGGTCCTGGCTGGGTGGTGGCGGGCGACGCCGGTTGCACCCATTCACCACTCAGCGGCCAGGGCCTTGCCTTTGCCCTCGAATCAGGCCACCGTGCGGCCGCAGCGCTGATCGATAGCGCCCATCCCGCAAGGCACGAGGCCACGGCGCACTACGCCCAATGGATGCAGCAAGCCACAGCCGAGCACTTGGCCAGTTGGTCCATGCTGATGGACTCTGCCCAACCGCTGGCGGCCAGAGTGAACCGGCTGCCAACGCTCGCAAATTTCCCATCCCGTATGATCTCCTGCCCATCCGCAGCTGATGAGCGCCTGGGCCCTGGCGGCCTGCCCTCAACAGTTCACCATGCTTGAACGCCATCACGCCCTGACCCCCGAAGCCCTGGCACTGATCGACACCATTGCCACTGCGGGCAGCTTCGCTGCGGCCGCGCGGGCCCTGGACAAAGTTCCTTCAGCATTGACGTACAGCGTGCGGCAGTTGGAGGACGCTCTGGACGTGCTGCTCTTTGATCGCAGCACACGCCAAGCCCGCCTCACAGCGGCCGGCGAGGAGCTTTTGATTGAGGGCCGGCGCTTGCTCGCGGAAATGGAATGCGTGGCCAATCGAGTGCGTCGGGTGGCCACAGGCTGGGAGCCCCAGCTCGCCGTGGCGGTCGATGGCGTCATCTCATCCACTACGCTGTTTGAGCTGTGTGAGGCGTTTTATGCCTTGGCTCCTGACGGGATCTGGGCCCCTTCAAGCACGCGGCTGCGTCTGCGTACCGAGATCTTGACCGGCACGTGGGAGGCACTGATCTCTGGCCAAGTCGATTTGTCCATTGGCGTGGTTCATGCCCCCCTCTCGCCTCCGGCGGGCATTCGCATTGAACCCCTGGGCACGCTGTCGTTCGTGTTTGCCGTGGCACCGCACCATCCCCTGGCCAAGCAAGAGGAGCCCCTGAGCGACGCTGAGCTGCAAGCCCACCGCGCCGTGGCGGTGGCCGACTCGGCACAGCGCCTGTCACCCGCCACATTCAATCTGCTGGCCGGTCAAGATGTGCTGACCGTGAGCTCGCTTCACGGCAAGCTGGAAGCGCAGCTGCGCTGCCTGGGGTGTGGGTTCTTGCCCGAGCCGCTGGCCCGGCCCCACATTGAAGCCGGTCGCTTGGTCGTCAAGCGCGTCAAACGCCCCGTGAGTGAGGCCACGCTGGCCTATGCCTGGCGCCAGGCAGGGGACGCCGCACCGCCCGGTCGGGCCCTGCAATGGTGGCTGAGCCAACTGGCCCAGCCCGGCACACGGCAAGCCCTCCTGACCCACCCTGCAGGCCCCCTTGGGCCGCGGTGAGATGCCCCCTTACGTCGGCCGTTTTGCCCCGTCGCCCAGTGGTCCGCTGCATGCAGGCTCGCTGGCCGCCGCGCTGGCCAGCTGGTTGGATGCCCAGGCCCACCAAGGGCGCTGGCTGGTGCGCATTGAAGATGTGGACGCACAACGCTGTGACCCCCGGTGGGTCGAGGTGATGTTGGGCCAGTTGGCCTGCATCGGACTGCACCCTGATGCCCCACCCGTCTGGCAATCACAGCGCACAGCGCTTTATGAAATGGCACTGGCACAGTTGCAATCGACAGCCCAGGTCTATGCCTGCGATTGCAGCCGAAAGGTGATTCGGGACACCCTCGGGCACCAGGCTGCGGATGTCGGACACGACGGTGAGCCGATTTACCCCGGCACCTGCCGCCAACGGGGTCTGTCTGGCAGGCCCAACAGCGCCTGGCGCCTGCGGGCAGGTAGCGCCACGGAGCCCCTGCACATCGCCTGGACAGACCGCCGCCTGGGCGAGCAATCCCAAAACGTGACGCAGGCCGTGGGTGATTTCGTCTTGAAGCGCCGCGATGGGTTGTGGGCCTACCAGTTGGCTGTGGTGGTCGACGATGCCGCGCAGGGCGTGACCCACGTCGTGCGCGGTGAAGACCTCGCCAGCAACACCGCCCGACAAATTCATCTGCAGAAGTGCCTCAACTTGCCTGCAACCGGCTACTTGCACACGCCCTTGGTGTGCGACGATCAAGCACGCAAGTTGTCCAAACACCTGGGGGCACCCGCCGCAGAGGTCAACACGCCCGAGCGCGCGCGTCAAGCCCTGCAGGATAGCGCCCACATCTTGGGCCTGAACTTGCCAACCGAGCTCTGGCGCAGGCCAACTCTGCACGAAGGTTTGATGGCAGCGGTGCATGCCTGGCAGGTCCGAAGCGCTGGGCAATGGCATGATGTCGAGCCCACACAGACCGCTTAGGATTTTGGATCATGAACACCACCGACTCCGGATTGCAGTACAAAGACATTGAGCTGGGCAACGGCGCCACCGCTGAAACGGGTCAGACCGTGACCGTGCACTACACCGGTTGGCTCTACAACAATGGGATCCAGGGCGCCAAGTTCGACAGCAGCAAAGACCGGCGCGACCCCTTCATCTTTGGTTTGGGCGAAGGCAGGGTGATCCAGGGCTGGGACGAAGGCGTTCAGGGCATGAAAGTCGGCGGCACCCGCCATTTGGTGATTCCGCCTGAGTTGGGCTACGGCGCACAAGGCGCTGGCGGCGTGATTCCTCCCCATGCCACCTTGATGTTTGAAGTTGAGCTGCTGCGAGTAGGCGACTGAAACCTGTGACTTGATACGACTCTAGTACCCCGTCTCAGTGAATTTGAAAGGTTGGAAGCCGTGTCTTCATCCGCCATGCGTCGTTACAAATCCTCGCGATACCTACGGGTATCGCTGCGGTTTGCGCCTAGCCTGACGAATGAACCCATCGACTTCGAACCTTTCAAATCCACTGAGACGGGGTACTAGGCTTTCAAATGAAGTTTCAACGGTACAAGCCACCACCCGCTAGTCGGGGGTGGTAGTGTTGCGCAACAATGGGTAACATCAGCCGTTTACCCTGGATACTGGGGTCGACCGTGCTGCTGCCAGAAAGACCCGCCCTATGATGATTGAAATTCCCCTTTGGTTGCTGGTTGTGACCGGAATCCTGGTGGCCGCAGGCATGTCGGCCATGATGTTCTGGCGACGACGCAGTAAACCGACAAGCAGGCCCTTGCCCACTGAGTGGGCACTCACAGCGCGCGCGGTGTTCACCACCGGCGAGCGCCGCGTGTACCGCATGCTGAAAGAAACGCTGCCCAACCATGTCATTTTGTCCAAGCTGCCGTTGGTGCGCTTTTGCCAGCCCATTGAGCTGGGCCAGCTTCGCTACTGGTATGACATTTTGGGATCCAACTATGTGACTTTCGCGATCTGCGCGCCCAATGGGCGTGTGTTGGCGGCCATCGACATTGACAAAGACCGCACCAGCGAATCGCATGACCACTTGCGCCGCAGCATGAAAATCAAACGCGCCGTACTGCGCAGTTGCCGTGTACGCTACCTGCGCACCCCGGCCGGCAAACTGCCCAGTGCCGCCGAGATCTATGCGCTTCTACCCAAGACCAGCTCGGGCTCCGGCACCCCGGTCTCAGAGCCACTGGGCGGGCCTGGTGCCGTCGCGGCAGCCAAAGCCGCAGCAGCTCAAGCCGCGGCGCACATTGCCCGACAAGCGGTCGCCAGTGCAGCCACTGAGTTGGACGCAGCCACCGACACACCCGCGCAGAGTGAGCCGCTCGCAAGGGAACCAGCGACCGAACCCATCCTGAGCGACGCCTTATATCCGAGCGACGAGGACTCCCCCCAAACGCCCGAAGCGGTTGCCGCACCGAGCACGTCTGAATCTGTCTTCACGGACAACCCCGCCGACAAAAACCCCCACGATGAGGCACTCTTTCGTGCACGTGAGTCTTTGGCCAGCACGGTGGCAACACGCCGCGCCCAGCGCAACATCATGTGGCAAGAGTCGAATGTCTTCCAAGACTCGTTCTTCGCCCTGGACAGCCGTCTCGATGACCTCGGTGAGGCCACAGGGCCAGGCGAGCTGGACGGCGAAAGGCCCCCAGCACCCACGATTGAACAAGTCATCAACTTGGCCGACTCCGCGCCGGTGGCCCCCAGCGTGGTCAAGGTCACACTGGAAGACATGGTGCCCTCCGAACGGCTTGGAAAAAAGCTCAAAGGTGACGTGGAAGAAGCCCGTTACGCACCCTCCGGCTCCGATTGATTCAAAGCCTAATAGTCAAAGGCCACATTGCTTGACACTCCCCTGACTCCTTACAGCCAGCTCACCCCCATGGTGGTGCTGGAGGCCATGGATGCCGTCGCCCTGCCAGCAGATGGGCGGATGCTGCAGCTCAATTCGTATGAAAACCGCGTCTTTCAAGTGGGCTTGGACGACGGCCGCATGAGCGTGGTCAAGTTTTATCGCCCTGGGCGCTGGAGTAACGCTCAAATCCTGGAAGAGCACCAGTTTGCGGCTGAGCTGGTGGCCGATGAAATCCCCGTGATGGCCCCGTGGACACTGCACGCCGCCCCAGGGCACGCCATCGAGGTGCACGGCACCCCGCCCACACTGGGTGAGGGTTGCATGGGCGGCGGCGAGGCCAGCCGTTTTAGGTTTTCAGTCACACCTTGCCGCGCAGGCCGCGCCCCTGAGCTGGAAGACCCCGCCACACTGGCCTGGATTGGTCGCTTTTTAGGTCGCCTGCACCGAGTGGGCGCGCGCAGCGCCTTCAGCCACCGCGTGAGCCTGACACCTCAACACCTGGGCTGGGCCTCACGGACCTGGTTGCTTGAGCACGGCCAGTTGCCCCCTGATGCCGAATCCGCCTGGGCCGCCATCACGCAGATCGCCCTGCAACGGGTAGATGCTGCCTTCGATCACGTGAAGCCACGCAGCCTGCGCCTGCACGGCGACTGTCATGCAGGCAACTTGCTTTGGACGGCCGATGGCCCTCATTTTGTTGATCTTGATGACGCCATGATGGGACCGGCGATTCAAGACATCTGGATGCTGTTGTCAGGTGACGCCGAGGCCGCACGCTTGCAGCTGCGCTCGCTGTTGCAAGGCTACGAGGACTTTCACGATTTCAACGACGCTGAGTTGGCCTTGATTGAACCCTTGCGCACCTTGCGCCTGATTCATCACAGCGCCTGGCTGGCCAAGCGTTGGCAAGACCCAGCGTTTCCAGTGGCCTTCCCATGGTTTGGCGGGTCGTCGTACTGGGCCCAGCAAACCACCCAACTCCGCGAGCAAGTCGCGGCGATGGGGGAATAAGGGGCGCTCAACGGACCACGCCACACCACGCCCCCTCCCGAGCCATGAGGAGGGGCGGCGTGCCTCAGTCCGCGCGCCTCAAGCGGCCGTCAACAAAGCATTCACCCGGCGCACGTAGGCTGAGGGGTCTTCCAACTGTCCACCCTCGGCCAACAAGGCTTGGTCGAACAAAATGTGAGCCCAGTCTTCAAACTGAACGCTGTCTTTCAAACGCCGAACCAAAGCGTGCTCGGCATTGACCTCCAGCGTGGGCAAGGACTTGGGGGCCGCTTGCCCGGCCTGCTTGAGCAAGCGCGCCAAATGCCCACTCATGTCGCCCTCTTCCACCACCAAACAGGCCGGTGAATCCACCAGCCGCGTGGTGACGCGAACATCTTTGGCGCGCTCTTTCAGAGCATCCTTGAGTTTGTCCAGCACGGGCTTGAACGCGGTGGCGATCTCCTCGGCCTGCTTCTTTTCGGTGTCATCTTGCAGCTTGCCCAAATCAACCGCACCCTTGGCCACACTTTGCAGGGACTTGCCGTCAAACTCGAACAAGTGGCTGAGCATCCACTCGTCGACACGGTCTGTCAGCAGCAACACCTCAATGCCCTTCTTGCGGAAAATTTCGAGCTGCGGGCTGCTCTTGGCAGCGGCCAGACTGTCCGCCGTGATGACGTAGATGGCTTCTTGGCCTTCCTTCATGCGGCTGACATAGTCTTCAAAGGACACGCCCTGATCCGCATGGGTGGACGCAAAACGGCAGAGCTTGGCCAGACGCTCTTGGTTGGCGTGGTCTTCGCCGATGCCCTCCTTGAGCACGCTGCCGAAATCACCCCAAAAGGCGGCGTACTTGGCACGCTCAGCCTCATCTTCGCTTTGTGCCAGCGATTCAAGCATGCTCAGCACGCGCTTGGTGCTGCCTTCGCGAATGGCTTTGACGTCGCGGCTTTCTTGCAGCAACTCGCGTGACACGTTCAGTGGCAAGTCAGCGCTGTCAATCACACCCTTGACGAAGCGCAGGTACACAGGCATCAAGGCCTCGGCATCGTCCATGATGAACACCCGCTTGACGTAGAGCTTCACGCCACCGCGCTTGTCACGGTTCCACAGATCAAATGGCGCTTTGCTGGGGATATACAGGAGCTGGGTGTACTCGCTGCGGCCCTCCACACGGTTGTGGGTGTAGGCCAGCGGGGCTTCCTGGTCGTAGCTGATCTGCTTGTAAAAGTCGATGTATTGCTCTGGGGTGATGTCGCTCTTGGCCCGCGTCCACAGGGCAGCGGCCTTGTTGATGGGCGCCCATTCAGTGGTTTGAACTTGCTTTTGAGCCTCGGCGTCCCACTCATCTTTGAGCATCAAAACGGGCAAGGAGATGTGATCGGAGTACTTGCTGATCACAGCCCGCAGCTTCCAGGCGGACAAGAATTCTTCTTCACCCTCGCGCAGGTGCAAGATGACACTGGTGCCCCGCTGCGGGCGCTCAATCGATTCGATCTCGAAATCGCCCGTGCCCTCAGACGTCCAGCGCACCCCCTCTTGCGTGGGCAAGCCAGCGCGGCGCGACTCGACCGTGATGCGGTCGGCCACAATGAAGCCGCTGTAAAAACCCACACCGAACTGACCAATCAGCTGGGCGTCTTTTTTCTGATCGCCCTCCAAGGTCGCCATGAACTCGCGGGTGCCGCTTTTCGCAATGGTTCCCAGGTTGGACACCGCCTCGTCAGCCGATAAACCAATGCCGTTGTCGGTGATGGTGATGGTCTTGGCTTCAGGGTCGAAACTGATGCGAACATCCAGGCTGGGATTGTCTTCGAGCAACTCGGCCTGGTTCAAGGCCTCAAAACGCAGCTTGTCGCAGGCATCGGAGGCGTTTGAAATCAATTCGCGCAGGAAAATTTCCTTGTTGGAATACAGGGAATGCGTTACCAAATGAAGGATTTGTTTAACTTCAGCTTGAAAAGCGCGGGTTTGTTTTTCCATGATGAGATGAGGTGGTTTCTGTGGCAACAGCCCCAACAGGCCCTCGGGCAAAGGAGGATGTCAGGGGATAGCGGCGTACATAGGGCCAATCAGACCGTTTTCAAGGCATTGACGCGATGCGACTCACGGGGTACGGTCGAGCTTTTGTCAACTTGAGCTCACAACCATGCGTTGCCGCACTCGCGTGCGACGGGTGGTTGCACGCTGCCTCAGCGGCACAGCCGGTACCCAAGCCGAGATCGCCTCTTGAACTCTCCTTTGCATGACTGAATCCACCCTGCCCGTTACTGCTGCCCCAGCCTCTGTTGCATCCCAAACTGTGACGGGCGTGCCTCAACTGCCCTCCGGTTGGTCACTCGACCCATTGAGGGGCGCCGACCCTGTCTTGGGCCTGGCCTTGTTGATGGCCTTGGCTGTGGTGCTGGCCGAAGAACTGCACAAGCGCTTGCGCCTGCCCCGCGTGTGCGGATTCATGCTCGTAGGGGCCCTGGCCGGGCCGCTGCTGCTGAGATTGATTGAGCGCACCGAACTCGATCCCTGGAAGCCCCTGCTGGACCTGGCCATCGCCGTGTTGGTGTTTGAGTTGGGCAGCCGGATTCGGCTGCGCTGGCTGTTTGACAACCCCCTGCTGGCCTTGAGCTGCCTGCTCGAGGGCCTGGTGGCCGGCTTGGCCGTGATGTTCAGCCTGATGGCCATGGGGGTGTCGGCCCTCTCAGCTGCGGCCGTGGGGGCGGTGGCGATGTCCACCTCGCCGGTGATCATCATGGGGGTGATGCACGAGTCCAGACCACGCGGCCAAGTGAGTGAACGCCTGCTGGTAATGACGGCCATCAACAGCGTGTTGGCCATCCTGGCGCTCAAGGTCTGGCGTGTCATCGCAGCCACCTCGGGCCATGATCTGTCCCAGGCCGCCATCGGTGCGCTGTGGGTGGTGGCGGGCTCGGTGGTGTTGGGCATCGTGTGCGCCCTGATTCTGGAAAAACTCAGCCCCTTGGTGCGGGACACCCCCACGATGCCGGTGCTGCAAATCGCGCTGGTGGTCATTGCCAGCCTGCTCGCGGCGCAATGGACCTTGTCTCCTTTGTTGGCTTTGCTGGTGGCCAGCGTGGTGGCGCGCAACCGCATGCGGCATGGGCTGGCGGTGGAGGCGCAGTTTGGCTCGGCGGGCTCCGCACTCAGTGCGCTGCTGTTCATCTGCCTGGGCATGCTGCTCACCCTGGACGGCCTGGGCACCGTTTGGCCTTGGGTGCTCGCGATCATCGTGGCCCGGCTGTTGGGCAAGGGCCTGGCCTTGGTGGTGCTGGCGCGGCCCAGTGGTTTGAGCCTGCGGCAGTCGGTGGCATTGACGCTCGCCCTGCAACCCATGAGCAGTCTGGCCGTGCTGCTGGCCGCGGACACCTTTGCCTGGTCAAGCCATTTGCCGGGGGTCGATGCCGACGTCATCCGCGCGCTGCTCGTGGCCACCACCTTGATGCAAGTCACAGGCCCCCTGTGGACGACGCTGTCCCTGCGCTATCTGGCCTCAGAGGGTGACGACGCATGAGCCCCCTGCCCTTCTTTTTGTACTGAAACCCGATGCCTGATTCTCAAAATGACATTGGCGCCCTGGGCGCGTTTGGACGCTCTGAAGTCTTGACCCTGGGGGTTGAACTCGAGCTCCAACTCCTGAGCACCAACGATTACGACCTGATCCCCCAGGCGGACGATTTGTTGCGTGTGTTGAGCAAGCACAGCGGCGCCTGGGACGTGAAGCCCGAGATCACGCGCAGCATGATCGAGATCGGCACCTCCATTCAACATGCCCATGGCCCGTTGCTGGCCGAGCTGCATGACCTGCGCAAGCAACTCTCCGATGGAGCACGAAAACTCAACATTGGCATTGCCGGGGGCGGCACCCACCCCTATCAGCAATGGAGCTCGCAACAGATTTACCCCACCGACCGCTTTCGCTATTTGAACGAGCTGTATGGCTACCTGGCCAAGCAGTTCACCATCTTCGGGCAGCACGTGCATGTGGGCTGCGAGAACGGTGACACCGCGCTGTGGTTGTTGCACGCCTTGTCACGCTATGTGCCGCACTTCATTGCGCTGAGTGGCTCATCGCCCTATGTGCAGGGGATTGATACGGGGTTTGATTCAGCGCGGCTCAACTCTGTGTTCGCCTTCCCCTTGTCTGGGCGGGCGCCGTTTTGCCTGACCTGGGATGATTTTGGTCGCTACTTCGACAAAATGACCAGCACGGGCGTGGTGCGCTCGATGAAGGACTTTTACTGGGACATCCGCCCCAAGCCTGAGTTTGGAACCATCGAGCTGCGCGTTTGCGACACCCCCCTGACCGTGGACAAGGCCGCGGCCCTGGCCTGCTACCTGCAGTGCATCTGCCGCCACCTGCTCACCGAAAAACCCTTCGAGCCCGAGGAAGACGACTACCTGGTCTACACCTTCAACCGCTTTCAAGCCTGTCGTTTTGGCCTCGACGGCGAGATCGTTGATCCGAAAACCAAACAACGCCACAAATTGCGCGACGACATTTTGCGCACGCTCAACCGGGTCGATGAGCATGCGCTGGACTTGAAGGCGATCGATGGCAACAACCTCATCCGAGAAAGCCTGTTCAAGGGCAACGATGCCACCGAGCTGCGTCAGCGTCGCAAGTCCGGTCTGCCCCTGGCCGCGGTGGTGGAGAGCGCAGCCGACCAATGGATGGGTGAGGGCTTTGCGAACAAGGCCTAACAGGCAACTGGCTGTAGTGCGTCCTGTGGCGCCACAACTTCAGCATGAGCACGCTGAACAACCACCGCAGGGAGCGCGACTTCATGGGTGATCGCGGCCAGCAGTTCGAGCCTGGAACTTTGAACGCCAGGGCCGGATTTGCTCAGGTTCACATAGAACTCACACCCCTCGGTGGGCAAAAAATCAGCTTCTTTCAAAGAGATCAGCCCGAGCGAGAACAGGTCGTGAATCAATAACCGGAACGAACTGGGCACGAAACACCAGGCATGGACGTCGACGTAGGACTGTTGTTGCGTCACCAAAGCCATGTGTGCCTTGGCTTCGTCCAATGTGTGAATAAGCCGGTAGTCCCCTTCGTGGGCTGCATGCCACGCGATGTGATCACCTTTGGCCACAACGTTCAAAAAATACTCGGCGATCAAGCCAGGTGAATGGATGGTTTTTTTCTGGAAATGAGCGTCCACCACGCTCCCCAGGCCGCTGATCGGCCTGAAATGATCAAAGCAATAGCGCTTGTCAGGAATGGCCAGAGAGATCACACCATCGTCTTTCAAGACATCGGCGCAATTGTTCAAAAAACCAATCAAGTCGGGCGCATGCTCAATGGTGTGAGAAGAAATGATCCAGTCGTAGTGCTTGGCCTTTCCAATGAGTTCAACATACGACTCACCGTTCCAGATGAAATCGACCTCTTCGATGTTGTCGAGGTTGACGTTGTGGCTGGTGTACTTCTCTACCAATTTCTCACGACTCAGGTGGTCGATGATGTGAACCTGAAAACCTTCACGCTTGGGGGCCAGGGGGTTATGGCTGGGACCGATCTCAATGCCCAGCCCGTCGCGTCGAATCGAGCGGAGTATCTTTTCTTTGCGCATGCTGGGCGCCTTTGGTTGAAGTGGTGGTTGGTCATTTTCGCAGATACCACTTGGCAGAGATGGGCTGAAGGCGAACCCGCAAGCCATTGGGCGACAATCGCATTTTTTCTGCCGGGAGAAACAGTCATGAACCGTCGCGAGCCCTCAATGAAACGCCGCCAGCTGTTGCAAGCCGCCACGTTGTGGCCGGCCTGCGCACTGATCACCAGCCCGGCCCATGCGGCACTGAGTGAGATCGACGCTGCGTCGGGCGTGCGTGCTGCGCTAGAACGTGGCGCCGCAGCCGCTGTCGCCTTGCTGGGCAAGACCGATGGCTTTTTGGGCAACCCCCAAGTGCGCATCCCCCTGCCCGGGATGCTTCAAGATGCCGCCGCGATGCTCAAAGCCACGGGCCAGAAGAAGCGCATCGAAGAGCTCGAAACCGCCATGAACCGTGCCGCTGAGGCGGCTGTGCCCGAGGCCAAGGCGTTGCTTGCGAGTGCCGTCAAAAGCATGAGCGTCAACGATGCCGTGCAGGTGGTGCAAGGCGGCGACAACTCGGTCACGCAGTTCTTTGCCAACAAGACGCGCACCCCCCTGACTGAGAAGTTTTTGCCCATCGTCACGCGCCAAACCGAAAAAGTGGCTTTGGCTGCCAAGTACAACGCCGTGGCAGGCAAGGCCATGGGCCTGGGTTTGGTCAAAGCGGAAGACGCCAACCTACAGCACTACGTTACCGCCAAGGCGCTGGATGGCTTGTTTTTCATGATCGGCGAGGAAGAACGCAAAATTCGCCAAAACCCGGTGGGCACCGGCAGCGCCATACTGAAAAAAGTGTTCGGCGGCTGAGAACGCCACGGTTGTCGTGGCGCCCACCCTAGGGCGTGTTAACAATTACCCAATGCCGACGTAGGCACAAACGAGGGTGATCATGGCCAAGAAGTTGCGAGCCAATTTTTCATAACGGGTGGCGACCCGGCGGAATTGCTTGATACGGTTGAAGAAGCGTTCAACCAC
>JANMGB010000249.1:0-3764 GCA_031374415.1 Burkholderiales bacterium
GTGGTTGAACGCTTCTTCAACCGTATCAAGCAATTCCGCCGGGTCGCCACCCGTTATGAAAAATTGGCTCGCAACTTCTTGGCCATGATCACCCTCGTTTGTGCCTACGTCGGCATTGGGTAATTGTTAACACGCCCTAGGCCGGTCGTGTCGGGCGCCTCGGATACCGCCTCGGTCAGCATCAACAGTCCCGCGCTCGTCGGGCCGTCCGCGAGCAATTCATAGACCCTAGCTCGCACTTGGGGATGCGCCTCGATCAGCTGGGCGAACTCGCGCGTGATGAACCACTGGTCGGGATTGCGTTGGGCAAACGCACCCTGGGCCGCCAGTGCCACCAGAAACTGCGCGATGTCAGCGGACTTCGTAGCCAGTCCGAACACCGCGTGGTGCCAGCCGTGATGGACCAGGAACTCGGGGAACTGCTCTGCCAGCCTGAGCAGGCACTGGGCGCCATCGTCGCCTGGCAGGCTTCGGCAAGCGAGCATCACGTCCTCGAGCAACCTTGGATTCTTGAACGCGTCAGGCAGCGCGTGTAGGCGATCCAGGCCAAGGACCGGCTGATCGGTGAGGGGCAGGAGCTGCAGCCACTGCCTCATTTCGTAGCCGTCGCTTTGGGTGAGGATCCAAGCCTGTTCCTTAGCGGCATCCAGCGTGTCGTTGATCCCGCGCGCGACATCGTCCAGAGACAGCACGACACCAGATAGGCCGAGATTCAGCAGCAAGGAACAGCGCGCCCGACGAGGAGCTACGGCGAGCAGCCGTCCTGCCAAGTCCCGCCACTTGCCGTGTGGGAGCCGTACAGCCTTGATGCCAAGCGCGACCGCGTGTTGCCGACGCTCTTCGGTGTCGCCATCGAGGCCGTCCTGAATGACCTTGAAGATGGCGTCAGCCTCTTCGCAAGCCTGGTCGGGCATGGCCGCAAGCCGTGCGCGAGCCGCCGCCAAATGTGAGAAGACCTGCTTGCCGTATAGCCGGGGTAAATCCGGTACGGGCTCGTTGGCGAGCCGCCAGTGCTCGACAAGGACCCCGGCGGCTTCCTCGCCGAAGTGCGGGTCGCCCAGGTAGCTATACAGGACGCGACGCGTATCCAGGCCCGGCATCTGAAGAAGGGCTCGCGCGTACTCGTGGGTGTGAGGGGTTCGAGCCTCGTTGGTCGCCTCACCTTGCCGCCAGTGTTCCGCTTCAGCTTGCACGCGGAAAGCACGAAGTCGTTGAAGGTTGTCGTCGAGCAAGGCTTGGAGAACGGGAAGCAATCGGTCCGACGCCGCGCAGGCGGCGAGCCGCGCGAGGCTCGCTGTCTGGCTTCGCGTCGCCACGCCGGACGCCAACATGCGATGAGCCCAGTCTTCCACGAGCCCTCCGACCGTCTCGCGCGATTGCGGGCTGAAGGGGCGATCATTTGCCGATTGTTGCCCCCGGCAGATGACCAAGACCTCCGCCATCAGGGCTATCTGGGGGACGGCCGCATCGGCGGAACGCTGCGCCACCGCCTCGAGAATGCTCTCGGCCGATGCGAGTGCCAGCCGCCTTTGAAGACCATCGAACACGTTGCCAACCTCACGGTTCCACTCGTTGCCGACCTTGCGTTTCGGGTCGAGTTCGAACAGGCGATCGAGCATCGCAGCCACGGAGCAAGGTCCGAGCACCGAGGCAGCGATGGACGCGCGCTGGCTGAATTCGCCTAGATCTTCTTGCGCGATGCGCAACAGTGCTTCGTCATCAACGACCAGATGTGCGGGAGAAACGACCTCGCCCGCGCCGAAGAAGACTGCGCGACCTTCACGTACCCGATCGAGGAGTGCTCTGGCCACGACACCGGGGTAGTGCATCTGGAGTTCCTGAACAAGGTATCTGAATCTTTGGTCATCGCCCGGGATTTCCATCCGCGACAGCAAGTCGAACAGGACGATCTCTTGTTGCTCGTCGCGCGGGTTGCGCGCGATGTGTTTCAGGCGATCGCAGTCGTTCTCTGCCTCTGCAACTCGCCGCCTTGCCAGGAGGAGCCGTTCGACGCACTGCACATCGGAGATGTCGTCTTGATCGAGAATGCGTAGACGGGCGAGTTGATCCAATGTGGCGTCCGAAGCACCCCGGATGACCTCGACGACATGGTGATCGGCCCGACGGAAGGACAGGGCTGTGATCACGGACACCTGGACATCCGAATCCGTGTCGGACCGGGCAAGCGCCGTCGCGAAATCCAAACCTTCCAGGTCTCCGTTCATCGCCAGCTCGTGCAGTAGCACCTCCCTTGGGCCCTTCGGGAGCGCGGCGACGCATGCTGCGGCGTCGCTTCCCAGCACTGACGGTCGAAGCTGGTGGCAGTTGCGCAGCGCGCGCAGACTCATCTGGTCGTTCTCGTGGCTTACCAACGGCCACACGATGTCTCGAAATTCCGGTCGCCCCGATGTCAGCATGAGCCGCAGCGCGCGGTCGATCGTGCCTGGCACATGCCACGCCCGCGCAAACTCCTGGATCTCACCGGTCACCAAGTCCCACACAGCCTCTGAGGCACGGTGGACCATTTCTGCGGCGAGCAGCGGGTCGACCGCGAGCGCGGCTAGCACCGCTCTCCCGCAGGCTTTGGGCGAGGCGCCCGAACCGTCGTTACGAACAGAAAGTCGCTCAACGGCGAAAAGGATCGCCTCTTCCCAGGCGGGGGCGTCGAGGATCTCCAGCTGCAGCTGACGCAATTCGGCGGGATTGACGGAGCCACGTGTGATGCGGTCCTCGACCTCGACCTCGAGCGATGCGTACCACTCCTGAAACTGCTGGTGCTGAAACGAGTACCCGAGCCCGTCTCCAGCGCGCTGGAGGACATGGTTGCTGACGAGCGTCTCGAGAACATCGTGAGGCTGGAGCACGGACGAGACCTGGCCCTCCCGCAGCAGCAGATTGGAGGTATCCGCCACACTCCGGCGGGCGTCCTGATCTGAGAGCGCGACGGCAGATGCCCTGTTGGCCTGGGTCGCGAGACTGCGCAGGTAGCGATCGTGGAGCCCCGCCAGTTTTTCTCTCAAAACCTCGGCACGCTCATGCTGCGCCTCGTGAGCCTGCACGAAGCTGCTCAGCAGCGCTTCCTTGGTGGTCGGGAATGCGGTGCCTCCTGGCAGCGACAGAAGAACGGTCAGGTAAAGCGGGATCGTAACCAGATCCCGGATTCCAGGCGTCCGCCAGGCCTTGTCGACCAGGCGAACGCCCGCGTCTCCCGCTAGTTCACGCGCTATCGCTTCCTGCTGCCGGTAGCTCAGCGGCTCAAGATCCACGCGCATCGCCTCGACGGGAACACCGAGTGACTGCTGGCGGGTGGAGAGAATCATGCCCAGGTTGGGCAGCTCGGCCTTCAGACGAACCAGCTGAACGCGTGCGCGCTGCCGTCCCGATGCATCTAGCTCGTTCCAGCCGTCCAGTAGGAGCACTACTCCGGGCTCGGCGGCCGCAGTGCGCAGCGCGTCTTCCGATACGTCCTTGAAGCAAGGACGATGGAGGATGGATGGCAAGAGATCCCTGCTGTCGGTCGCCCAGTCGGCAAGCGGCACGAAAAGCGGCAGCCCAGCACCTTCTGAGATCATGCCTTCGGCGACTTGTAGCAGCACCGTCGTTTTTCCCATGCCCGGAGGAGCAACTAGGGGCTGTTCGGAAAAGAAGTCGGGGAGAATGGCGGCCTTTTGAGGCAGATGACCGAAGAACGCCACGCGTTGGATGACGAGCAGTGGGAGAGGTTGGGGAAGGTGTTGCCACGTAGTCAAGGAGGTCAAGGAAGG
>JANMGB010000283.1:0-28224 GCA_031374415.1 Burkholderiales bacterium
CTTCCTTGACCTCCTTGACTACGTGGCAACACCTTCCCCAACCTCTCCCACTGCTCGTCATCCAACGCGTGGCGTTCTTCGGTCATCTGCCTCAAAAGGCCGCCATTCTCCCCGACTTCTTTTCCGAACAGCCCCTAGTACCCGTTGGCATCGCCATCCTCGTGACTAAAGATAAGCGGTGCTGGGCAAGCTGCTGAGACAGCTCACGATTCGCGTCCCTCGGCGCGCTCAAAACCCCACGCTCGGCACCGTCAGCCCGTACCTCAATTGCACATACCCCACCCGGTTGCCCGACAGTTGGCCAAAGGGGGTGTCCAGGGCACCGAAGGGCCAGTGCACCCCGAGTTGCAGGCTGAGTTGGTCGTTCAGCGCGTAGTCGAGTTGGGCGCGCGCGACGCCGTTGCGGCGCGGCCCCAGGATCAGTCCGCTGGTCTCGACCCGCAGTCGCTCATCGCGCCAGCGTTGGGCCAGGCGCCATAGGAGGCCGGCTTGGTTGGCCGCCGTTTGGCCGGAGACGGCGGCTTGGCGTTGCGCCACCGCGCGCTCAATGGGTGAGGCCAGGGTGTCGGGTGATGTGTGGTTGAAGACGCGCTTGGCGGTGAGTTGGAGGCCCAGCGTGGTGTGTGAGCGCAGGGGCCAGTCGGCCCCGGCCACGATCCAGAGTTGCGATTTTTTATGCTGAAAGTCTTGGGGCCCCGCACTGTCGGTGTGCAGCCACGCGGCTTCAGCGCGCCACACCAGGTCGCCCTGCGCCACGCTGAGGTCGGCACCCAGGATGCGGGCCGGCTGGTTGCGCAGGAGGATGTCGACCCCACTGGCGGTGTCCGCTTGGATGCTGAGGTCGGGCAGGGGGTCGTGGCCGCGGAAGTAGGACACCGATCCGTCGATGCCCTGGCCTCGCCCCTCCCATTTGATGGCCCACTGGGGCTGGCTCGGCGGCCGTGCGGTGCGGTAGCTCAGACCGGGTGTCTGGGGTAGCGGCAGGGTGTGGGAGGCGGCGTGGGGCATCCACAGCAGGGTGAGGTCGCCCAGCCCGCTGCGCAGGGTCGCGCTGGCGGTGTCTTGGCCATGGCGCTGGTCAGCGTCGTTGGGGACCAGGAGCGTGAGGTCTCGCGGTGAGAGGTTGTCGGTGGGGTTGAGGCCGTCGGCCCGGCCCCAGACGATCAGTTGGCGGCCCAGGCGCAGGGACACCGGGCCGCGGTCGGTGCGCCAGTAGAGCTCGCGCACGCGGCCGTGGGGCGCGCCGTCGGCACGCGTGGTGTCGCGCAGCCAGCCTTGTCCAGTGATCTGTCCGGCGGAGCCAAGGTCGGCCACGGCACGGCCCCAGCCGCTGGCTGCGATCAGTGCGCCGCGGTCGGTGAGTTGGCGCTCGCCGCTCCAGCCGTCCAGGCGCAGGGACAAGGTGGTGTCGAGTCCGGGTTCGGCCAGCAGGGGGGTGCAGGCCAGGCTGAGGAGCCACCCTGCGCACCCGATGCGCATCGCGCGCGACATGGTCAGGGCTCCAGGCGTTGGGGCAGGAACAAATTGGGGTCGACGCCTTGGTCGGCTTTGAAGGCTTCGAGTTGGATCGTCGTGCGGTGCGCGGTTTGCAGGTTTTCTGCCATTAGCTGCATGGGCTGGTGGCGGGATTGGCCGCCGACCGGCTGGATGTCACGCGCGGTGATGCGCTTGAGTGGGTTGCCGGCCACGTCCCAGACGTCCATGCGCAGGGTGACAAAGTGGCGCTGGTCGACCCAGCTTTCGCGGCGGCTGTAGCCGCTGCTGGTGCGCACAGCATCGCTCGCTGGAAGGGATTCGATGACGGCGCAGGGGGCACCTTCAATGGCTTCTTCGCGCAGTAGTCTGTGGGTCCAGTGGCCGGGGTTGTGGCCAATGATGTCGCCGAAGCTGAAGTCGGTGCCGACGAAGCTGTCGCGTTTGTTGGCCGCGGACAGCCGGCGGACTTTGCCCAGCGCGGGCAGGTAGATCCACATGTCGTCTTCGCCTGCGGCATGTTCGTGCAACAGGGTGGCGGTGCCTTTGATGTCGGCAGGGCTGAGGAAGCGCACGATGCGCAGGGTGTCGATGCCGTTGGCGTGCAGGCGGGTCAGGCCGCTGGTTTGGCGTACTCGGCTCGCGCCGTCGCGGTGGGTGAGGGTGAAGGTGGCGGTGGCCACGGAGTCCTTGACCCGCGAGGCGTCGGCGCTGCGTTGCATGATGGCCTGCGGTGTGAGGGGCTCTGGCGGTGGCGTTTGCGCCTGGGATTCGCCGGGCCAGCTCAGCAGGCTGGCGATGAGGACCGTGCCCAGGGCGGCGGGCTGCCACGCGGTGTGGCGCTTCATTGGCTCGAAGATGAAGCGGGGTCGCCAGGCGAGCACCAGACCAGGCACGAGGGTGAGTGAGGCGGCTACGCTTGCGAGCATCGCGATGCCGATGAACAGTGCCGTCCACAGGTGTACGTTGAAGCCAATGGACAGGGCCAGCACACCGTAGCCGCCGGCCACCGCCGTGGCAACGTAGAGCGCGGCTTTGCCGGCGGTCGCCAAGCTTTGGCGCACGGCTTCATGGGCTGGGCTGCCAGCGCGGGTTTGCTCGCAGATGCGGAACAGAAGGTAGATCGCGTAGTCGCTGCCAATGCCCGCGGCCATCGCTGCGATCAGGGAGTTCGGGATGTTGAGTGGGATGCCCAGCGCACCCATCACGCCGAAGACGCTTGACACAGCCACCACCAGTGGCGCGAGCACGATCACCCCGGCGCTCAAGGAGCGAAACATCAGCGCGGAGATCACGAAGATGGCCAGGGCGATTTGCGCGATGTTGAGCAGCTTGCTGCGCACCATCGTGTCGGTGAGCGCGATGGTCTGGGTCACATCACCCCCAAAGCTCACCCGCACCCCCGGGCCGAAGGCGGCGCGGGCCTCGCGCTCCAGTTGGCGCACCAGGTCTTCGACGATTTGGTTGCTGCCGGTCTTGAGCAGCAGGGTCAGTTTGGCGCGTTGGTAGCCGTAGTCGACCAGCGCGCCAAAGTCGTCAGGCTCGCCGGACAGGGCGTACAGCAGCAGGTATTGGGAGATGAGGGCGGCGTCCCGCGGGAGGATGTCGCTGCCGGGGGCGTCAGCGTTCATCGCGCGGTTCATGCGCTGGAGGTGGTCGACGATGGACAGGGTCTTGCCCACGGCGGGCTGGGCCTGGGCGAAGCGCTGCAAGCGCTCGATGCCGGCCAGCACCTCGGGGGACTTGATGGCGTCGGCGCGCTCGCCCTCGATCATCACGTACAGGCTGTGGGTGCCGCCGAGGTGTTGGTTGAGGAAGGCGTCGTCTTGTTGGATCGGCAGGTGCGTCGAGAAGTAGTGGCGGCTGGCGTTGTCGATCACGATGCGTTGCGCACCCAGGGCGCACAGGATCAAGAGGGCGAGCACGGTGGCAAACATTCGGCGTCGGCCGCGGAGGGTGACGACCCAGGTGGCCACCCAGGCGGGCAGGCGGTCCCACACGCGGTTGTGGCGTTCGCGTGCGAGGTCGATCAGGCTGGGGGGCTTGAGCAGCGAGCGCACGGCGGGGATGAAGCTCATCTCCAGCAAGGCGGCGCTGAGGATGCCCATGCCGGTGAAGATGCCGAAGGCGCGGATGGTGGGGATGGCGAACACGGTCAGCGAGAACAGGCCCAGCGCGGCGACCCCGCCTGCGATCAGCATGACCGGCCCCACACCCACCAGCGCCGCGATCACGGCCTGCCGGTTGGTTTGCGGTGAGATGGCGGCACCGCTGAGCAGCAGGGCGCCGTATTCTTCGTAGTAGCGTTTGAGCAGCTGCACGGCGTGGCCCGCCGCCACGGCCAGAATGAGGATGGGCGCAGGGGCGTTGAAGATGTCGAGCGGCTGGCCCAGCAGGCCCATGATGCCCAGGCCCCACACCACCGCCATCAGGGCCGTCACCAAGGGCAGGATCAGGCCCTGCCAAGTGCGAAAGGCTTCCAGGTGCAGCAGGCCGATGACGAGCACGGCGAGGGGGAAGAGCACCATGATGCGCTGCGCGTAGGCCTCGGTTTGCGCCAGGTAGACGGGGTTGCCGCCGAGCCGGATGTCGACCTCGGGGCCCTCCACCGCAGCCACCAGGCGCCTCACGGGGTCGACCATGGCTTGGAAGCCGTCGGGGCGCTCTTTGAGTTCAACCAGGATGGCCGCGGTGCGCAGGTCGGCCGAGATCACCGTGTCCAGGTAGACCGGGTTCTCACGCAGGGCTTGCTTGAGGGCCGCGACTTCCGGCGCTGAGAGCGTGGCGCTGGGCAGCAGCGGACGCGCTTGCAGGGCGCCGTCTGTGCCTTGAATGGCCTTGGCCTGCCGGGCCGCCAGGCTCATGACCGTGGCGTTGACCACGCCGGGTTGGTGCGTGAGCTCGTGCGTGAGGCGTTGCACGCGCTCCAGCACCGCGGGCTGCAGGGCGTCTCCTTGCCTGGGGGTGATGCCGATGATGAGCAGGTATTTGGACCCGAAGGCAGTTTCGACGCGGCTGGTTGCTGCCACGTAGGGATGGCCCTGGGGGGCCAGCGCCGCGGGGTCGATCACCACTTTGATGCCGGCGGCCAGCCAGCCCAGGGCGGCGGTGATCAGCAAGGTGAGTGTGATGACGGCCACGCGGTGGCGCAGCAAGGCTGCGGCGTAGCGGGCCATGAAGGTGTCTGTTTGGACTCGGATCGGGAACGGTGCCATCAGAGCACCCCGAGCAGCTGCAGCAGCGCCGCGCTGCCGTAGGCCATGAATGCACCCAGCGCGATCCCCGCCAGCAGGTCGGTGGGGTAGTGGTGGGCACAGGCCATGCGGGCCCAGGCGATCACGAGGCAGGCTGCTGCCGCCAACCCAGCGTGCTCGGGGTAGCCTTGGGCGAACGGGATGGCCACTGCGGTGGCGGTCATGCAGTGGCCGCTGGGGAAGGCGTAGCGGTCCAGCACGGGCGTGCGGGGTCGCAGGTTGGGCGCGCGCTCGAAAGGCCGAAGGCGGGCGATGCGTCGCTTGATCCAGGGATAGACCGCGTGCGCCGCGCCGGCAGCGAGGCCCGCAGTCAACAGCACCAGATAGGCCCGTCGTGATGACCCCCACAGCAGGCCTGCGGCGACGAACAGGTACAACCAGCCGTTGCCCAGCCAGTTGGTGAGGGCTGCCAGCGCGCGCAGCAAGCCGCGGTCGCTGAGGTGCCGCTGCACGGACACGATGCGCATCTCCAGCCGATGCACACGCTCCAGCTGCTGCCGAAGGTTGGCAGCGAAGGACGGCTTGATGGGCACGTCCACCTTGGTCTCACTGCTGTCGATGATGTTCACTGGGCGCCTCTGGGTGAAGGGGGGTGGTCGGTGACAGTCATCACGAAACCTCGCGGCCCACGCGAAAGTCGATGCCGCGGTAGCAGTCCATGATGTTGGCGATCATCTGGTTGAAGAAGCGCCGATAGGCGCTCTCGGTCACTCGGGACTTGAACCAGGTCCATCGGTCCAAATGGGCCAGGGCCATCAGGGGCGGTACGGGGAAGTTCTGGCAGGCGAGAAAGGCCACCACGGTTCGGGCCCCATCCTTCGAGCGTTTGAAGCTGACGTAGCCGTCGTCGCACACTGCGGAGCCGTTGGGGCTGTGCACGGTGAGCATCCACACGCGTTGCTCGTGCTCGCCGTGCTCAATGCTCTCGAGCTTGTAGACGTCGAGGTTGCCTTTGCCCATGAAGCTGGCGTAGTTGGGCTGCGGCAGCGCGACGACGCGCACGCCTTGGCGCAGCGGCCGGCCCTGCTCGTCGCGCGCCACGACGACGGTGGATGCGCTCAGCGAGTCGCGGTAGAACTGCCCCACGTGGCTGATGTTGACTTGGGTGATGAAGTTTTCATAGGGGATGTCCAGCGTGCGCTCGCCGAGAAAGAGCACGGTGTCGGGCAGGTGGATCCAGCGCAGGCCTTGGGCGTCAGTGGGCACGCCCCGCAGTCGACGCTCGACCTCGCGCAGCGACGGAATGACCCGCGTGTAGTCGGCGTCGGAGAAGTTTTCCAGCCGGAGATCGAAGGGGTACTCGCGGCGCGGCACGGTTTGCTTGGCAAACAGAATCTGCGGCCCGCGTGCGATGTTGGACAGTAGCTGGCTCATGGTGCGGCATCCGTTGGGCGACGTTGGGCGATGTGGGGCGGGGCGGGCGGACTGACTCAGGCCGCAACGGACGAGCGGGCGGGGCTCAACAGCGTGCCGTGGTGAAACCCCAGGCGCGGGTCGCCCCACCAGCTCATGCTGCGGTCGAACTTTTGCAGCTCGGGCATGCGCACGCTCAAGCGCTCGGTGAGGTCGGGGTAGTTGTAGACCTTGATCATGTTCAGGCCGCGGTTGGCAGTGAACAACAAGGACTGATCGGCCGACAGCTGGCAGGCATAGACAGAGTCCACCAGGCATCCGCGCGACACGCGCAAAGCACGCATGTGCTGGTGGCCGCCGCTGAGGATGGGCCCGCGGGTGAAGGCATCCACCAAGGTGCGCAGCGCTTGGCGGCTGGCGCGCATGCGGGCCCACACGCCGGGGCGCACGTCCAGGATGCGGTAGTTGGCGAAGTTCTCCAGGTCGATCATCATCACGGTGCCGCTGGCGCCGTTGCAGTAGATGAGCTCGCGGTCAGAGATGCAAACATCGGAGTTGACGTGGGCTGGCGTGTCCTGCCCGGTAGACCAGTGCCGCAGCACCTTGCCGCTGGCGGCGTCGATCTCAAAGACGTATTCCTTGAACTGTGCAATGCCCCACTCATGCCAGTCGCGGCCCTCCTGCGGCATCACCCTGAACGACAGGGCGTAGAAGCGGTCCTCACGCGGGTGGCAGACCAGGTGCCAGCAGGTCGTCGGCAGTTGCACGCAGCGTGAGGTGCGGGTCTGCATGTCGAAGATGCCGACCTTGCAGGCCTCGCCGCGGCCGGGATGGTCCATGCTGCCGCTGACCAAGTAGCGCCCTGATGCGGTGAACTTGATGG
Organism: Burkholderiales bacterium; assembly: GCA_031374415.1. GTDB lineage: Bacteria > Pseudomonadota > Gammaproteobacteria > Burkholderiales > Burkholderiaceae_C > CANHBY01. The sequence continues at coordinate 6,964 of JANMGB010000283.1, forward strand.
CGTGCGGCAGATCGACCCCGTGGTCGCCCAGGCGCTCGGCCTGGTGCGGGCTGCGGATGTCCCAGCGCCACAGGCCATTGCCCATCGCCACCACCACCTCGTCGCTGTTGAGCCAGGCCGCATGGGTCGTGCTTTTCAACGACGAGTCGGTGGCCTCGAAGCGCAGGGTGGAGATGCGCTCGACCTGGTCCAAGGTCTGGGTGTCATAGAACATCAGGTGCTGCGCCGTGCTGCCCAGAAAGCCGATGCGGCGATCAGGACTGACACTGACGGCATGCCCCCCCGCCATGCCGTCGTAGTAGCGGATGTCGTGGGTATGGCTTTCGGTGGCCGGGTCATAGCGGAACACACAGACACCGGCCCGCCCCTCCAGTCCGTTGAGGCCATTGCCGTCTAGCGCGATGTGGAAGGCGTAGGGATAGTCCATGGGGTTAACCTTTGCGGGTCTCCGAAACGACGCCCGTCACCTCGGGCGAGCGCTCGCGGCGCGCCTGACCGATGGCGAAGTCGCGGCCTTCATAGCGCGCCAGGATGTTGTCGACCGTCTCGCGCCAAAAGCGCCGGTAGGCATGCTTCGTCAGGAAGGTCCGGTACCACACCCACCGGTCCAGGCGCAGCAAGACCATCATCCGCGGCAAGGGGAAGGACTGGTTGGCAACGAACTCGATGCGGGTGCCGCCGTCGGGTCGCCGCTGGAAGGCCAAGAAGCCGTCATCGGCACGGGTGGATTGGTTGGGGCTGCACACCGTGCGCATCCAGTTGCGCTCTTCGTTGGGGCCGTACTCCATGTACTCCATCTTGTAGACATCGAGCTCATCCTTGCCCAGAAACGCCGCGTAGTTGGGCTGCGCGAGTGCGGCGATGCGCTCAATCTGCAACAGCGCTCGCCCGGCCTCGTTGCGCTGCACGACCTGGGTGTGGATGCCCAGCACATCGCGGAAACAATCGCCCACGCGGCTCACGTCCACGCGCTTGACGAACTCGTCATAGCGCAAGTCGAGGTCGCGCACACCGTAGAAGAATGCGCCGTCGGCCTTGTGAATCCAGCCCATGCCCTCGCGGTTCAGCGGCACTTTTTTCAAGCGCTCGTGCACCTCGATCGCCGAGGACTTGTCGTAGGCGAAGGTCGGTGCGCGCACCGGTTCGAGATCGAGCTTGATGGGCAGCTTCTTGCGCACCAGCGTGTTCTTGAACAGCATGACCTGAAGCGCCCGCAGCAAGGTGTGCGGCGCATAGTCAGTGAGCAGGCGGCCCTGCGGGACGGTCTCGGCTGAGGCGTGGGCGAGATAAAGGGGATGGTTTTTGCCAGTGGACATGGTGGGTTCTCCAGGAAGGTAGGGGGGGCTAATACCGCGGCTCAGTGGATTTGAAAGGTTGATTTCGCCAAAGCGAACAGGCGGTGCATTGGCAAGCGGAGCGTGCAGGAATGGAGTGCGCGCGGGCCTGTTGCGCTTCAGGCACCCTCCTGGATCCCCGCCTGCGTGGGGATGACGGGCGCAGGGGTTGGCATCCAGCCACGTCATTCCCGCGCAGGCGGGAATCCAGCAGCCTGTGCACTTCACTATGGGCCCCGAAACAATTCAACCTTTCAAATTCACTGAGACGGGGTACTAGGCCGCAACGCTCATCGAGCGGCTTGATGCGGGTGTGGGTGTGGGGATCTCGCCCGTGCTCGCACGGGCCGGGTTCAACTCGACGCTCGCGCCGAACAGGCCCACGAGAATCTGCTGCGTGACATCGGTGAGCACACGCTCGGCGACGGGCTCGATGATGCTGGCCAGCGACGGCACACCGAAGTCAAAGTCCGCGATGAGGGCCGCGTGGACACCCTCGGCCACGGGCTCCAGCACCCAGCCGCCACTGAACTCATCGAAGTCCCCCTCGATCTGCTGGAAGTCCAGTCGCAGCGCATCGCGGCGGAACCAATCCTGCTCGGTCCAGCGCAGCAAGCCGTTGCGAAACTCGACGACCCAGCTGCTCAGCACCGTACCGTCCGCTTGCCGTTGCACATCGACCGAGCGCACGACATCCACCAGCTCGGTGTAGTGCCGAAAATCAGCCAGGGTGTCGAACACCGTGTCGGGACTCAGGCCCCGGATGAACGCTCGAATTTCCACGTGTCGCATGTCAGTTCACTCCCACGGCTTCAACGGATGGATAAAGTGACGCCAGCTCAGTGCAGGCGCCGTCGAACGCGGCCAACAGGAACTCCACGTCGCTGTCGCTCATGACGGCGGGTGGTGTGAGCCTGAGCACCGCACTGGCATTGAACGAGTAGTTGACGATCAAGTACCTTGACACCAACTCGGCCAAAAGGGCCCCTGCCAAGCCCGGCGTTTGCAGCTCCACGCCAATCAGCAAGCCGACCCCGCGTACCTCCTTGACCAGCTCGGGACAGCGGTGACGCACGATCTCGCGCAGGCGCTGCAGCAACAGTCCGCCAAGCTGCGCGGAGCGCTCCACCAGGCCGTCCATCTCGATGGCCTCAATCGCCGCACGCGCCGCCGCCATGGCGATGGGTGCGGCCGAAAAGGTCGAGGTGTGGATGAAGGGGTCTTTGTTGAATGCCCGAAAAGCCTCAGGCGTGGCCACCATCGCCGAGACCGGCACAATGCCCCCCGACAGCGCCTTGCCCACCAGCATGATGTCGGGCGTGACGCCGTCACGGTCGGCCCCCCACCACTGGCCCAGGCGGCCCAGGCCACTCTGAATCTCATCCAGCACAAACAGCGCGCCATAACGATCACACAGCGCGCGCACCTCGCGCAGGTAGCCTGCAGGCGGAATCTGCACACCACCCTCCCCTTGCACGGGCTCCAAAATGACGCAGGCGGGTGGGCCCACACTCAGCGCCTCAGTCAGCGCCGCGGCGTCCCCGAAAGGCACATGACTCACATCCGCCAGCAGCGGCAAGAACGGGTCTTGATAAACCCGGTTCGCCGTGACACTGAGCGAGCCCAGCGTTTTGCCGTGATAGCCCCGGTACGCCGAAATCAGCCGCCGCCGCCCCAGCGTGCGTGCCAGCTTGATGGCCGCCTCGACCGCCTCGGTGCCCGAGCCCGCGAAGTGCACATGCGCCAAGCCCCGCGGCACGACACGCCCCAGCGCCTGCGCGGCCAAGGCCGCCTGCGGCTCCAGCAAAATCCGCGTCGCCACCGGATTGGTGCGAATCTGCCGGATCACAGCGGCCTCGACATGCGGATGGCGAGCCCCATGGATGAACACACCATAGCCGCCGGCGTTGAGAAACCGGCTGCCATCGGAGGTGTCGACCCAAGCCCCGCGCGCACTCATCTCCATCTGAGTGCCAAAGACATCCGAGATCTTCGCCCGACCGCGTGAGAGATGCCGACGGTACAAGCCCAGCACCTCCTCAAACTCAAACGACGGCTGCCCCACAGGCACATCTGACAATGAATAACCCAACATGGTGAACCTCACTCCAAAGTGACAGGACGACCGTTGAACCACCCGAGCAAGGCCTCGGAGGCACTCAATCGGGACGGGGGATGAAAGCCGATGGCATGCGACGCGGCGGCCAGGTAGCTCACGCGGGACGAGCCAATGAAGGCCATCCCGCCCAGCAGCTCCACCGCCCGCGCGACCACCGCGCGCACGGTGTCGGCCACGGAAAAACGCACGATCAGCGAGCGTGCCAAGGCGTCATTGCCGCCGTCGCCATCATCGAGTTGACGCGCCACCGCATCCAGCGCCAAGGCAGCGCCCTCAAAGGCTGTGGCCAGGCCCACCTGCTCATGCACCGGGCCCCGCTTTTGCAGCAAAACGCTCTCCACCAAAGCCCCAGCCAGGCCCAAATAACACGCACTCACGAGCAGCTCAAACCAAACAAAGCCCAGCGTTTGCAGATCGTCCAGCTCGCCTTGCAGGCCCGAGGTGAGCTCAACAATCAGCTCGGGATGCACCTCCACATCGTTCAACACCACCGCATCCGACTCCGCGGCGGCCAGCACGGGCACGGTCCAAAACGGCTCGACCGACAAGCCCTTGGACGCCGCCGGGATCAGCGCAATCGCCGTGCGAGTTCCCTGCTCCGGGTGCACCAGCAACACACTGGCGGTCAGCAAGTCCATCGACCTGGACAGGCTGCAGGGCTGCTTACGGCCGCTGACCCGCCAGACTCGGCCATCCCACACACCCGTCATGGTCGGCGCCAAAATGCCCTGCGACGTGCGCCCCTCGGCAAAGCCCGACGACATCAGCCGCCGGTCGCTGGCCACGGCGTCCAACATCATCCACTCCGGCCCCGTGCTGGACTGCGCCAGCGCCACCAAGCTGGCCACCGAGAACTGATGCATCGTGGTGGCCACCGCCAGCGAGGGCGAGCGTGCCGCCAGGGCACGGGTCAATTGAACCGCGTCAAACGCCGTCGCACCCCCGCCGCCATGCACCTTCGGAATCAGCAAGCCAGCGCCCCCGGCATCACGGTACAAGCCGATGCCTGGGCTGCCCACCGCCTCCAGGTCCATGAACGGCAACGCGGCAAGCCGGCCATCCAGCCCCGGCAAATAGCGTTCGAGCATGGCACGCTCTTTGGCCAATATCTCCATCTCAATGCCCCAAGGTCGCGGCCGACTCAAACACCGCCGTGCGCGGCTGCACGCCCTGGGCAATGCTCACGCCCTGCAAGTGCGAGGTTCGCAGCAGCGGATAATTCAACTCACCGAAGGGGCCGCCAGTGAGCCCCGTGCCGCCATGGGTTGACAAGCAAGGCACGAAGCCAATGTGCGAATCATTCACCTTGAGCAGCCCACCGTTGCTCACCTGACTGACCACCGTATCGATCACCGCGGGGTCACTCGTCCACAGAGAATTTCGCAAGCCATAGCGGTTGCCATTGACAAACTGGATGACGGCCTGCAACAGCTCGCCCTCGCTCAGGCCAGGCTCCGGCACCACCACCGGCATCAACGGAAAAAACGTCTCCTCACGCACCGCCGTCAGCCCATCAGCACACGCCAGCCCGTTCACGCGCAACACCGTCGGTGCCAAGAAAGGCCCTGTGGGCGAGGCCGTGTTGTCGAGCTCCACGCGATGCCCCCCGGTGATCAGGCGTGCGCCCGCATCGCTGGCTTCGCGCAAGACCTTGAAAAACTGATCCGTGCGCAGCACCGGCGACAGCAAAACCTCGGGATCCTCAGGCGGCCCGGGCCGGATGTTCTCGGCCAAAGTTGCCAGCCGCTCCAACAGCCGATCCGCCACCTCCGGGTGCACCACCGCATACTTGGGCACCATGCAAATCTGCCCCGAGCCGAAGAAGCACTCCGTCAAGGCCTCGGCGGCGCGGTCGATGTCAGCGTCACGCCAAATGATGCAACCGTCGTTACCCGCCAACTCCAAAATCGGCTTCTTGCCACGGCTCACCGCGTCGATGCCCAGCTGCATGCCGCGCTCACTGCTGCCGAAGAAAAAGATGTCATTGACCAGCGGGCTGTCCATCCACTGCGCCAAAATCTTCTCGGAGCTGCCACACACAATCCCCAACGTCCCGGGTGGTGCGCCCAACTCATCGAGGATCGGGGCGATGATGTCGCGCCACACAAACATCACCCCATAGGCCGAGCTGCGCGGCGCCTTCACCACCAAGGCGTTGCCTGCCACCAATGCCGGCACACCCAGCACGGAGTTCGAAGCCGCCGCATTTTGTGGCGGGCACAAAGCCACCACGCCATCGGGCTTGCGCAACAACATCAAGCGACGCGGGCCGATGTGATGCTCCTCATGCAACTGCCTACGCCACAGCGCGATGGCCTCGGGTGCGGTGCCCTGCAGCACACCGGCGATTTCCCAATCGGCCAAACGCCTGGGATGCCCCTCAGCCACCAAGACCTCGACAAACTCCTCACGCCGACGCAGCACCTCGGCGTGCACCCGCCGGCCCAACTCCAAGCGCGTCTCCATCGGAAAAGCGGCCCACTTCGGTGCCGCCTCGCGGGCCCGAACCAGCGACTCCGCGAGCTGCGAGTCGCTGGTCACGGCGCAACGCGCGACGACATTCGGATTCGACTCCCAGCCTGCGTGCGACCCCCGCTCCAGCGTGCGCTTGAGCTTCAAGTTCGACATCACGTCACTGAGCAGCGCCGACGCTCTGATCGTGTACACCCACGACGCCGCGGGCACATCCGCACCGCCGATGTATGAGCAATAAGAGCGTGTCAGAGGCTGAGCGCCAACGCGACTGAGAGGCCACTCCAACCCTGGCTTGGCCTCCAGCAACCGCAGGTGCCCGGAACCGGGCGCCTCATCCATCGAAACCGGCGCTGCAGCGGGTTGAGCCAAGCACTGAACTGGGCGGGACATGGTGTCTCCTCAAGAACGAAGACGCCAGCGTAGAAGGATGCAGCCCCTTTGAACATTGCAAATGACACGCCCTGAGCGTGAACATTCACTTGCAATTTTTGAAGTCGATGACCTGACCTTGCCCCTCAAAAACGCAGTTCACAGCTGAAGCTGAAAATGCAGCTATGGAGGCCGTGAGGCTGCCCCAGAGAGTCGATGGGTGACCCCATCATATTTACCAGAGCAGCCCCTCGGGCGCGCCCGACTGCCGCTTCTTCAATGGTCACGGCCGTGGCCATGACCACGGCCGTGCTTTTTGGGCTTGCGCTCAGAATGCTCATGTTCATAGCGCTCGCGCACCCACTCCTCCCGAACGAAATACACCGGCTGCCCGCAAGCGTTGTACTGCCTGCAGTGCTTAGCCCATTTCCTTTGATGGTCGTGCGGTACGTAGAGGTAAATCGGTTGCTGCTGAACATGCACTGGCGGCAACACGATCACCGGCTGAGGGATCACGACGGGGGGCGGCACATCGCCCAGCGTGATCCGGCCATAGACCCCGGGCTGGTGGATGCCGACGGTGACACTGACACCACTTTGGGCCTGCACGCAGGGCGCAAGCAGGAAGATCAGCAGGCCGACGAGTTGTTTATTCATCATCATTCCTTGGTATCGAGAACGCCGGGGTCACTGGGGCCCCATGGGCTCCTCGCTCGTGGCGCGCTGTGCGGGCACCAAGATTGTGTCATCCCACCGGGCAAAGTAATGCCCGCGTGCGTTGTGGGCCACCGGAGTGCAAACAATGGCACAACATCGACCGCCCAATTGATGCGGATGCGCCAATAAATACTATTCGTGTCATTTGCCATTGCCGATGGAAAACAACCCTGACGCGCCCCCCTTGGCCGAAGTCGGGCAGCCCGGTGTTCCGTCCGATGGCTGTCAAAGAGCGGACCGGCGAATCCATCATCCCTTGCGCAATCATCGCGAGCTCCTGCTGAACCACTTCCGTGCCAGAAAGGAGTGTTCCGGCATTGTCGAAGGGCGCCTGGTACCCCGTCTCGGTGAATTTGGAAGGTTGCATTGTTGCGGGGCCCATAGTGAAGTACACAGGCTGCTGGATTCCCGCCTGCGCGGGAATGACGTGGAGAGATGCCAAACCCTCGGCCCGTCATCCCCGCGCAGGCGGGGATCCAGGAGGGTGCCTCAGGAACGTTATGCCCGCGCACTGCATTCCAGAACGAGATGGGGTCAGACAAAATCGCTCAAGGTTCGAGTGAACTCAACAGACCTCTGCTTGCCAGGAAATCACGTGTCACGCGACCGTAGATCTCGTGGGTAATTTCAGCCTGGATCTGTGGGCCAACGATGCGCTGCGCGTCGGCGTCGTGCTGCAGGCCCGAAGCTTGAAGGCGCGCATTCAAGCGGCTGGAGAACTCCTCACCCATGGCGTCCATCAGTTGCTCTTGTGCCTGAGCATGCTGCTCGGGTGCCAGCCGTCGCAGCACCGACTGCCAGGGCTGCCAGTCGTTGGACAGGAAGTTAGCAAAGTTCTGTTGCTCCGCCTCAAGAACCCGGACGTGGGCCAGGCGTATATGCGCCTCAGTCACCTCCGACGCATCCGGAAAACGCATCGCCTGCGTGTCCAGCGGCAACGCAAGGCGTTCACGCAGCATCACCTGGTAGGCCAGGTGGATCTCCAGCTCATCCGAATAAGGCATCGCGGCGGCATACTCGCGGGCAATGGTTTCCAGCTGATCCAGACGGAACATGCTGCGCCCAAGTGTCAGCAACTCTGGCAACCGCCCATCAAAAGCGCCGCGAGCCACGTCACTGGACAAGCGCAACTGACGCATGCCGTTGAACGTGTGTGACACGCGGTCCTCACAACTTGCTGTGGCACCTTCGCTCAGGGCAAAGGTGTCCTGACGCAACTGCGGGTTAGCCTCCAGATGAGACAGCCATTCAGCCACACTGCGCTGAAACTGGGGGCTTGCGGAATTGACTGTGCCGCGCAGCTGGTCAAGGAACACGGCGAAGGCCGTCGCACCAAGTTCCGCGGAAAATCCTTGCCACCGCAGAGATACCTCCGTGATGTCGACCCCGCCCATTGCCGGCGGCATCCAAGCCGCCACCGACGCGCCCAGATCCGTCGACACCTGCGTGTCGGGCACAAGCTGCGGGGCCAGCCCCAATTCATCTTCCATGACCCGGTCGTCGACAGCGGACTGCCATGACACGGGGCGACTGGGTTGTGGGGCTGGCGGTGGCGTGCCTTGGGCAGATTCGATCCGCCTGATCAGCCTCGCCTGCAAGGCGGTCTGGCGGCCGGCCGGAGATGGCGGGGTACCGGGATTGGGGCCGGGTACTGGTGCGGCTGCGGGCACGTGCGCCGCCGCTGGGGGTCGTTCGTCGTCGTGGTTGGCGGGCGGACGTGGGGGACTTGTGCGATTTGGATTGATGCGGGACGGCATGACGACGTTGAACCTTGAGACAGCATGTGCAAACGCCAGCGGGGGCTGGGGTGAGGGCACCCCGCAAAACGCGCCCACAGGAGGAGCAAGGGCAAGCTCACGCCCCCGGTAGGGGACGAGGAGGGATCCGGCTCCATATTGCCAACGCTGAAATAGATTCTAGTCCCCCTTCTCAGTGGATTTGAGAGGTTGATTCGCCAAGGCGAACAGAGGGCGCATTGGCAGGCGAAGCGTGCAGGAATGGAGTGCGCGCGGGCCTGTTGCGCATCAGGCACCCTCCTGGATCCCCGCCTGCGCGGGGATGACGAGCGCAGGGGTTGGCATCTTCCCATGTCATTCCCGCGCAGGCGGGAATCCAGCAGCCTGTGTACTTCACTATGGGCCCCGCAACAATTCAACCTTTCAAATCCACTGAGACGGGATACCCGTTGGCATCATCTAAAACCATCAAAGGGGGCAAAGGCGTCTGCTGCCTCTTAACGCGTGCTGCGCATGGCAGCGTCGCGTGCGGGTATGGCGTCCACCACGGCCTCGTACCAAGGACGAACCATCATTCGGACCGACATGACAGGCAGCAACACCCCACAAGCTTTGGCATAGGCGCTGCCGGGCAGGCTTGCCTCGACCAAAGACTGCACAGCACCCAGGGCCGCGGGCGCTGCCGTCGCGCGCATCATGTGCTCACTGCGGGATGCGACGCGCAAACCCAAGTTCCTGACGTCTAACGCGGTACCGTGCATGCCCGCGCGCCAGTCTGCAAAAAGCTTTCGGTCTCCAGAGTGTTGGCCTGTGGGCACGGGGTCACGCAAGTTGTCATGGTGCCAACGATCCGTAATGGCTTGAAGCGGACTGTGACGCTCGGTCTGTGGGGTCTCACGCACATAGAAAAGGGGCACCGCCCCAGCGCTGTGCATGATCATTTTTTCGTGCCGGGGGTGGGCGTCGCTGACCGCGATACCGTCTAATGTTTCTTGCCGGGGAACACGAACCACGGCACGCGCCATGTTGGAGCCCATATGAACGCCCACGGCAGCGCCAGCCAGACCAGCGACTGCGCTGGAGATGGCCAGCGACTTTGGCAAAGTGGTCTTGAATCCTGAAGGCTGTGCCAGCAATCGTGCTGCAGTGGCCACGCCAAATGCTGTTTCAGCGCAGTGCACGTTGGTATCAGAGCTCAAATGAAGGACCTCTTTTTGTTGCCTAACAATGTCGGCGCGCGCCTCATCGCCCCATCCGCTTCGGATACGGTTCATCTTGGCAACCATGCGATCTGGAAGCACTGCGGCTGGGTCGACGGGCCGAAACTGCCTTGGCAGGGTGTCCACCACAGGAGCGATCAGGGTTTTACCGAGCAAATTACCAACCCCCCCGCCAATGCCGCCAAACACACATTGCGCCCCAGCTCTTTGGAGCGTCTTGAGGCTCAGTGGGGGGCTTGGCGGTACAAGCTTGGATCCATAGTGAACTCCCAGACAGCGCCCAACCCCGAAGGTGGGGATAGAGCCAGCCACACTGACCTGCAAGGCTTGATGAATGATCGGCGCCGCATGATCATCACTGCCACCCCGCTGCTGGGTTAGCGCGGCATGGGCGGCATCTTGACGCTGCGGATCAAGCGGGGTCTTTTGCAGACGCGCCAACTCTTGCTGCAAATGACCCCTTGCAGCGTCAAGCCTGTCCGCTTTCAACGCTCGCGACTTTGGCTCGGCCACAGCCTTGCCCAGCTTCCACTCTTGGCGCAACCCGAGATTTGTCGGCCTCAAACCCACCCGTTCGGGCTGTGGCGGGAGTGGTCGTTCAGCGCTCTCGGTGCGAGTTGCTGATTCGTCCTTCAATGCGAAAAAAGCTGCGCTGGATCGTGATGTATCAAAACCATGAGATTGAGGGGGACTCTTAACAGGGTTAGGCATTGTGAAGATGAGCAGAAAATGGCTCGACAAGGTACTCTGCTTGGGCCTTGATTCAAATAGGTATGCACCCCAAAACATCGGTTGTAGGGGGGTGGGTTTTGAGCGGAGTTGAGGGGCGAATTTCTGCGAAGCGAATGGCGATGCACCCGGGCTGCACGATTCCCACCCACGCGGCGACATCAACCTTTCAACTCCACTGAGACGGGGTACCAGGCTAAAGCGTTCTTTTAGGGAGATACCGCCAAAGGCACAAAGAAGCGCCCCCCAATCAGACCGCCCACGGGCACCACGCCTGAGCCACCCGTACCAAGGGTTTGGCATAAATCATGAAATGAGACGACCCGCGTCATCAAATGATCCACCCCTGCGTCCTTGATTTGGTCTGGTGTTAACTCGTCGGGCCGAGTTTGGCTCAAGCCCCCTTGGCACAAGGCCTCCCGGATGCAAACCCGGTGGGGGTCTTGATCAAAAACCAAACATTGCCCTGGCGCCAGCCCCGGCACAGGGTCTGATCCAGTGGCGACCGCCAGCACCACGATGCTATGGCTCGAGTTGACACTGCCGTCAGATTCTCTTGTCACCGGTTGACCGATCTCAATGGCATGCGCAGGGGGCAGTGGTTTTCGCAACTCACTGTCGGGGGCGGTGACGGCCCTGCCGGAGCCTTGCACGACCAGGACCGATCTGTCTCTGATGAGGGCGGCCATTGCCTCGGGTGTATCAATCAGCTTTTGGCTTTCAGCATTCTCAAAACCATGCGGAGCGCGCCCCGTGACCGACACATTCAAATGCATCAACAACTGCAGCAAAGCTGCCATGCTTCCAAGCACACTGCTCTGTGCGCCCGCACGGGTTCGCCCCTCCTGACCCAAGCGCCGAATAAACTCCAAAGGGTGAGAAACAACGTCTCCACAGGCATGCAAATGAACATTTTGCAGGGCATTGATGTGGCATTGCCCAGGGTTTTGAAACCGCGGCTGGGCAACCAGCGCGCAGCCTATCGCCGACAGCTTGCCGCTGTGCTTCATTCGCTCTAATGCAGCCCGATCCGTCAAACTGCCGCCCCTTGTTAGATCGATGACCGAGGCTTGTTTTTTCTGAACACCGACTTGCAGCAAGTCAGCGTTTGTGGTGCCCAATGCTCTGGCAGCCCATGGTCCCGTGAGATTGAGTCGACGCCAAGGTGATTGAGTCGATGATCGACCCAGCGTGCTGATCAAACCTCGCTGATCAAGGCCCTGTACCTGGCCAGATTGTGCGGCCACTGATGCCGGCGCCTCGTTCCGCTGAGAGACCGCCCATCGACTGATAGGAAAAGGTTTGCCGGATATTTTAGGGCCTGTTATCAAAGTCGTCGTCGGTCAAGAGATGGGGTCAGGTCTCAAATATAAAGGCCTAAGTATTTCGAACTCTCTGGAGAAGCAAACACTGAACTGGGCGGGACATGGTGTCTCCTCAAGAACGAAGACGCCAGCGTAGGAGGATGCAGTCCCTGTGAACATTCACGTGCAATTTTTGAAGTCGATGACTCGCTGTCCGACCGGGGTCAGACAGAATCGCTCAAGGTTCGATGGAACTCAACAGACCTCTGCTTGCCAGGAAATCACGTGTCACGCGACCGTAGATCTCATGCGTAATTTCAGCCTGGATCTGAGGGCCGACGATCCGCTGCGCGTCGGCGTCGTGCTGCAGGCCCGAAGCTTGAAGACGCGCATTCAAGCGACTGGAGAACTCCTCACCCATGGCGTCCATCAGTTGCCCTTGTGCCCGAGCATGCTGCTCGGGTGCCAGCCGTTGCAGGACCGACTGCCAGGGCTGCCAGTCGTTGGAGAGGAAGTTAGCAAAGTTCTGGCGCTCTGCCTCAAGAACCCGGTCGTGGGCCCGACACACATGCGCCTCAGTCACGTCCGACGCACCCGGGAAACGCATCGCCTGCGTGTCCAGCGGCAACGCAAGACGTTCACGCAGCATCACCTGGTAGGCCAGATAGATCTCCAGCTCATCCGTATTGGGCATCGCGGCGGCATGTTCGGTGGCAATGGTTTCCAGCTGATCCAGACGAAACATGCTGCGGCCAAGTGCCAGCAACTCTGGCAACCGCTCATCAAAAGCGCCGCGAGCCACGTCACTGGACAAGCGCAACTGACGCATGGCATTGAACGTGTGTGAGACTCGGTCCTCACAACTGACTGTGGCACCTTCGCTCACGTCAAAGGTGTCCTGACGCAACTGCGGGTTGGCCTCCAGCTGAGACAACCATTCAGTCACACTGCGCTGAAACTCGGGGCTTGCGGAATTGACCGTGCCGTGCAGCCGGCCTAGGAACTGGGCAAAGTCCGTCGCACCACGTTCCGCAGAAAATCCTTGCCACCGCAGAGATATCTCCGTGATGTCGGCCCTGCCCATGGTGGGCGGCATCCAGGCCGCCACCGACGCGCCCAGATCCGTCGACACCCGGGTATCAGGCGCGACCTGCAGGGTCAACAGCGATTGAGGCAACTGCCCGGGCCGGGTGTTGTGATCGCTGAGTAATCCCGCGATGGCCCCCTGCGGAGCTTGTTCGGTCGCACCGGCCTCGGTTGAATCCTGTAGACCCCAGCCTGCCAAGAACTCGCGTGTCACGCCACCGTGGATCGCGTGGGAAATTTCCGCATGGATCTCAAAGGTCTCCTGACGCGCCTCCGGGTTGGCCTCCAGATGAGACAGCCATTCAGTCACACTGCGCTGAAACGGTGGGCTTGCGAAATTGTCCGTGCCGCGCAGCCGGTCAAGGAACTCGGCGAAGTCCGTCGCACCACGTTCCGCAGAAAATCCTTGCCACCGCAGAGATGTCTCCGCGATCGCGGCCCCGTCCATGGTGGGCGGCATCCAAGCCGCCACCGACGCGCCCAGATCCGGCGCCCTGCCAGGCGCAAGCTGCATGGGCAACCGCAATGGACGCCACTGCGGCAAGTTGCCCACAGCGTTGTGATCAATGTCGGGCATCGCGACATCAGGGAGGCCTTCGGGCATCCTGGCGGGTGCGCCAAGCTGCGCTTGAGCCGCATCACCACTGTGCACAGCCGATGGCCTTGGGGCCTGGACCTCGGCCTGCTGTGAGTAAATAATCTGTGGGCCTTGGTACCCGGGCGCGTTTTGAAGTTGTTCCAGGCGGTCGATGGTCAGACGCGATAGCGGATTGCCAGTCAAGTCAATCAAGCTCGATTGGTCAAGTTGGACCAGGCGATTGATGACCTCAGGGGAAATATCCTCCAACTGGTTATCACGGGCACTGAGACTCAACAGATAGGGAGGCAGGTCGTCCGGTAAGGCGCTTAGCCGGTTGTGGTCGACGTTCATCTCCCTGAGGCTTGAGGGCAGGTGGCTCGACACTGAAGTCAACTGGTTGAACGACACATCCAGGCTCTCCACTCCGGGGGGAAGCGGTGACGGCAGGCTGGTCAGGCCCATGCTCCGAAAGCTCACGTGGCTGTGCTGCTCCGGCTCAGGAACAATCTCCGCAGGCATTTGACCGAACAGATGAAAACTGTGAAGTCGATCACGCGCAGCGCTACGAACATCCGCAAACCTGCCGCCAGCTTCCATGACCCAGTCTCGGACAGCGGACGGCTATGACACGGGGCGACGGGGTTGAGGGGCTGGCGGTGGCGTACCTTGGGCAGATTCGACCTGCCTGATCAGCCTCGCCTGCAAGGCGGTCTGGCGGCGGGCCGGAGGTAACCGGGTGCCTGGATTGGGACGTAGATCAGGTGCGGCTGAGGCTGCGGGGGCCGCCGCTGGGGTTCGTTCGCCGTCCGGGTTGGCGGGCGGACGTGGGGGACTTGTGCGATTTGGATTGATGCGGAACGGCATGACAACATTAAACCTTGAGACAGCATGTGCAAACGCCAGCGGGGGCTGGGCTAAGGGCACCCCGCAAAACGCGCCCACAGGACGAGCAAGGGCAAGGGCCTAACGCGCGGCTCAATCGAGTGCAAACGCACGCCGCCAGAAGGTGACGACGCGTGATCCGGCTCCATATTGCCAACGCTGATGGGGATTTTAGTACCCCGTCTCAGTGGATTTGAAAGGTTGGAAGCGGTGTCTTAGGCCGGGTCAATCGATAGCTCCTGGTTGGTGACAATGACCTTGGCGCCCGTGTTGCCTCACGACGGAACACGCGGGACGTTCAATTGAGCCGCCGCTGAAGGGACAGGGTGCATGCAAGCCGGCTGTCCCTCGTTCTTGTAAGGCATTCATTGACCGACTGGCAATTTAAGCGGCAAGCGGATGTCAAAACAGGTCCCCCGCCCGACGATTGAGCGCACAGCAAGTTCACCACCCAGAGTCTTCTTCACCAGATTGGCAACGATGGCCATACCCAGACCGGCGCCGCCTTTGCCGATCTGGGTACTGAAGAAGAGTTCAAACAGTTTGGGCAAGTTTTCTTCGGGAATGCCCACACCGTTATCTTCAAATTGCAGTTTGACGTGCTCACCCTGCACGGTGCCGCATATTGTCAAGACGCCGTCGCTACGCCCTTCAAAGGCGTGCAGATAGGCGTTGTTGATCAGGTTGATCACAATTTGCCCCAATGGCCCGGGCTGCGAATCCATCAGGATGCCCTCGGGTATCTCCACCACCACCCGGTGTGCGTGGCGCTTGATGGTTGGCGTCAGGGTGCTGATGATTTCACCGACCACCTGTGCCAGGTCAAACTCGCGGCGCTGTTCGCTGGCGTGATCGGCCGCCACCTGGCGGAAGTTTGTCAGCAACTCCGCGGCGCGCTTGAGATTGCTGAGCACCACGCTGGAGCCATCAGACTGCATTGCAACAAAGCCTGTGAGATCTGAACGCTTGTCATTGCCAGCTTCAAGTACTTTCGCAAACTCACGCGCCTGATCCGCCAATGTACTGGCCATCATCACGCCATTGCCGATGGGGGTGCCCAATTCATGCGAGACGCTGGCAATCAGCGTGCTCAGGGTAGCCTTTGCCTCGCTGATTGCCAACTGCTCCCGCGAATCCTGCAAGCGATGCAGCGCCACTTCGAGCTCACTGGTGCGCTGGGCTACCACGTCTTCCAGATGGGTCTTGAGCTGGCGCAGCAGCAGATGCGTGCGCACCCGTGCACGCACCACCGCCGCGTTCACGGGCTTGCGAATGAAATCGACCGCCCCGAGTTCCAGCCCGATGGTTTCTTCACCTGGATCATCATGAGCAGTGACAAAAATGATGGGGATATCGCGCGTAGCGAGTTGTTCTTGCAGGTGCCGACAAACGGCATGGCCGTCCATGTCCGGCATCAATACGTCTAGAAGTATCAGGTCCGGCTTTTGCTCGACTGCGGCCTTGAGCGCCTGCTCGCCGCTGGTGGCCATGAAGACCTCATGGTCAGCGCTGAAAAATTTGTACAACACCTGAATGTTGATCGGCTGGTCATCCACGATCAGGAGTCGGGGTTTCGCTGGCTCGACGGGATCTTTGTTCATGATGCCTTCGCCTTTTTTTGCATTCAAACTTGCACACCCCTGAGACAACTTTAGCGCAAAGCCAAGGGAAGCGTCGGGAGATAACGCGCCTGAGGCGCCATCCTGGATCCCCGCCTGCGCGGGGATGACGTGCTGAGGGTGTTGCATCCCGTCATTCCCGCGCAGGCGGGAATCCAGCAGCCTGCGCACTACGCCATCGGCCGCTTCACGCGGCTTGTGGGGAAATGCAGAAGTCAAGACTTCATCAGGCCGGATCAATAGGGCCTGTTCGGAGCCGTCCTCGTCTGCCAACTGTAGAACCACACTTAAAAAATCCGTTCCTCGTCCTTGCGATAGAAGAACGGGAATCCGCAATAATGGTTTCCAAGAACACCGGTGGAGACTCGCGTGAACAAAGACACCCAAAATGCAAGCATACTTGTAAGAAACAACGTCAAAGTTCTGGACGGCGGTGGTCCAGCGTTGCTTTATGCCCACGGATTTGGGTGCAATCAAAACATGTGGGATCGCGTGACACCGGCGTTTTCCTCATCCCATAAACAGGTCTTGTTCGATTATGTAGGCAGCGGACGATCCGATATTGCAGCCTTCGATCCAAACAAATACGCGAGCCTCAGCGGCTATGCCCAAGATGTCCTAGACGTTTGCGATGCGCTGAATTTGAAGACCGGCGTCACTTTTGTCGGCCATTCCGTCAGTTGCAGTGTCGGACTCCTTGCCTCCATTGCCCGTCCTGGCCTGTTCGCCAAGTTGATACTGATTGGCCCCAACCCATGTTTCGTCAACCATGCGCCTGAGTACGTCGGTGGTTTTGAAAAAGAAGACCTTGAAGGGCTTCTGGCCTTAATGGACCAAAACTACATTGGATGGGCGAGCTATCTTGCACCGGTGGTGTCGGCGCAGGGTGAATCGGGTGCCGTTACCATGGAACTCTCGGACAGTTTTTGCTCGACCGATCCACAGGTCGCAAAAGTCTTTGCTCGCACGACATTTTTCTCCGACAACCGGGCTGACCTCCCCAAAGTCACTGTACCTAGCCTGATTCTTCAACACCGAACCGACACCCTTGCTCCGATCAGCGTTGGCGAATATGTGCATGCCCATTTATCCGGGAGCACATTGAAAGTGCTGGAAGTGCAAGGCCACTGCTCTCACATGAGCGAACCTATGCTGGTTATTGATGCCATGCGTGAGTTTCTTGACTCGCCCACTTAGTCGGCAGGGCAGTCGTGCCAACATTTAATCAGCTGCCTTGCCCGACTTTGGTGACCGACCACAGTGGCAATGTTCAATCATTGAATCAAGGCTTGCTGGAACTTGTAGGCGGTGTTGAAGACCGTTGGCTCGCAAAGCCGATGGATCTGATGTTCCCAGCGGCGAGCAGAATATTCTTGCAGACGCACGTTTGGCCGATGCTGCTGCGTGACAGCCGAGTTCGCGAAATTCGCTTGCAAATTTTGGATAACGGCGGGAAGCAGGTTCCTGTGTTTGTGCACAGCCAAAAAACCACGATTGACACGGTGGAGTGTTTCGTGTGGGTATTCTTTGTGTCAGTTGAGCGCAGTCGTTTTGAGCAGGAGTTGTTAGCAGGAAAACAAAGGGCAGAAACTTTGCAGCATGAACTGCAGCGCACCAAAGCGCTGCTGGAACGTACTGGGTCCATGGCCAGGGTCGGTAGCTGGGAGTTGGATCTGGTCACAAATACGATTTTCTGGTCCGATGAAACCTGCCGTATTCATGGGGTTCAGCCCGGGTATTCGCCCCAACTGAGCGAAGCGATCCAGTTTTACGCGCCGCAGGCCAGACCGGTGATTGAAGCCGCAATTGCACAGGCTATCGCAACCGGCCAGCGCTGGGACCTAGAGCTACCGTTTATTCAGAAAGACGGTGGGGAAATTTGGGTGCGTGCCTTGGGTATGGCTGAATTTGAACATGACAAGCCTGTGCGCCTGGTGGGCGCGTTTCAAGACATCACCGCGCGCCGCCTTGCCGATGCGGCGCTCGTGATCAGTGAATCGCAATTTCGCGGTGCATTTGAGACGGCTGCACACGGCGTCGCACTGGTGTCATTGCTAGGGGACTTCATCAAGGTCAATGAATCCTTGTGCGTTATGTTGGGCTACAGCAATGCCGAACTGCTGGCTACAGACTTCCAGGCGATTACCCACCCAGAAGATCTGGACGCTGACCTGAATCACCTGCATCAATTGCTGGAACGGCAAATTGAGAGTTACCAGATGGAAAAGAGGTGTTTCCACAAGACGGGAAGCATCATCTGGGTATTGCTAAGCGTATCACTGGTACGAGCAAGTGAAGGGCTTCCGATTCACTTCGTTTTTCAGATTATTGACATCACTCACCGCAAGAACACCGAGACGAGTTTATTGGTGGCTAAGCAGGCGGCAGAAGATAGCAATCGCGCCAAGTCGATTTTTCTGGCCACCATGAGCCACGAAATTCGGACCCCCATGAACGGCATTCTTGGCATGCTGCAACTGCTGCAACACACCGAACTGACATCGCGCCAGATCGATTACACCCGCAAGGCCGAAGGCGCAACGCAGGCTCTGCTGGGCATCATCAACGACATCCTCGATTTCTCCAAGGTCGAGGCAGGCAAACTCGAACTGGATAACCAAGCTTTGGTGATTGGCGAACTGCTGCGCGAGTTGTCGGTGATTCTCTCAGTGAATCTGGGCAGCAAGAATGTCGAGGTTCTGTTTCTGATTGCGGCTGACTTGCCACCGGTTGTGATTGGCGATGGGCTGCGTTTGCGCCAAGTATTGATCAATCTGGCCGGCAACGCACTGAAGTTTACCGAGCAGGGCGAAGTGTTACTGGGCATTCGAATGCTAAAGCGTGAAGCCGATCGGGTTGAGCTTGAATTTTCGGTACGGGACACGGGCATTGGCATTGCGGCCGACAAACTGGACTATATTTTTGAAGGTTTCAGCCAGGCTGAGTCGACTACCAGTCGCCGGTTTGGTGGCACCGGGCTGGGGTTGGCAATCAGTCAGCGATTGGTGGCGCTGATGGGCGGCACGCTGGCCGTTGAGAGCGAATTGGGCAAAGGCAGTCGATTCTTTTTCAACATACGACTGGATGTCGACCCCACTTTGGCCGCTGGAATTTCCAGCACACATGCTGATCCAGCCGGAACCAGTCATTTGCAAGCATTGCTTGTTCCGGGCGGGGCGGGCCTGCGCGCATTGATCGTTGATGACAACGCGCTGTCTCGCGAGATACTGTGCGAAATGGCAACCGCGATGGGCTGGCAGGCCGAAGGCGTCGATAGCGGTGAAGCCGCACTGGCGCATCTCCACCAAGCCGATGCTCCGCACTACAACATTGTGCTGATGGATTGGCGCATGCCCGGCATGGACGGCTGGGAGACCACCCGCAAGATTCGCCAGCTCGAACCCGGCGGCCAGGTACCCGTGGTCATTATGGTCACTGCGGCCAGCCGGGAACTCGTCAATAAAAAATCAAGGATTGAAACCGAGCTGATAGACGGCTACCTGGTCAAGCCGATTACTGCATCCATGCTGTACGAGGCGGTGGCCGAAGCCATTGTTGAGCGCAAGGGCGAGCACATTCGCCACTGCGCCATGCCAGCCAGCGCGCAGCTCGCCGACTTGCGCCTGTTGGTCGTGGAGGACAACCTGCTGAATCAGCAAATTGCGCGCGAACTGCTGGAGCGATGTGGCGCACAAATCACCATTGCCGGCGGCGGGTTGGAGGGCGTCGAGCAGGCGTTGGCCGCCGATCCTCCATTCGATGCAATCCTGATGGATGTGCAGATGCCGGACATTGACGGGCTAGAAGCCACCCGTCGCGTGCGTTCCGTGCCCCGCATGCGCGGGGTGCCTATCATTGCCATGACCGCCAATGCCATGGCGGCTGACAAGGAAGCCTGCCGTGCGGTAGGCATGTGCGACCATGTGGCCAAACCGATCGATCTGAACGCGCTGATCGACACCGTATTGCGGCACGTCGGCAATCCACGGGCCGATACCTTCACGCCAACGCGGGCTTTCGAAGCCGTGTCGCAACCAGCACCGGTTCTTGTATCGTCTGCCAATGCGACTGACGAATCATTGATTGACGTCAACGCCGCGATCAAGCGAATGGGCGGCGACCGCGAGTTTTACGACAAAGTGGTGTTCGGGTTTCGCACCGATGCCGCCTTGTTGGTGGCTGAGCTTCAGCGCTGCATCTCGGTGGCCGATCATGCGCAAGCCATGCGATCCGCGCATACGCTCAGGGGATTGGCGGCAACCGTTGGGGCTGTAACCTTGTCCGCACAGGCGCAGCAAATTGAGACGACTTTGAATAACGAGCTTGCCGATGCCAGTTCAGAACAAGCAGCCACCTTGGCGGACATGTCTGCAGACTTGACCAAGCAACTCGCCCAGGTCCTCTCGGCATTGCCTCAATCAAAGCCGTCCACGATGTCGTCGGCATCATCGTCGCGGCGGTCAGGTGATGCGGCCGATGAAATATTGGATGGAGACGCTTTTGCCACGGCCCTGCAGGAACTCGTGGCCTTGTTGAAGCTCAGGGACATGCGGGCCACCGTTGTTGGCGCAAAGACTCTTCAAGAATTTGGCGGTATGCTCGATTCAGTCCAGCGAGAAAAGGTGACGGTGGTGGAGCAAGCGCTTGCGCGGCTCGATTTTGTAAGCGCAATCGCTGCCTGCGATGCCTTGCTCACCGCGAATTCACTTTATATAGGCAGCATGGCGAATAAAAGGGCGTTAGAAGATGGGTGTTAATTTACCTTCGCCCCATGTGCCGAGTTTGCTGGTGGTCGACGATCAGCCAATCAATATCCAAACGCTTTGCAGATATTCAGTGACACACATCAAGTGCGCGTGGCCACATCTGGGGCGGCGGCACTCGAAGCCTACGCAGAGCAACTGCCTGACTTGATTCTGCTTGATGCAGGAGAGATGGGGTCAGGTCTCAATACTGTTCGTTTAATCAAAGTTTGCGAATTTCTGTCTGGGCGAAAGCGGCTTGGGTTTGAGCAGTTCCGGCAAGTACGTTGGACGTGTGCCCGGCAGCTTGCTCGGATCGTGGCTGGGGAAGGGTGAGTTGCGTCGCTTG
>JANMGB010000285.1:0-3505 GCA_031374415.1 Burkholderiales bacterium
TCCTTGACCTCCTTGACTACGTGGCAACACCTTCCCCAACCTCTCCCACTGCTCGTCATCCAACGCGTGGCGTTCTTCGGTCATCTGCCTCAAAAGGCCGCCATTCTCCCCGACTTCTTTTCCGAACAGCCCCTAGTACAGTGACTTTGGACATCATGTTCAATTCCTTCAACTCCTTTGAATAAAAAACCGGCAGCGAAATGATCATATCAACACGTCCGCCTGCATTGAGCATTAGAAATAGATTGTGAATAGTGGGCACTTCTGTTACTCGACCTCCAGCCGCAACGAGTTCATTCACGATGGGATCAAAATCCGCATGCTTGAATCCTCGAACGACTGCGATTTTTGCTTCCTTGTCGGCAAGAAAAAGGTCGGCTGTTTTGTATTTTGGATTTACAACGATGGCTTTATTCTTCTGGCTGATGTAAGGTACAAACCAGGCAAACTCATCTCGATTCGCATTTTGAATGCCAGAAACGCTCATCGGCAGGACACCGTCAGCCAACTCTTTCCAAATGCGAGCACGTGGTTTTTCTGTTTCGGTGAAAGTGAAACCACTGCGCTTGGAAACCTCCGTAATAACATCTTTATCAATGCCTACGCCTTTAGAGTATAAATAGCCCGCTTCATAGTAAGCCACCTCCAAAGGAGTGGCCAATAAAGGCGTGCTGAGGCTACCTGCTGAAATTAAGAGTATCGATATCACCTTTTGAGCAAAGCATTTTATTTCTTTGGCAAATAACAATAATGAAGTTTTTTTCACAATTAACTCCCTTCAGTTTACTGGATTAATCGAATAATAATTAGCGAGCGCATGGCCGCTCATTGGATGTGTGGATAGTGGATTCATTCATCAGGCGGTGCAGGTGGCATGGTCTCGAGCAACGATTCAATCGGCATGGGTTTGCTCAATAGATAGCCCTGCAAAAAATCTACATGCATTTCACGCAACTTACTGGCAATGGCCTCGTTCTCAACATACTCAGCCACAACCGACATCCCGGCCATGTGCGCGATGTCGGTCATCGATTTGACAATGGCCGAGCTGACCTCATTTTCGACAATCGTGCGGACAAAGCTCCCATCGATCTTGACTTGATTGACGGGCAAGGTTTGCAAGTAGGTGTACGAGGAGGCGCCATGGCCAAAGTCATCCAGTGCGAAGCTCACCCCACGGCGACGCAGGCCCTTGATGATGCGCACCGCGTTGTCCAGCCTCTGGATCACCGCACTCTCGGTCACTTCGAGGCAAATCTTGCCCTGGGGGAGGGGATAGCGGCGAATGAGGCGCAGTGCAAAGCGATAGAAGCTGGGGTTGGCGATGGCCGAGGCGCTCAAATTCACGTGGATGACGCCGACACGTCTGACAAACTCCGGATGGGCTGCCAAATAACGCATCGTGTGCTCGAACACCCACTCGTCGAGTCTTGTTGACAGCCCATAGCGCTCGGCGGCGGGGAGAAACTCGCCTGGTGCGACGACGCGGCCGTTCAGCCCCAGGCGAACCAGCACCTCGACGCACTGAATTGTGTAGTCCCTTGACGCATGGATGGGTTGAACGTAGAGTAAAAAATGATCTTCGGCCAGGGCCTTTTGGATCACGTTGACCCAGCTGATGTCGGCCTTGCGTCGCATGCCATCAGCGCCTTCCCTGAACACCTTGACTTGGTACCTGCCCGCTTCTTTGGCCGCGTAGCACGCCACATCGGCGCTTTCTATGACGGACGCAAAATCAGTGCCTGTATTTGCAGAGAATGCGACCAGCCCAGCACTCATGCCGATAGAAACCCGACGCTCATCACGCTGTGTCACGAACCCGGAGACTTCATTGGCCAGCTGGCTCATCTTGGTCTGGGCGTCGCTGAGCGTGCAGTTGCGCATGATGATGGCGAATTCATCGCCACCCAACCGGGCAACTGTGTCATTGGGGCGCAAGTTTCGCTTGAGGAGTTCGGCAACCTGCTGCAGCACTTGATCGCCCGCGGCATGACCGAAGGTGTCGTTGACCATCTTGAAATGGTCCAGGTCGATCATGCACAGAACGTGGTGGGTCTCGACCCCCACCGCTTGGCAAGAAAGATCAGACATGGTCGCTCCAAAGGCCCGTCGGTTCAGCAAGCCCGTCAGTTCATCGTGCGTGGCCTGGTCATGCAGCTCGCGCGTGCGATCAAGCACTTTTTGTTCGAGTTCAGCCTGGTATCTCAGCAGCTTGCGCTGGGAGCGCCGCAAAGCCCAACGCATCGACACAAATGAGCGCAGTAAAAATTTCATCTCGTCCGGCTTGCGAGCTTGGCGGCCATGCTTGAGCAGCGGCAGCTGGGCGCTGTGTTCTTGGTTCACGCGATTCAAGTCATCGGCCAATTTGACCAGTGGGCGAGCCACCATCCTCGTGATCGTGAAGTACAAGATCAACCACAGAGACCCAGTCTTGATGACGGCGCTCACCACGATGGTGAGGATGACATTCGTGGCGCGCTCTACCACCGTGCTGGCGCTGGCATACAAACGCAAATTGCCCACCCATTTGGGGGTGGCCTGCTTGTCAACGTAGTGAATCGGGAACTGTTGCTCATACAGTTTGTGAGGCAGCAGACTCCTCCATGTCGGAGGGGTATCCCCAGAACGGAGCTTGTCTGGGGTCATGCCGTGCGAGGTGGAGCTGGTGCCGTCGAGCTGAAGACCGCTCAGCGACTTGTTGTTCATCAGTCCCTCGACAATGGCCTGGCTACCAGGTTCATCGACATTCCACATGGATTGCGCCAGCGCCGACTCAATCAAATGCACCGCCGCGGTCAACTCCCCTTGCAGCTTATTGAGCTCGTCTCCATACTGGCGATAGGCCTGTGCTAACGTCACCACCAGCGCCACGCCAAAGTAAAGCGTGAATATCCGTGCCAGCAAGTGCCCTGCAAACGGGCTGCGTGCGGCCAGGCGCGCACCGAGCAGTCGCTCCGATATCGATGCTCTGAAGCTTGCGATTCCGCCCCGAGGCTTCCTAAGTACGTTGGATGTCGTCATGGTTCGGACCGATGTTTAAACCGCCGCGCTCCTGCGAGTTTGCAAAGCTCGAGCTGGTGCAGTGGCATACGAGAACGCAATGTGTTCGTACGAATGCAAACAAGCCGATCTACACAGCACTCAGCTCTTTTCGGCACCTTGACGACCAACTTGAAATTTTGGCCAATGCGAGCAGAAGTTGGACAGACAGCTTGGCACTGACGGGCGATGTGATGCAACATGTCTTCGATGAACTACTCCACCCTATGCTGCGCAAAGGATGGAGTTTCACGGGGAGCGTGAGCAGCCCCGTATAGGCGCGGTTCCCGGCCTGTGTCTTCAGCCTCCAAGGCCCATCGCAAAACAACTCGTGCTGCTGCGATGTCTCGGGGCTCTGTGTGCCCGCATTGCGCGCATGTGTGCACTCGATCCGATAGCGTCTTCTTTTGCACTGCCCAGCACTTCGGGCACCGCTGAGAGGGCTTGAGCTTTCGGGTCGGCGCCT
>JANMGB010000286.1:0-1733 GCA_031374415.1 Burkholderiales bacterium
TCCTTGACCTCCTTGACTACGTGGCAACACCTTCCCCAACCTCTCCCACTGCTCGTCATCCAACGCGTGGCGTTCTTCGGTCATCTGCCTCAAAAGGCCGCCATTCTCCCCGACTTCTTTTCCGAACAGCCCCTAGTACAGATGATCCGGGCATAATGGCGGTTGTGTATGCATCGAACGTTACCTTACTAAAGCCATCGCCCGCAGCGGTCCGAGCCCCATTCTTCGCATACTGTTCAAAACCAACGATAATATTAGCCCAAGTTCCTTCATTGGATGATACGTATCCAGGTATAAGATTTAGGTATTCAAAAAATAGATTTACTTCGAGTGGGTTTGATGCTTGTTTTGATTGTGCAAAACGAGTTGCTTCAGTTCTCAGCTCGGCCCATGTTGGCTCTTTTGACATATTTACTCCAATTGTTTTATAAAACTTTATGCGGCGGCCTTGTTCATCGACAAATCCCATCCGCCAACATCACGACCAACATTTGCAGACCCATCTGTCTTCGATCCTTTGTACTCCCATGTTATTTTTGAGTACTTAATGGCAAATGCTTCTGCTGGTAAACCACTTTCAGGAACTCTGCTGGAAATATCTGAAACAATGGCATCTGTGAGTTTGATCGTCAGGTAGTTGGTTCGAACAGTGCCTGAGGCGCGGAAAAATTGAATCTCGACGTCGTAGGCATAACCCGCTGAACAAGCTTCGTACAAATAGACACTAGATTTGTCTAAATCTTTTCCGAAAGACATCGGAGCATGTTCGCAGCGCCCCGCCGAATGGCCGCCCGCCGTAGAGGCTGTGGCTGAGGTGGGTTGTTGAATGCCTTGCGTCCAGGACGTCACTTCCACCCAGGTCTTGTGATCGGAGTCGCTCGACTCGCCGGTGATGTCTTTCGAGTTGGTCTTCTTGGTGAACTTCAGGTAAATGTCTTTCACTTGGTGCTCCTGGCAACGGCTTGATGAACCGAACACTCTACCCGACAGCAGGCCCCTGTTCTATCCCGCCCTGATTCAGGGGGTGAGCCATGCTGCCCGTGG
Organism: Burkholderiales bacterium; assembly: GCA_031374415.1. Taxonomy (GTDB): domain Bacteria; phylum Pseudomonadota; class Gammaproteobacteria; order Burkholderiales; family Burkholderiaceae_C; genus CANHBY01. Next base: position 1,045 of record JANMGB010000286.1, read on the forward strand.
TTAGGTGAGCGCCCGATCTGCCCGTCAAGCCCCTCGCTGACCTGCCGCCGCTTTGTGACCGAGTTGGTCCATTGGTACAACAACGAACACCGCCCCAGCATGGAAATGCGGCAATCAGAGCCGAATTTCCAAGGGGGCCAATCGCCTTCATGGCACATGATTGCTGCCTGTCTTGCAATTTGCAGACCTGCGGGAGGTTCGCTCACTGGGTGAGTACCTCAGCTTTCTTGAGCAGGACGTGTTATCCACAGAAAATGTGCGTAAGCCTGTGTGCAACATGGGCACTAAAGCAGAGTTGGCGCAGTTCCAACTTCCAACAACACGTTCTTCCTTCACAGCGCCAGATGTCCGAACACACCTGCACCCCGTCCGTCACAGAGCTGAGCCGGACTGCAACACCTCACGAAATTAAACAAGCGATAAGTTCCTCGGCAATTCAAAAGCACCTGATTCACAACGATGACCTCTACGAACTGATGACATATGGCGACGCGCTACCGGTCAAGAGCATCGGAGCCGGCAACTGGAGCGATGGCAGCGATGCAGCACCCCCCCGTGCCAATATGACCTGCGCCACCTACTCCCGAGAGATTAGCGAGCAACGAGGTAGGTATGAAGATCAAAGATCAAGCCAAGGACACGATGAACATTGAGCCCAGTTTGCCCGATCCTGGCGCATCGCCGGGAGC
>JANMGB010000294.1:0-1070 GCA_031374415.1 Burkholderiales bacterium
TCATTCTCTGCGACTCTCTTCTCCCATCAACCTTGTTGGATACACAACAGGCACGCCGAGCAGCGCGCACGCGCCAGCATGCGAAACAGTCGTCGCCGGAGATTGGCAGTCGACAACGAGCAGAGCGGGACGGCACGCTGCTCGCCGAACGCATCGCCGACCGTGACGCCAGCTGCGACAGCGCGGCGCAACGCGCCGAATCCGCTGCGGCCGTGGTTCACGAGCGTGTCGTCGCCGTCGTCCGAGTCGAGCAAAACGCACAGCTGCTGGACGACGGCGTCGCGCGTCAGCTCTCCCTCGGCGACCAGCTTGTCGACGGTTCGGCGCACAGCGACAGCAGCGGGCTGCTGATAGGCAGGCACAGAGCGCGCGCGCGGAACGCGCGGGCACGGCTTGGCGTTGTCGACGACAGCTGCGCCGTATCGCTCCCGGCACGCCCGAGTCGGCAAGCAGCCCGCACACACGGCGACGAGTTGCGTCTCCTTGACGTCGAGCAGCTCGCATTTGTGCTCGGCGCAGTACAGCGACGTGCGGAACTCGTCGACAAAGACCACCCAAACGCCAAGGCGCAGTAGTTCTCGCAGCACCGGAAAAAAGCCCGCCGTGAAATCAGCGCCGACGAAAAGGACGAGCGGCGCGTCCTTCTTGAGCAGACGCGCCACGAGCTCGTCGACAGCATTGCGGCGCTGCGTGCGCGACAACTTGGAGCGCGGCGCGGCGACGCCGCGCACAAGATCGCCGGCGTCGTCGGCCGACGCCTTCAGACTCGAGCCGTTGTCGTAAAACTTGCGCTTTTTGGCGGCGTCGATGTCGAGCTCGTCGACGGCGCCATCTGCACGGCTGACTTTTGCAAAAACGTTGCCGTTCTTGCCCAAGTCGCAGTAACCGACGTCGAAGCGACCGCCGACGGCGCGCCCAAGTCGTTGGCGCACCATGTCAGCTGACGACTGCACGGGGCCGTCGGCGGCGCGCGCGGCGCCCTTGACGGTAGAGTGACCGGCGCCAAACGCGCGCGGAGCGTCGAGCAGGCGCGCTTTGCCAGACCTGTTGACAGGCGAGCGGCGAACCAG
>JANMGB010000302.1:0-1991 GCA_031374415.1 Burkholderiales bacterium
CCCTTGACCCCGAACTGTGAGGCGCCTTCGCGCCCACAGTTCAAGACACACCCCCGCCCGCCCCCAGCGAAGGAGAGATTGAAATGCCATTTGAGACCCTTGGCGTAGAGCCGTTGGACGCAGTGATCAATGTACGATTGACCAGCACGGAAAAGGCCAGGCTGAAAGAAGACTCCGACCTCGCCGCACTGAGCATGTCTGAGCTGATCCGTCGCCGCTACTTTGGCCGTCCGATCATTGCCAACGCGGACGCTGTGATGCTCAAAGAACTGCGCCGCATTGGCGGCTTGCTCAAGCACGTTCACAACGAGAGCGGAGGTGCTTACAGCCAGGACACGGCAGGGGCACTTGTCGCGCTCAAAGCGTACATAGAGAGACTGAGCCGTGATCGTCAAGAAAGTTAAAAACCCGCGCAAGTCAGCATCAAAAGCCGCCCGCGTTGGAAGGCTGGCGGATTACATCATCAGCCCGGAACTTGAGAATTCACATGAGAAGTGTCTCCATGTTGGAGCGCGTGGATTTATTTGTGATGACCACCAGAGCCAGAAGGCGGAAATGCTGGCCCTGTCGCAAGAAGCCGTGCGCAGCAAAGACACGATCAATCACTACGTCTTGAGTTGGCGTGAGGGCGAGCAGCCTAGCCCAGCCCAGGTAGAGCAGGCCGTTACTATCTTTATGAACGAGCTGGGTGTGAAAGACCACCAAGCCATTTATGGCTTGCACATGGATACGGACAACATCCATCTGCACATCGCTATCAACCGCGTGCACCCGGAAACGCTCAGAGTTACGGAAATAAACGGCGGATTCGACATTGAAGCGGCGCACAAGGCGATAGCGCGCATTGAACACGCCCAAGGTTGGCAGCGGGAGAAGAACGGCATGTTTGTCGTTTTGGAAGGTGGCGATGTTGCGCGGGAAAAAACTGATCCGAAAAAGCAACGTCAACCGAGCCAGCCGAAGCGAGACATGGAAAACCGTACCGGGGAGAAGTCAGCCCAGCGTATTGCCATCGAGGACGGCGCGGCCATCATCAAGCAGGCGCAAAGTTGGGGGCAGTTGCACCGCGAGTTAGCAGCCAAGGGGATGCGCTACGAGAAAACCGGCAGCGGGGCGACCGTGTTTGTCGGGGATGTTGGCGTGAAGGCTAGCGACGTAGACCGTAACTCCAGCCTTGCCAAGATGCAGAAGCGGCTAGGCGAGTACCAGCCCGCACCGCAGCGGCAGCAGGTAGCAGACCGGGAGCCGGAGCCGATCAAGCCAGACGTGCCTGGGTGGAAGGGCTACATCACCGGGCGCAAAAAGCACTACGCAGAAAAGACAGCCGCTAAGCTGGCGCATGACAAGCGGCAAGAGCATGAGCGTAAGCAACTTGCCGAACAGCAAAAGGCACACCGGGAAGAATTGCTCGGAGGCAAGTGGAAGGGCAAGGGCGATGTACTGAACGCGATGCGCAGCGTTGTTGCCGCAGAGCAGGCCGCAGAGAAAGCGGCATTGAAAGAACGCCACCAAAATGAGCGCTCGCAACACCGCGAGCAGTTCCGACCCTATCCCGACCTGGAGCAGTGGCAGCGGCAGCAGAAGCGCCCCGAGCTTGCCGAGCAGTGGCGGCACCGTGCCAGCGAGCCACAGCGCATCGAGGGCGACCGCACTGAACCACCGACACCGCGAGACATACGAGCCTACGCGCCGGAGATCGTTGGCCAGCAGGTGCACTACACCCGCAAGGATGACGCGGGGGCCGGTGTGTCTTTCGTGGACAAGGGCAAGACCATCGACATCCACGATTGGCGCAGTCGTGACACCACCCTTGCCGCCTTGCAGTTGTCCGCGCAGAAGTGGGGCAGCTTTCAAGTCCAGGGCAATGACGAGTACAAGGCGATGTGCGTGGAGCTGGCCGCCGAGCACGGGCTGAGGCTTGCCAATCCAGAGCTTCAGGATGCCATCCAAGAGCGGCGACAACAGATGCAGCAGGAGAAGGCCCAGGCGAT
>JANMGB010000317.1:0-38985 GCA_031374415.1 Burkholderiales bacterium
CAGCCCGACACCTTCGGTCACCCGACCGCCGTCACTGGTACCCCGTCTCAGTGAATTGAAAGGTTGATTCGCCAAGGCGAACAAGGGGCGCATTGGCAGGCGGAGCGTGCAGGAATGGAGAGCGCGCGAGCCTGTTGCGCCCCAGGCACCCTCCTGGATCCCCGCCTGCGCGGGGATGACGGGAGAAGGCGGGGATGACGGGCGCAGGAGTTGGCATCTCCCCACGTCATTCCCGCGCAGGCGGGAATCCAGCAGCCTGTGTACTTCACTATGGGCCCCGCAACAATTCAACCTTTCAAATCCACTGAGACGGGATACTAGCCCGTAGACTGTCGCGTTTTGCTCGGGCGCCTTGACCGCCTGTCGGAAGGTCCATGAACACCCCTGCCCCCTCGACCCCTGCGTTGTCTACGCAACTGATTCACGCCGCCCGTGCCGTGCAAGCGGTGCGCCAAGGCCGCTCCTTGACTGACGCGCTCAGTCAATGCCCTGCTGCACAGCGCCCCGCCACCCAGGCCCTCAGCTTTGCCGTGCTGCGGCGCCTGGGCAGCGCCGAGGCCGCGCGCGCGCACCTTGTGCCCAAGACACCCGCCCCCGAGGTCGATGCGTTGTTACTCAGCGCCCTGGCCTTGCTGTGGCCGCTGCAGTCACGCGATGAAGTGGCCCCCTACCCCGACCACACCCTGGTCAACCAAACCGTGGCTGCGGTCAAACAAGACCAGCCGCACAGTGCATCGTTCGTCAACGCCGTGCTGCGCCGTTTTGTCCGCGAACGCGATGCCCTGGTGAGCCAATTGATGCGCCAGCCCGTGGCCCAAACCAACCATCCGGCCTGGTGGATCAAACAACTGCAGCACGACTGGCCGCTGCACTGGTCTGCCATCCTCGACGCCAACAACCAGCACGCCCCCATGAGCTTGCGTGTCAACGCACGCTGGGGCTCGGCGAGCGACTACCTCGGCCGCCTGGCCGAAGTGGGTCTGGGAGGCCAACTCATCGACCACCCCCTGCTGCGCCAGGCCGTGCAGCTCGATCACCCGGTGCCCGTGACCCAGCTGCCCGGATTTGCGCAAGGCGAGGTCTCGGTCCAAGACCTGGCGGCACAGCTGGCCGCCCCCTTGTTGCTCCAGGCCGGCCCACACACGCCGGCGCTCGGCCCCGGCGCTCGCGTGCTGGACGCCTGCGCCGCGCCGGGCGGCAAGACCGCTCACCTGCTTGAGCTGGGCGACCTCGAAGTCTGGGCACTGGACAACGACGCCAACCGCCTGCAACGCGTCAACGAGACCCTCACCCGACTGCATCTGCAAGCCCACACCCTGGCGGCCGACGCGGGGCACACCGCGCGCTGGTGGGATGGCCAAGCCTTTGACGCCATCTTGCTCGATGCCCCCTGCAGTGCTTCAGGCATCGTGCGCCGACACCCCGACATCCGCTGGCTGCGTCGACCTGACGACCTGACCCAACTCGCCCGCACCCAAAGCCGCCTGCTGGATGAGCTGTGGCCGTTGCTCAAGCCGCAAGGGCGCTTGTTGTACGCGACCTGCTCGGTGTTTCAGTGCGAGGGCCCACAAGTGATCCAGGCCTTTCAACGCAAACACACCAACGCCCGGCTCGTCACACCCATCGGCGGGTCACTGCTCCCCGGGCTCCAACCGGACGACCCGCTGTCCTCGCCGGGCGATGGGTTCTTCTATGCCCTGCTCATAAAAGATCAGCACTGACCGGCAGGCATCCAACGCGTCTTGAATTCGGTGGCTTCACCCCAAGCTAAGCACTTCCGCTTCCAACAGCGCTCTGCACGCGGAGTGGCGCCCCCATGGTGCACCGCTCCTTGCCCATGTCCCTTCTGACAAATACCCTCCAACGCGTTCGGACGGGGCGCAACCCTCTGCGTCACCAGGCAGGCCGCTGGGATCTCACCGCACTCATCAACGCGGCCGATCCCCAAGCCTCTCGCGCTGAGCGCCACTTATGGCTGGTGCGCTGGCTCGAGTGGTTGCGCTCTCCACCCACCCGTCACACCGACAACAGCACGCCCCATGACTGGACACTCCAGCGCCTGCGGCTGTTTCTCAACATGATTGACACCCAGCCCGTGCAACGCACCAAGCTGGTCGAGCTGCTGCGACGCTTTCTCAGCGAGACCGATGCCGCCGGGCTGTGGGTTGACCTGGGCTTCTCGCCCCGCACCTCCTTCCTCAACGAGCTCAATGAGCGGCTGCGCCTGAGCTGGCTGCCGAGCACGCCCGACACCGACAACCTGGGTGAGCTCTTCTTGCTGCTGTTTCCCGACGCGCAATCCGCCCAATGGCTGCCCAACATCGACGACGACATGCTCGCGCGGGTCGCGGCCTTGTGCACAGAGGCAGGTGCAGCGCCCGCCCGCCACGCGCTGCTCGACAGCCTCACCCTGAGCGCGCACCACGTGCACCTCATGGCCCACTCGCCCGACCTGCGGCACCGTTTAGCCCAGGAGCCGAGCGCGCTCAAACCCTTTGAGCAACTGCCCATGGTGTTGGTGCAACTGCGCCAAGCCTTAGACGCCCAAGACGCACTGGCCGCGCAGCAGGCCACCAACTACCTGCGCGCCCTGCTCGACGAATGCCGCCGCGCTGAAGACCACGTCAACGCCCACCTGGATGAGAACGGCATCTCCGTCAATGTCATCTTCTTGATGGATCAACTGCGCGAGCGCACCGAGCGCATGGACATGCTGCTCACCTTGCTCAACGCCCCGGATCCCGCCCGAGAGCTGATCCGCGCCATCACCCAACTCGCTGAAGGGGCGCGCTCAAGGCGCAGCGTGCGCAGCCTGTTCACCCACCACTACGCGCTGCTGGCCCGCAAAACCGCCCAACGCCATGCCGATACGGGCGACCACTACATCAGCCGCACGCGCCGCGAATACTTCAGCTTGCTGCGCAAAGCGCTCATCGGCGGGGCCGTGATTGCGCTGACCACCGGGGCCAAGTTTGCGTTGAGCGCACTGCCGCTGCCGCTGTTTTGGGGCGGCTTGGCCGCGGGCCTGAACTACGCCTTGAGCTTCGTCGTCGTGCACCTGCTCGGCGGCACAGTGGCCACCAAGCAACCCGCCATGACGGCCCCCGCCATGGCCGGCAAACTCGTGGGCATTCATGACAACGACGATGCGCTGCAAGACTTTGTGGACGAGGTCTGCCATCTGCTGCGCTCTCAGTTCGTCGGCATTGTGGGCAACCTGCTGGCCGTGATCCCGGTGGTTCTGCTGGCGCAAATTGTGGCCTGGAAGGTTCTGGGCGCCCCACTCATCGACAGCGATGCCGCACACCATGTCCTGCAAGCCAACAGCCTGCTGGGCCCCACGGCGCTGTACGCCGCCTTCACAGGCATCCTGTTGTTTGCAGGCAGCCTGATCGCGGGCTGGATCGAAAACTGGTTTGTACTGCACCGCCTCGACAGCGCCCTGGCCTGGAACCCGCGGATCCAAGCGTGGCTCGGCGGCGCCACGGCCCAACGCTGTTCACGCTGGTGTCGGCGAAACATCTTCGCCCTGGCCTCGAGTGTGGTCCTCGGCCTGTTGCTGGGGGTGGTTCCCGCCTTGGCCAGCTTTGTGGGTTTGCCCCTGGAAGTTCGCCACGTCACTCTGGCCACAGGCCAGATCACCGCCGCCATGGCCACCCAAGGCTGGGACGTCTTGCACCAGCGCGAGTTCTGGGCCTGTGTGGCCGCCATTCCCGTGATCGGAGCCTGCAACTTGGCGATCAGCTTTTGGTTGGCCTTCCGCTTGGCCTTGCGTGCGCGAAAAATCCGCGTCCAAGACCGCAAGCGGGTGCGCAGGGCTGTCTGGCGCGGCCTGCTGAGCCACCCCCTGCGCTGGCTGATGCCCCCCACCCAGACCGACAGCCCTGCGTCGCGATGAGCTGGCACCGGCGCACCTGGTTGCAAGCCGCGGCATGGGCCACCTCCAGCTGGGCCCTGCCGGGGTGCCGACCAGCGCGAACACTGGAGGGCGGCTGGGTCGGCCAGACCCATGAGCGTGGGCACACCTTGCGCCGACCCGACCTCGCGGCCGCCCCCGCGGTCCCCGCACAGCGTTGCGAAGTTCTCATCATCGGTGCGGGCATTGCGGGCCTGAGCTGCGCTCGCCAACTGCTGCGCAGCGGCCTCAACGACCTGCGCGTGATCGACCTCGAAGACCGCCCCGGCGGCAACAGCCGCGGGCACCAGATGGGCGCTCTGGCCTGCCCCCTGGGCGCACACTACCTGCCCCTGCCCGGCCCCCACGCCGTGGAAGTGATTGACATGCTTCACGAGTGGGGCCTGGGGCCCGGCACCGCCGCCCGTGAAGAACACCTGTGCCACAGCCCCCAAGAGCGCGTGTGGGTGGACGACACCTGGCACGAGGGGCTGCTGCCCCCGGCCGAGGCCCTGCCCGCAACGCAGCGCCAACTCACCCAAGCCCAATACCACCGCTTCGCCCAGCGCATCACGTCCCTGAGCACGCGCGGTGCCTTCACACTGCCCGCCGCGCGCAGCACCTGGAGCGACGGCCTCAGTGCGCTCGACGCCATCACCTTTGCGCAATGGCTCGATCAAGAAGGCTTCAGTGCCCCGGCACTGCGCTGGTACCTTGACTACTGCTGTTTTGATGAGTACGGCGCCGGCAGCGCTCATGTATCCGCCTGGGCGGGCATTCACTACTTCGCCAGCCGTCACGGTTTTCATGCGCCCGGCACCGAAGCCAACGAGCGTGACGGCATACTGACCTGGCCGCAGGGCAATGCCTGGCTCACAGCCCGGCTGGCCCAGCCCCTGGGCGAACGACTGCAGCTGGCCCAACTGATCACCCAGATCACCCCCATGCGACACGGCGTTGAGGCGCAAGGCTGGGATCACCGCAACGGCCAAGCCACGCGCTGGCACGCCCGGCAGGTGGTTCTGGCCACCCCACTGTTCATCAGTGCCCGGCTACTCAACGATGGCAGCCCTGCCGCGCAAGCCCTGCAGGCGCTGCGCTCAGTCCAACGCCACGCCCCGTGGATGGTGGCCAACCTGCAACTCACCGAGCCGCTCGCCCCCACCTCAGGCGCCCCGCCCTCCTGGGACAACCTGATCTACAGCCCCCCCCCCAATCCGCACCCCGGACAGCCGCTGGGCTGGGTTGACGCAACCCACCAGAAAACCGATCCGACCCCCGGCCCCACCATCCTCACAGCCTACTGGGCCCTGGGCGGTCAAAGTTTGGATCAACTGAACACCCAACGCCAACGCCTGCTCAACGAGCCCTGGTCAGTTTGGGCCCAACGTGCCCTGAGCGAACCCACCCGTGTCCACCCCGACCTCCCCGACAAAATTCAACGCGTCGACCTCATGCGCTACGGACATGCCATGAGCATCCCCACGCCAGGGCTGCGCCGCCATCCTGCGCTGCAAGCCCTGACCCAGCCGGCAGGCCGCATCCACTTTGCCCACGCCGACCTCGGCGGCTATTCGGTGTTTGAAGAAGCGGCACACTGGGGGGTTCGGGCGGCGGACCATGTCTTGTCTCAACGACGTTAGGGCCCAAGAAGAAAGCAACTTGAACAGTCCGACGCCGGAGTCAGAAGTTGAAGCAAAGCGTGTTGACACGCTCGGGGCCTGCGCCATTCGCAGCCAGCGCCCCTAACGCCGACAGGCTCAGACGTTGCTGGCGTTAAGATGCGCGTTGCGCTTTTTCGTAGCGTGCGCGGAGAACTCGGCTTGTTCTCGTGCGCACGTTGCTGGCCCGACCCGATGGGCGCCGCGCGGTTTCTTGGGCGCTCGCCAAGGTGGCGCCCTGCCAAACCCAATCCAGCCTGCCTTGAAACTCGACGATGGTCGTCGTGCGGTGGCGCAAAGCACAGATCCTTTGTTGAGGAAATTTTTTGTGAGCTCGAACCCCCTTGTCGTTGACCTGGATGGCACCTTGATTCTCACGGACATGCTCCATGAGACTGCCTTGAAGGCCCTGCGTGAAAGCCCGTTGAGCGTGCTGAAAATACCTTGCTGGCTGTCGCGAGGCAAGGCGGTGCTCAAGCGCAAGCTCGCAGATCGTACCGACTTCGATGCGGGCGCATTGCCTTACAACAAGGGCTTCCTGGAGTGGCTTCATACCCAAAAAGAGCTGGGCCGCCGATTGATCCTGTGTACCGCCTCAGACGCCTCCATTGCCAACGCAATTTCCAAGCACTTGGGGGTGTTTGACGACGTGATGGCCAGTGAGGGCGTGGTGAACCTGGCCGGCCAACACAAGGCAGATGCCTTGGAGGACCGGTTCGGCCAGTCCGGGTTTGACTACGCTGGCAACTCGGAGGCGGATGTCGCCGTTTGGCGCCGCGCCCGGCGCGCGATCGTGGTCAATGCCTCGCCCAGCGTCACTCGCAAGGCGCAAGCTTGTTGCGAGGTCGAACAAGTGTTCCCGCCGGCCGAACAGGGTTTCACAGCTTGGCGGCGGGTGCTGCGTGTGCACCAGTGGCTCAAAAATCTCTTGCTGTTCGTGCCACTGATCGCGGCCCACCAAATTTCGGACATGGACCGATGGCAGACCTTGTGGCTGGCGTTCCTGTCGTTCAGTCTGTGTGCTTCGTCCGTCTACATCGCCAACGATTTGTTGGATCTGGAAAGTGATCGGCAGCATCTGCGCAAAAAGGCCCGCCCCTTCGCCAGCGGCCAGGTTCCCACCTGGATGGGCGTGGTGTTGGCGCCGGTGTTGCTGCTATTGAGCCTGGCGATTGCCCAACAGGTGGGGACCATGTTTTTATACTGGTTGGGCTTCTACTTTTTCCTGACTTGTCTTTATTCCTGGGGCCTCAAACGGCTCATGTTGGTCGACTGCCTGACCCTGGCCGTGCTTTACACGCTGCGCATCGTGGCGGGCGCGGCGGCGGCAGGCTTGGCGCTGTCGTTCTGGCTGTTGGCATTTTCGGTGTTTTTGTTTTTGTCGCTGTCCTTCGTCAAGCGCTATGCGGAGCTCGAACTGCAGCAGTCCCAAGGCCACGAGAAGGCTCACGGCCGGGGCTACTACGCCAGCGACGCCCCACTGATTCAAACCATGGGCATCACCGCCGGCTATGCCGCCGTGGTGGTGCTGGCGCTGTATCTCAACAGCGACGCCGTGCTCAAGCTCTATCGCCTGCCTGAGGCCGTGTGGGGTGCCGTGCCCGTGATGCTGTTTTGGGTCAGCTGGATGTGGATGCAGGCGCACCGCGGCAAGATGCATGATGACCCCTTGGTGTTCGCGATCAAAGACCGCGCCAGTCTGGCGGCCGGGGCGGTGTTCGCCGTGGTGCTGATGCTGGGCTCGGTGCGCGGACCGTGGTAGAGGTCTCCTCCTGGGGCCGCTTGAGTCGGGCGCCACATGAGGTGGTGGCCTTGACGGATCGCGCCCAGGTGCCAAGCCAGATCGCGCGGCATCAACCTGGCATCGCCCATGGCATGGGGCGCAGCTATGGCGACTCGTGCTTGAACCCCCACGGTGTGCTGTGGCGCACCACCGGCCTGGACCACTTCGCCTCATTCGACCCGGCCACCGGACTCCTGGCGTGTGAGTCGGGGGTGTTGTTGCGCGACATCCAGCGCCTGGCAATCCCACGGGGCTGGATCCTTCCCGTCACCCCCGGAACGCAACTGGTGACGGTGGGCGGCGCCATTGCCAACGATGTGCACGGGAAAAACCACCATGCTGCCGGCTCGTTCGGCGACCACGTCCAGTCGCTGCGGCTGCTTCGTACCGATGGGACGGCCCTGGTTTGCGGCCCAACCGAGCAGGCTGACTGGTTCGCTGCGACCGTGGGGGGCCTGGGCCTGACGGGGATCATCACCGAGGCACAAATCCAGTTGCAGCGCGTGCCTGGACCTTGGCTTGCGACCGAGACCGTGCCCTACGCCAACCTGGCAGAGTTTTTCCAGCTGGCCGACGCCTCGCAAGCCGATTGGGCGCACACCGTGTCCTGGATCGATTGCCTTAAGCCCGAAGGCCGGGGTTTGTTCATGCGCGGCAATCCGGTGGCGCTGTCCAAGCCCCCTGCATTGCCCCAGGGCCGGTCGTTGGCGATGCCATTCGTGCCCCCTGTGTCGCTCGTCAATCGCCTGACACTGTGGCCCTTCAACCAGGCGTATTTCCAGCTCAAGAAGCGGCGCGCCGGTGCCGCCGTGGCTCACTACGAGGCCTTTTTCTATCCGCTAGACAACTTGCTGAACTGGAACCGAATGTACGGCCCCCGGGGCTTTTACCAGTACCAGAGCGTGGTGCCGCGCGAGGGCGGCGAGCAAGCCGTGCAGGCCATGTTGACGGCCATCTCGAAGTCGGGGGAAGGCTCCTTCCTGGCCGTCCTGAAGACCTTTGGCAACCGCCTGCCCGTGGGCATGATGAGTTTTCCGCGCCCCGGCGTGACCCTGGCGCTGGACTTCCCCAACCAAGGCGCCCGCACGGCCAAGCTGTTTGAGCGGCTGGACGCCATCGTGCGCGAAGCCGGGGGGCGGCTGTATCCGGCCAAGGATGCCTGCATGACGCGCGATCTGTTGCGCAGCGGCTATCCACGCTTGCAGGAATTTTTACCCTATCGCGACCCCGGCATCAGCTCCGCCTGGTCGCGTCGATTGATGGATGGTTGACGAGAAGGATGGCGATGAAAATTGTGATCGTGGGGGCCACCTCGGCCATGGCCGAACACTGCGCTCGTTTGTGGGTGCTGGGGGGCGCGTCGGAGCTGGTGCTCGTCGCACGCAACCTCACCCGCCTGGAGGCCATGGCCGCTGATTTGCGGGTGCGTGCGCCCAGCTGCCGTGTGTCCGTGCTGCTCACCCGCTTCGATGAGGTGGCGGCTGTGCAGACGCTGGTGGGCGAGGCCTGCCGCGGTGGGGTGCCTGACATCGTGCTGATTGCGCACGGCTCCCTGCCCGACCAAGCCGCCTGCCAAAACGACCTGGCATTGGTGCGCGAAGCGCTGGAGGTCAACGCCTTGTCGCCCGTGTTGTTCGCCGAAGGGTTCGCGGCCGAGCTGGTCAAAGTGGGGCGTGGCACGCTGGTCGTGATCGGGTCGGTAGCGGGTGACCGCGGCCGCCGCTCCAACTATGTCTATGGCGCGGCCAAGGGCTTGGTGGCCCGCTATGTGCAGGGCCTGCAGCACCGCTTCGCGGGCACCGCAGTGAAAGCGATTTTGGTCAAACCTGGGCCCACGCGCACGCCGATGACGGCGCACATGCCAGGCGCCGCCGGCATGGCCGATGTGGAGGAAGTCGCCCGCACCATCGTGAGCGGAGTGGCGCGCGCAACGCCGGTGATCTACGCCCCGGCCAAGTGGGCGCTGATCATGATGGTCATCCGCCATCTGCCGCGCTTCATTTTCAACAAGATGGAGATCTAAGGGCGTGCGCAAGAAGATACTCGACACCAGCCTCGCGGTCCTGTTTTCCGCGGTCGCTCTGAGCTTTGCGGTACTGACATTCATCGGCACGAAAAACGGTCATTCGCCCGTTCCGTTTTGGGACATGTGGAACGGCTATCTGGACTTCTACGTTCACGCGGCCTCCGGTGACTGGAGCGCCTGGTGGGCGCAGCACAACGAGCACCGTGTCGTGCTGGCCCGCATTTTCTTCTGGATGGACTTGGCCTGGTTCCGGGGGACCAGCGCCTTCTTGCTGCTGGTGAATTACCTGCTGGTGTGCCTGACAGCCTGGATTTTTTGGTGCATGGCGCGCGAACAAACACAGTCACGCTTTCCGCTCGTGGGCCTCTTTCTCATGGCCTGGGTGTTTTCCTGGGCGCAAAAAGAAAACATGGTCTGGGGTTTCCAGAGCCAGTTCATCTTGGCCCAGTTGCTGCCACTGGCCGCGTTTTACTTCCTGCACCGCGCGGCCAACACGCCAGGGCGTCCGCTGGGGCCGTTCGTGTGGGCAGTCGGGCTGGGCGTGCTGTCCATCGGCAGCATGGCCAACGGGGTGCTGGCCTTGCCCCTCATGACCTTGTACGCCCTGATTGTCCGCTTCAGCTGGCGACGCATTGGCCTGCTGGCTTTGCTGTCGGTGCTGGGCGTGGCCGCGTATTTTCACGGCTATGAAGCCCCGCCAGCGCATGGCTCACTGGGCCAGGCCTTGCGCGACAATCCCGAAGGCCTGGTGCGCTACGTGCTGCTCTACTTGGGCGCCCCGCTCTACACATTCCAGCCAAGCTTCATGACCGAAGGGATGGCCCAATGGGCTGGGGCCTTCCTGATCCTGAGCTGTGTGGGGCTGACATGGCGTGCCTTGCGCCGACCCCAAGAGTCCACGCTGTCGCTCGCCTTGCTGATGTTCTTGCTCTACATCGGCGGCACGGCGCTCGGCACAGCGGGGGGACGTTTGATTTTCGGGCTCTCGCAGGCTTTGGCCAGCCGCTACATGACGCCAGTGCTGATGGCCTGGGGGGCTTTGTTCCTGCTGTACGTCCCGTGCTTGCGGCAGTGGCCGGTGGCCTGGCGTCTGGTCTGGGTACCGTTGCTGATCTTGGTCTGCTGGGCGCTGCCGGTGCAATTGAACGCGCTCAAACCGCCAGACAGCGCCGAGCTGTACGAGCGCCGTCTGGGCGCCTTCGCACTGGCCTTGGGTGTCCGGGACAGCGCACAGATCGAGACGATCTTTCCTTCGTCGGAGCAAGCACTCGTCATTGCCGAGGTACCTGTCCAGCGTCAGCTGTCGATCTTTGGCCGGGCGCCGCTCAAGGGCCTGCGAGCGCTTCTCGACACCCCTGTGGCCCCTGACTTCAGGCAAGGGCCGGTGTGTGCCGGCCATCTGGACATCATCCGTAGCATGGACGACGAGCAGCGCTATCACGCGATCAGGGGATGGTTTTACGATCCCCATCGCCAAGCCGTACCGCCGCTGGTCTATTTTGTGAACGAGCACCACCGGATCGTTGGCTTCGCCTTGTCTGGCATGGCGCGCCCGGATGTGGCCAGCGCTGTGACGCCCTCTGCCGGACAATCAGGGTGGCGTGGCTATCTCGCGGCCCAAGAGAACGGGCGCAAGGTGACCATGCTGGATCCGAGTACAGGTTGCCACACGGACGTCAACGTTCCAAACGTTCTGTTCAAGATCCAACAGCCGCCCAAAGCCCCACAGGCCTTGCCCATCACGGTCGACCTGAGTGCCGTGCAGGCCAACAACCAGTGGCTCGGAGGCGATTTTTACGGCAGCCAGTGGCCCGACACCGCCGTTTTGGGCAGCTACGTCCACTCCGACGCCGACGTGGGCGAGATTCGCCTGCGACTGCGGCGCGGCGACAAACTGCTGTACCGCTCCGGTCCAACGGGCTCTGCGCAGCGTCTGCGGATTGAGGGCTTCCCGGTGGTCGAAATGCCGGTGGCGCTGGAGTGGATCGTGCTTGATTTTTCGCAGCCACAACTGCCCGATGAATTCACGACCCACTTCACGGATGAAGGCCCCAGGTGGGGCGAGTGGTCTGCCATCGCAGTCAAAAAGAAAAACTGAACCTGAAGTTTGCGGAGTTTCAATCTTGGAAAAAAGTCAGTCTCAAAAAATCGTGCTCCCCGGAGGCGCCGGCCTGGTGGGCCAGAACCTGGTCGCCCACCTCAAGCGCAAGGGCTACAACAATCTCGTGGTGCTGGACAAGCACCGCGCCAACCTCGACGTGCTGCGCCGCTTCCATCCGGACATCGTCATCGAGTATGCCGATCTGGCAGAGCCTGGCGACTGGGCCGCTCATTTCGCGGGCGCCGCGGCGGTGGTCATGTTGCAAGCCCAAATTGGCGACCCCAAGCCCGATCCCTTCGTGCGCAACAACATCACGTCAACCCAGCACATCCTCGAGGTCATTCAGCGGTACAGCATCCCCTACACGGTGCACATCAGCTCATCGGTGGTCGAATCCGTGGCCGATGACCACTACACCAACACCAAGAAACAGCAAGAAAAAATCGTGCTCGACAGCGGCATCCCGTGCGTCGTGCTGCGGCCCACACTGATGTTCGGGTGGTTCGACCGCAAGCACCTGGGTTGGCTGTCACGGTTCATGCGCAAAGTGCCGATTTTCCCGGTACCCGGCAGCGGTCGCTACATGCGTCAGCCGCTGTACGTGGGCGACTTCTGCAGCATCATCGTGAGCTGCCTGGAGCGGCAAATCCAGGGTCAGGTGTTCAACATCACGGGACGCGAAAAGGTCGACTACATCGACATCATCCGGCAGATCAAGCAATCGACGCAGGCTCGGGCGGTCATCCTGACGATCCCGTATTCGCTGTTCTATGTCTTGCTGAAATGCTGGGCTCTGTTCGACAAAAACCCACCCTTCACGGCCGACCAGCTCAAGGCCTTGGTGGCCCACGATGAATTCGAGTTGATTGATTGGCCTGGGATCTTCCAGGTTCAAGCAACGCCCTTTGCAAGGGCCATCGAAGAGACCTTCAACGACCCCGTGTACGGCCAAGTCGTGCTTGAATTTTGAGCCCCCGATGAACACGATGAGCACCCCCCCCAAAGACCCACAACGAATCGCCGTCCTCGGCGCCGGCCCCATGGGCTTGGCCGTGGCATACCAACTGGCCCGCGACGGGCACTGCCCCGTCGTCTTCGAAGCCGATGACCGGGTCGGGGGCATGACGGCCGCGTTCGATTTTTCCGGGCTCCAAATCGAGCGCTACTACCATTTTCATTGCACCTCGGACCATGCTTTCCTCAAGGTGCTGGACGAGCTCGGCTTAGCACACAAGATGAACTGGGTCGAGACCAAAATGGGCTACTGGTACCAAAACCGGCTGCAGCCCTGGGGCAACCCCAAGGCGCTGCTCACCTTCAAGGGCCTGAGCCTGGTGGCCAAGTTGCGCTACGCGCTGCACGCCTTCTTGTCGATGAAGCGCAACGACTGGAAGCCGCTGGACCATCTCAACGCCACCACCTGGATCCGCTCATGGGTTGGCGAAGAGGCGTTCGAGATTTTGTGGCGTCGGCTATTCGACTACAAGTTCTACGACCACAAGGACAACCTGTCCGCGGCCTGGATCTGGAGCCGCATCCGGCGCATCGGGCGCTCGCGCTACAACTTATTCCGCGAGAAACTGGGCTACCTGGACGGTGGCTCTGAAACATTGCTGCAAAGCATGCGCGCCCACATTGAGAGCTGTGGCGGGCAGGTTCTTCTCAAGACGCCGGTACAGCAGGTGGTGATCGAAGACGGGGCCGTGCGCGGCGTCAAGGTCGAAGGCGGCTTGCACCCCTTCGACAAAGTGATCAGCACGGTGCCACTGCCTTACGTGCCCAGGTTGATGCCCGGCCTGCCGGCCGACGTGCTGACCCAACTGGCCGCGCTGAAAAACATCGCGGTCGTGTGTGTGATCGTGAAGCTGCGCAAGTCCCTGACCGAGAACTTCTGGCTCAACACCAACGACCCGGAGATGGACATACCCGGATTGGTCGAGTATTCCAACCTGCGGCCGCTGGGCCAGCACATCGTCTACGTGCCCTTCTACATGCCGGGCGAGCACCCCAAGTACGCCGAGCCCGATCAGGTCTTCCTGGACAAAGTGCGCACCTACCTCAAGCGCATCAACCCGGCGCTGTGCGACGACGACTTCATCGACCTGCGAGCCAGCCGCTATCGCCATGCCCAGCCCGTGTGCGGCCCGGCCTACCTGGACCAGCTGCCCCCTGTGGCCCTGCCGATCAAGGGCCTGTGGGTGGCGGACACCTCCTACTACTACCCCGAAGATCGCGGCATCTCCGAGAGCATCGATTTCGGTCGAAAAATGGCGCGAGACGCCGCCGCCGGATCCGCCGCTTGAGCGCCATGGGCCAGCAGTTCATGTCCAGGCAATTCCTGGTTTTCCTTTTGACAGGGGGCCTGGCGGCGCTCGTCAATTTCGGCTCGCGCATCGTCTACAACCAATGGGTCGATTTTTCGTTGGCGGTGATCCTGGCCTACCTCAGCGGCATGGCAACAGCCTTCCTGTTGGCCAAGCTGTTCGTCTTCAAAGAAAGCACCCAAACGCTGTGGCGCTCCGCGCTGTTCTTCACCTTGGTCAACGGATTCGCGGTGCTGCAGACCTGGGCCGTGAGCATGGGCCTGGCGATGTTCGTGCTGCCCGGCCTGGGGGTGGTTCGCTTCGCGCACGAGATCGCCCATGGCATCGGCGTCGTGGTGCCGGTGTTCACGAGCTATTGGGGACACAAGCGCTGGTCGTTCCAGTGAGCCTGTGAAGAAGCTCCAAGGCGCACTCGTTGGTTTCGCGTTGCTCACGGCCTTGTACGTGGGTGCCCTGGCGTGGGTCGACATCCAGCACGACCGACTGCCCAGCGCTGCCGAGCTTTGGCAGGCCATGCCCGCCCTGCTGGGCCTGTCGCTCTTGTCTTACGGCGTTCGCTTCGGGCGTTGGCAATGGCTCCTCAACCGGGCCGGGCACCGCACCTCCTGGGGCCTGTCGTGTTTGGCCTATCTGGCGGGGTTTGCTTTCACGGCCACGCCGGGGAAGGTCGGCGAGCTCGTGCGCATGCGCTATCTGGGGCGTCAAGGCGTGCCCGCATCGCGCGTGTTAGCGGCGTTCATCTGGGAGCGTGTATTCGATCTCATGGCTGTGCTGATGCTCTCGGCGCTGGCGATCCAGCGGCAGGACGTGTTCCTGTCCGTGCTGCTGTTCGTGGTGCTGTTACTGGGCCTGCTGGCCGGGCTGGCCATGCGCGCCCGAACCTTGTCGCGCATGGCAGCGCGCGCCCAGCAGCTCGGGCTGCGCCGCATCGCCCGCATCCTGCGCACCTTGCGCGCCGGCCTGCTCGGTTGCCGGGTCTGGTTCACGCTGCCCGATGCGGCGGTGTGCCTGGTCACCGGATTGGCGGCCTGGAGCCTCACGGCCGGCGCATTCGTGCTGCTGCTGCATCACCTCAACGTGAGCCTGCCGCCGTTGGTGGCGTTTGCCGCGTACCCACTGGCCATGCTGGCCGGGGCGGCGTCGATGCTGCCAGGGGGCATCGGCTCCACCGAGGCGACACTCGTGGCCCTGTTGTCATGGTCGGCGGTGCCACTGGCCACCGCCGCGTTGGCTGCCATTGGCATCCGCTTGGCCACCTTGTGGTTTGCCATCCTCTGCGGGCTGATGGCCGTGGCCACGCTGGAATGGCGTCACGCCACGCACCAGTCCGAAAAACCCGCCTGAGCCAGCCGTCAATCAGCCATCAACGCCTCGATCTCGGCCATCCCCACGGGGACATCGCGGCTGATCAACTCACAGCCGGTGGCCGTCACCAGCGCATCGTCCTCAATGCGAATGCCGATGTTCCAAAACGCCTCGGGCACTTCCGGCGCGGGACGCACATAAAGCCCAGGCTCCAGCGTCACCACCATGCCTGGCACCAACACCCGCGATGGCTTCTTGACCACCGTACCGCCAAAGCCATCGGGCTGCGACACCGGAGCCTCGTCGGCTGCCTCATACGCGCCCACATCATGCACATCACGCCCCAGCCAATGCCCCGTGCCGTGCATGTAAAACTGACGGTAAGCAGCCTTCTCAATCACGGCGTCGACATCACCCACCACCGCGCGCTGCAACAAGCCCAAATCCAGCAGGCCCTGAGACAACACCCGAACCGCCGCATGGTGGGCATCCCGCTGCCGCGCTCCGGGCCGGGTGACAGCCACCGCAGCCTCTTGGGCCTGCAAAACCACGGCGTACATATCCCGCTGGGGGCCCGTGAAACGCCCTGCTGCCGGGAAGGTGCGCGTGATATCGCTGGCATAGCCATCCAGCTCGCAACCGGCGTCAATCAAACACAACTCACCCCGTTTCAAGACCGTCTTGCTGGCGGCGTAGTGCAGCACACAGGCATTGCCCCCCGCCGCTACGATGCTTTGATAAGCCGGGTTTTGCGCGCCAGCGCGGTGAAACTCATGCAACAGCTCCGCCTCAATTTCATATTCGGCCAAGCCCGCCCCCCCAGCACGAAAGTGCCCCGCGCAAAAGCGCATGGCACGCACATGAGCCGCCGCCGAAATGCGTGCCGCACGGCGCATGATGTCGATCTCATCGCTGCTTTTGACCAAACGCATCTCAGCCACCACCGCGCCCACATCACGCAGCACCTGCGGGTAAGGCATCCCTGCACGACTGCGCGCACGCAAGGTCGAAAGCCAGCCGTCCACTTGCACCGACAACCCCGTGTGAGCGAAAGGAAACCACACCGCCGGCTGCCCGGACAAGCACTCCAGCATCAAGCTGTCCAACTGCCCTACCGGGTAAGCCTCGTCCACGCCCAATGCTGCAGGGGCCGCCTGCGGGCCCTGCAGCACGCCATCCCAAATCTCACGCTCAAGATTTTTCTCGCGGCACAGCAACACACTGCGGCCATCGGCAAACACCAACAGCCAAGACTCCGGCTCATCAAACCCTGTGAGGTAGTGAAAACTGCTGTCAGCCCGGTAAGGAAAATGGGTATCGGCATTGCGCAGCACCTCCGGTGAGGTGGGCAGAACGGCCACTCCGCCGCCTTGGGCAGCGAGGTGCGCTGCAAGCTGCGCTCGGCGAGTGGCAAACGGCAAAGAGACTGAATTCATAGCGGCTCGTGTGTAAAAAGGGGGCGATGTATGCAGTGTGCCTGCAAAGGCCATCCCCTCACTGAGACGTCGACGAACGATTGCTCACCTCCGCCACCTTGATCGTGTGGGGTGCCGTTTGGGCCGAAGACTCCTGGGTCTCCTTACGCTGATGTCGCAAGCGCTGCAACGCGCCCAACAACTCCGCATCGTCGGGCTCCGGCTTGCCTGCTGGGTGCACCAGCACTGGCGGCGCGTTGCTCCGAAACGGCGTCGGCGGCACGGCGCAAGGCTGAGTCTGAGGGGCAGCCTCCATCCGCGCGGTGACCGCTGACGTCGCAGGCCCTATCGCTTGAGGCGGCGGCGCTGACGACTTGTGCACCACGGCCGATGCCGAGCGGCTCACCTCGCGCACACGCAGCACAGGCCTCGCCACCGGCGCTTGGGGTCCCTTTTGCTGCTCGGCCTCTCGAATTTGCTGCAGACGCAGTCTTAAAAAATTGGCCATGTTCTCAACGGCATCGCCACCTGAGGAAGCGTCCGTCTTGGGCAAGGACACCAAGCGCTTGTCCCCCGTGATCAGGCTCAGCCGCGCGCTGCGATTGCGAAGGCCACGGCGCAAAGTGAACCCGCCTTCGCTGAATTCTTGCACCTGGACGTCACGAATGTTGGCAATCAACACCTGATGCACCGTGTGCCCCAAACCCCGCTGAAACCACAAACTGTTGCCGCTGACCGCCACGCGCTCCCAGCGCTGCAAATCCATCGCCAAAGCCGCCAACACACCCAACACCCCCAGCAACATCAGCCAGGGCGACCAAGACGAATGCCACACCAAACCCAGCCCCCAGGCAGCGCCCGCGCCCCCAGCCATGGACACCACAGGCCACAAACTTCGGTCGGCGGAGCAATAGACCCTGCGCTGATACGTACACGCCTCCGTCTCGCCCGAAGCCAAAGGAGACCATGCCCACAGGAGGGCCTTCACCATCCGCGCGAGCAAAGCGTGCGCCACCAGCGCCCCAGACAAGGCCATGCCCAACAGCAACAGTGACTCGATCGCATTCACAAGCGAACCATAACCAAAGCCAACCCCGCTGGAAAGGCCCTGTCGGCCAGATCGTGACCAACCGCACGCTGGAGCCCCCCCCCAAAAAGGGGGATTTGGTCGTCTTCAGCCTGCATTGAGGCCATTTCGCGACGACTCGGGCCCAGATCGGCCCGCGCCAGGGTTGACGCCATCGCGGGTGTCAGCACATTCCGCTCACCCGCAACGTGAAGCCCGGCGCGCGTTGGGTGTGAGCCACCGTATGCTGTATCAAACGTATCAAGTGTATCCAACCACTCAGACGGAGGGACATAATTGATTGCCATGCCACCTACCGCGACTGCCGCCATCATCCCCCGCGTCCAGGGCGCCACCGAGGCCGTGGCGCATGCCCTGCAGGATCTGCTGTCCAACCTGCAAGCCCAAGCGGGCTCGTCGCTCGCTGGGCTGGTGCTTTTTGGTGGCTTGGCGCGAGGCCGCTATCGCGAGGGTCGCAGTGATGTCAACGTTGCCGTGTTGCTGCACAGCGCGCAAGCCAGCGTACTCCAAGCCATCGCCCCCGCCTTGAGCAGCGCCCGACGCGCGGCTGCGATTGAGGCCATGTTGATCACCCCCGCTGAGGTTCCGTTGGCGGCCCTGGACTTCCCCACCAAATTTCTCGACATCCAGCGCCACCATCTGGTCTTGTACGGCAGCAACCCCTTCGCACGGCTGCACATTGCGCCAGAGATCGTGCACCGGCGCGTGGCGCAGTCTTTGCGCAACAGCTTGCTTCGCCTGCGCCATCGCTACACCAGCCAAGTCAATGATCCCGTGGCCCTACAGAGGGCCTTGGCGGCCATCGCTCGACCCTTGGCCATTGATCTGGCGGCCCTGCTTCAAATCAATGGCCACCCCCTGCCCACAGAAGACCGTACGGCGGCGCTGTTCAGCGCGGCGGCTCAAGCCTTTACCCTGGATGCCCGACCGCTGATCGCCCTGGCCGCCCTGCGTGATGGTGCTGCGGACATCGATGCAGATGCCTTGTGTCAGCAACTGCTGCCCTGGTTGTCGCATCTGGCCGATCAAGTCGACAGCACAGCCCCGGGGGTCTGAACGTGTTCATCTTCAACCTCGCTGGCCCACAGTTTTTGACCTTGTACGTGGTCGCGATGGTAAGCGCCTGGTGGTTCAGCCGGCGCATCAAGCAAGGTCTGCTCAAAGACCAGCCCACCAGTCAGCCCTCCATCTACGAGCTGGCCTATTTGGCGGGCGGCGCTGATCGCGCCTTGAGCACCGCCCTGGCCCGCTTGGCCCACCATGGGCATGTCCTTCAAGGTCCGCACACCATCCAAGTGACGAGCGCTCGCCCATTGCCCCCAAGCACCCTTCCCTTGGAGCGTGGACTGTTCCGACAAATCGAGTCTGAGCAGCCCGCGCGCTTGACCACTGGCCGCCACACCGCTTTACCTCTACAACAAATCGCGTCCTCCCTGGCGCAGGGCGGATGGCTCGTCAACCCCCTGGCGCCCAACACCCTGCGCGTCAATCGACTGGCTGCGCTACCCCTGTTGGTGCTGATGGCGGTGGGGCTGGTCAAAATCGGTGTGGGGTTGATGAGTGACAAGCCCGTGTTTCTTTTGGTGCTGGCGGTGCTCTTCACTGGGGTACTGTTTTGGGGCGCCAGACAAAGCATCGCGCAGCCCGTCACCTACGTTGAGAGCCACCTGCGGCACCAGCGTGCGCAAAATGAAGCCTTGCACACCACCGTGTCCCGCAACAGTCAGCACCTCAGCCTCGATGACCTGAGCTTGGCGGTGGCCTTGTTTGGAACCACTGTGCTGGCCAGCACAGCGCTGTCTTGGGTGCAATCCAACAGCAACAACCCTGCGGGCGGCTCTTCCAGCGATAGCGGAACGACCGGCGGTGGCGGCGACTCGTCCTGTGGTGGTGGTGGTGGTTGCGGCGGCTGTGGTGGAGGATGATCATGAGCTTGTCCCGACCGACCTTGGGTCTGGGTCTTGGCTGGCGGCCTGAGCTGGCGCTGCTGATTCACCGGCGCAAAGACCTCGACTTCATCGAGCTGCTGGCTGAAAACCACATCGGCCACCGCAATGTGCCACGCCCCGTGCACGTGCTGCGCGAACGGGGCTTGGCGGTCATCCCGCATGGTGTCTCACTCTCACTGGGCAGCGCCGACCCCCCTGATCGCGAGCGCCTCAAGGCACTGGCCCAACTGTGCCGGGAGGTCGATGCCCCGTTGGTCAGCGAGCACCTGGCATTTGTGCGCGCGGGGGGTCGGGACAGCGGTCACCTGCTGCCGCTCCCCCGCACCCGCGAAGCCCTGGAAGTCGCTGTACGCAATGTGCGCGCCGCACAAGCGGCCTTGCCAGCGCCCCTGGTCCTTGAAAACATTGCCAGCCTGTTTGCTTGGCCCCAAGCCGAGATCACCGAAGCCGACTTCTGGGGTGAGCTACTTGACCGCACCGGTGCCCTGATGTTGCTCGACATCGAAAACCTCTACGCCAACCGCCGCAATCACGGGCAGGACGACGTCGGTTTCATCGATGCGGCGCCCCTGGACAAAATCGCCTATGTTCATGTGGCGGGCGGGGTCATAGATGACGAGGGCCTCTACCACGACACCCACGCCCACCCGGTCCCCTCGCGGGTGTTAATGCTGCTGCAGCACCTTTGTGCGCGCATGAAGCCGGCCGGCGTCATGCTGGAGCGCGACGATCGCTTTCCGCCAGACGTCGTCATCAACGACGAGCTCGATGCCATCGCCTCCATCATGCACATGGCGCGTCCCGACATGCCCATCCAAGCCCCTGCGCCGGGTGACCCTCTCCACGCCGACCAACCCCATGTCTTTGCGTGAACAACAAGTGGCGCTGCTGGCGGCCTTAGCGGGTGACGGACCGGCGCATCCCGACTGGTCACCGGAGCGCCTACGCGCCACCTCCAACGCACTGGCCCACAAGCGTGCCCACAGCGTGGGCCTGGCTTGGCCTTGCCTCAAAGACATGCTGGGCGACACCTTTCAAGAGTGTTTTCAGCAGTACGCGGCCACACAACACTTGCTCCCCCATGGCCCCACGGCGGACGGGCGGCTTTTCATCCGCTGGCTCGACGGAACACACGCCTTGACCGATGCCGTTCGCTGGCAAGCCTTGGGCATCGACCTGCGCTTCGTCAATCACGCCAACCAATGGCGGTCTCGCCGTGGGGTGTACCTGCGCACGGTCTGGTTGGCGAGCAGCCGCCGGATTGGTCTGGTGTGGCGCATACCCGGTTTGGCATCGGGCCGCTGGCTGTGGCGCTGGCCACTTCGCGCCAGCCAACCCACCGCCTATGAGCCCCCCCGCTCGTCACGCCACCGCCGCAAGCTCACCAGGCGTTGAAGGTCACGTCGTCGACCCACACCGAGGTGCTGGGCCCGCCTGCGGTCAGATCAAACTCCACCACCATGTGGGTGGCCCAAGGCGGCACCATGGCCCCGTTCGTGATCCCAATCTGCGTCCAACTGGCGCCCAAAACGCCTGAGAAAAACCGCGAAGCAAAAGGCTGCAAACTGTCCCACACCGGGCGTGTTTGCGCATCCAGATTTCTGAGCGAGCCCCACGAAATCGACACCGCTGTCGGAGCCTGCATGTCTGAGCGTGCAAAAGCATTGGCCACGACCCGTCGGCTACGCAAGTGAGAGACCGCAATGGCCAAAGCCCCCACCTGGCCGAAGCCCACCCCGACCACACCGCGCTGCATACGCAACGACTGACTGCCAGTGCGCGCCACCGAGTTGTCCAAAGCCATGCTCATGACACCGCCGTTGTAGCGACTGCTGTAGCCATTGCTTTGATCGCGGGCCAGATACCAAAAGTCAGCGATGCTGTTGCGCTCAAAACTGCCGTCCTGCAACTCGCTTGACTTGGCATGAATCGTGTACGGCATCAGCGAGTTCTCAAACAAAATGCAATCGTCCGTGATGACGCGCCCCTCTCCCACGGCCCACACATCAGCCACATTGCGATGGTTGACCAGACGCACCTTGTCGAGCATCACAAAGCTGTTGGGCGACACCACATTGACCACATGCGGATAGGTATAAGGCCCGACACCAAAATTGGTATTGACCACCCAATAGCCGCCGAACATCTTGAAGTTCGATCCATTGCCCACCACGCGAATTTGATCGGCCGATGCGCCACCGCCCTGGTACTCAATGTGACCCCCATGCAGCTCCACATTGCCACCCGCCCCCGCGACGTCAACTGCGCGCACGTTGTAGTCCAAGCTCACGCCATACAAAAGCAGCTCCGCCGTGTCGTCCTCGGTCACGATGGCCGTACCCGCGCCATTGGAAATCGAGCCGCCAAACACGGTGATGTTCTCCGCCGCATCCACCCCGGCTGCCTGCCGCATTCCCGCACGGCCGAAGCGATCAATCACCAGGTTGTGAAAATGCGTCAGGTAGGCGAAGTCGCCAAAGTCAATGGCAACGTCAAAACCGGAGGTGGTGATGTTCTGGTTCACGCTGCTCGTACGTGACGACACTCCCTCGCCCTTGAACAGGATGCCCACCGCCGTGCCCACCCTCGGCCCGACCAGGTTAATGTTGCTCACGCCACCGATCAACTGCGTGAAGGCATTGCCCACCGTACCCAACACCGTGATCGCCACGCCCGTGGTGGGCGTGTACCTGACTTCCGCGCCCATGAAATCAACGTTATGAAAAAACGGGTCAAGCACCACACCGGCGTTCAGAGTCAGCACGCCGCCTGAATCAATCCGGATCAAGGTACTGCGCCGGCCAATCCCGCCCGCCTTGAACGTGTCCAACATGTTTTGAATTTGCTGGGCTGCGTCCACTGCGTCGGCTTTCCGACTCACCTCAAACGTGAAACTCTCACCCGCCTGGGACGCCGGCTCTAGCGACGTCGAAGCCGCGTCGCTGCCACCGCCACACCCTGTCAAACAGCCCAAGGCCGCTGAGACAGCCCCCCCGACGCCACCTTGCAACAAGCGGCGGCGCGACAGACCTTGCGAACTCACCTGCGCCTGCACCTGCGCTGCAACGGACGACAGATTCCTGAGCAGGCTACGCTCAGCAGCCTCGCCAAAGCACAGCTCGATAGACTTGTCCATGGAACTTTCCTCCATTGGTTGACATTACTGCGTGACGCTGGCGATGCCTTCTTCCAGACCGAGGCATTCCCTCGGTCTGACAAGGTCTCTGTGTGACGTGGCTCGATCAAGCAGGGCCGGGCGCCGGTCGGACTTGGAATCATCGGCTTGAAGTCCGACAGGCGCCCAAGGCTTCGAACACCAGGCTGCCGCCGGCACCACCAGAGTCCGCCGGGCTCCACATGCCTCGTTGCCCTTGCCGCGTGCGCCCAGTAGACCCGGCCGCGCTCCCTGCGAACCCGTTTGCAAGGGGGCAAAAAACCGCCATTTCTCAAAGCAAAGTCGACGTTCCTAGTACCCCGTCTCAGTGGATTTGAAAGGTTGAATTGTTGCGGGACCCATAGTGAAGTACACAGGCTGCTGGATTCCCGCCTGCGCGGGAATGACGTGGTGAGATGCCAACTCCTGCGCCCGTCATCCCCGCGCAGGCGGGGATCCAGGAGGGTGCCTGAGGCGCAACAGGCCCACGCGCACTCCATTCCTGCACGCTCCGCCTGCCAATGCGCCCCCTGTTCGCCTTGGCGAAATCAACTTTGCAAATTCACTGAGACGGGGTACCAGGCGCTCAGACAGATCAGGGCAGCGCCGCGAAGCGCAGCATCAGGTTGTTCGCCGGCATCGCGCAGCGCTCAGCCAGCACCAACCCCGCGTCCCGAGCTGCAGCTTGCACCTGGTTCAGCGCACGCAAGCCCCAGCTGGCGTCGCGCAGGCGCAGGTCGGCGTCAAAGGCGGCATTGCTTGGGGCGAGCGGCTCGCCCTCGACGATGAAGGGACCGTAGACAGCCAGTACCCCGCCACGTCTCAGGCAGCGCGCCGCCCCGTGCAGCAAAGCTGGCGTGACCTCCCAAGGTGCAATGTGCAGCAGATTGGCGACGAAGATGGCGTCGAAAGCGGCGGCCTCCACGGGCCAGGGCTGAACTTGTACGTCTAGCAGCAGCGGCAGACGCACGTTTGGCTGGCCCGAACAGCGGGCCGCTACAACCGGCAGTGCGTCGGCGTGGGCCTCGGTGGGCTGCCAGTCCCAGCTGGGCTGTGCTGAGGCAAAGTGCCGCGCATGCTGCCCCGTGCCGCTGGCGACCTCGAGGACAAGGGCACTCGGTGGCAGCCAAGCCTGCAACAGCGCCAAGATGGGCGCAGCATTGCGCTCGGCAGCTGGGCTGAATGGCAGATCGGAGAGGTGGAGATGGGAGGGGCTGGGGACGCTTAGCATGGTGTTGATTGTCAACCACGCACGTTGTAGCCGAAACCCTCTTGGCGGTCAGCCCTAATCTCGAAATCTAGGGCTCCTTTTTGTCCGAGGCAAATGCAAGCCTGTGCGGTGTTGCCTCGGCGCATTTGCCAAAACACCGAGAGCGGCTGTATCCGCCGACGGTAACGCTGTCCATGTTCATCAAAAAAACTGAAATAGGTTTGAAACCCCGGCCTTCAGGCCGGAGAGCCCCGAAGGGGCGATTCGAAGGTAGGGGATGCAAACCCCTTCCAACAGCCTACACACCGACCTTTAGGTCGGTCGAATGTTTGCTGCACCAGGTGCTGCTCGCGCTCAGTGCACGCGCTCCGCTACAATCGTCCGAGTTGGTGCTCGCAGAGGCATTCTGGTCGATGCAGTTCAACGGGAATCAGGAGGGAGGGAGCCGCATCAACGGCGACTTCTTAACCTGAGCTGCCCCCGCAACGGTAAGCGGACGAGAACCTCTGGTTCTCAGTCTGTGTACACAACCCACTGGGTGCCTCGCGCGCCTGGGAAGGGAACACAGGCAGTCTCCGCCAGCCCGGATACCGGCCGACAAGTTGGCACGCTGCGCAAGCGGTGTGCCGTAAGGTGTATGCCTGCGGGGAAGCTGGCGCGCACGACTACCTTGGCTTTTGCATCCATGTTTCCTCCTGTTTCTAGGCCCTTGCGGGGCCTATCGTCTATGCGTCTTCGTCCCGGGGCCAGCGCTGCCCTGGCCGCCTGCCTGACCGCGTTTTGCTTCAGCCCCAGCGCCTGGGCGCAGACGTCCGACGTGCTCCGCGACCGTCGTTTAGATTCCGTGGTTGTCACGGGCACACGGACCGCCACCCGCATCGACCAGAACCTGGCCGAGGTCAGCGTCATCGACCGCGCGCAGATCGAACAGGCGAGCGGCCGCACACTGGCCGAACTGCTGGGCCAGCAAAGCGGCGTGCAGTTCTCGGCCAACGGCGGTGCAGGCAAGTCAAGCGCCGTTTACCTTCGCGGTCTGGAGGCGCGCCACACGCTGCTTTTGATTGACGGCGTGCGCTATGGCTCGGCAACCGTGGGCACGCCAGCTTGGGAAAACATCCCGTTAGACAGCATCGAGCGGATCGAGATCGTGCGCGGTCCGCTGTCCGGCCTGTATGGCAGCGACGCCGTTGGCGGCGTGATCCAGATCTTCACCCGTCAGGGATTGCCGGGTCTGCGTTCTCAGGCCTCGGTCAGTGCTGGAACGCACCGCAGCGGGCAGTTGTCGGGCGGCCTGCAATTTGGTCAGGATGCGTTTGACGGCGCATTTCAGCTGACCCGCAACACCACGCAGGGTTTCTCTAGCACCAACCCGCGCGTTCCCTTTGGCAACTTCAACCCTGACAACGACGGCTTCAGGCAGACCAGCGCCAGCGCCCGTCTGGGCTGGCGCTTCGCTGATGCCTGGCGCGCCGATCTCAGCAGCCTCGCCTCGCAGGGCGAAACCCAGATCGACGACGGGCCCCGAGCCGACGCACGCGCCGGCCTGCGCACCCAGGTCATCGGGCTGCAGGTGCGCGGTCCCGTGCGGCCGGGATGGACCACGGCCGCCCGGGTGTCGCGCTCGAAGGACGAGTATGAGACGCTGTCCAGCGCTTCGGCCGTCGCCACGCTGGGCACCATCGCCACCGAGCAGCAGCAGCTCGGCTGGGAGAACACGGTCGACACGCCGCTGGGCAGCGCGCTGTTGCTGGCCGAGACCCTGCGCCAGAACGTGAGCCGCCCGGGCGCGCCCTTCGCCGTCTCGGAGCGAAGCATCGACGGCGTGGCGGCCGGTTTGAACGGCCGGGCTGGCGTTCACACCTGGCAGGGCAACCTGCGTCATGACCGCAATTCGCAGTTCGGCTCCCAGGCCACGGGTTCGCTGGCCTACGGCCACGACCTCACGCCGGCCTGGCGCGCAGCGGCCTCCTACGGCACCAGCTTCGTCGCGCCCAGCTTCAACCAGCTGTACTTCCCAGGGTTCGGCAACCCGAACCTGTTACCCGAAGAGGGCCGGCACGCCGAGCTCAGCCTGCGCTGGGCTGGCACCGCGCAGCAACTGCGCATGGCCTACGTCGACAACCGCATCCGCGGCTACATCAGCAGCGGGCCGGCGCCGACCAACATCCCGCGCACCCGCATCGACGGCTACACCCTGAGCTACGACGCTCAGTGGGCCGGCTGGACCTTGGCCGCCTCGCTGGACCGGTTCGATCCGCGCAACGACACCGTCGGCACCGCCAACTACGGTCGTCAGCTGCCGCGTCGTTCAAAGGACAGCCTGAAGCTGGCTGCGGACACCGCGCTGGGTAGCTGGCGCGTTGGCGCCACGGCGGCGGCCTTCGGCGCACGCTACGACGATACGGCCAACACGAGGCGGGTCGGCGGCTTCGCAACGCTGGACCTGCACGCCAACTGGCGACTTGCGCGCGAGTGGACGCTGGGCCTGAAGCTGAACAACGCTGGCGGCAAGGTCTACGAGACGGTCTATGGCTACAACCAGCCCGGCCGCGAGGGCCGCATCACCCTGAGCTACAGCGGCAAGTGATGCCACAATCTGCCGGCCTGCCGTCGTCGGAAGGAGAACCTGCATGCATGAGCTGATCCTCGGGGGCGGCCGCAGCGGCAAGTCGCGCTGCGCTGAGGCGCGTGCCGCAGCCTGGCTGCAGACCCCCGGCCACACCGCGGTGTTGATTGCCACCGCGCTGCCGGGTGACGACGAGATGCGCCAGCGCATCGCCCGCCACCGTGCCGACCGGGCAGTGCGCGTGCCGGCGCTGCAGACACAAGAAGAAGCGCTGGCCCTGCCGGCGGCCTTGCTTGAGGCCAGCGCACCACAGCGCATGGTCGTCGTCGACTGCCTGACCTTGTGGGTGACCCAACAATTGATGCCGCTGCAGGGCCCGGGCCTGGACGACGAGGCCTGGCAGGCGCAGCAGGCGTTGCTGTGCAGCGCCCTGGGCCAGGCCCCCGGTCCTGTGGTGATGGTGTCCAACGAGATCGGCATGGGCGTGACGCCGCTGGGCCGCGAGGTCCGGCGCTACCTCGACGCGCTGGGGGCGCTGCACCAGGCCGCGGCTGCCTGCTGCGCTCGCGTGACGCTGATGGTCGCGGGTGTCGAAGTGCGCGTCAAAGGATGACCATGCAGGCCCTGAACATGGCTCGACGCGCGCTTGCGGTGC
Organism: Burkholderiales bacterium; assembly: GCA_031374415.1. Classification (GTDB taxonomy): domain Bacteria; phylum Pseudomonadota; class Gammaproteobacteria; order Burkholderiales; family Burkholderiaceae_C; genus CANHBY01. The sequence continues at coordinate 27,132 of JANMGB010000317.1, forward strand.
TGCTGCTGACGCTTCTGAGCCCGCCGTTGCAGGCCGAGGTGAGCGTGCGCGACGACCGAGGAGCGGTGCACCGCTTCCCAGCGCCCCCGCAGCGCATCGTCAGCCTGCTGCCGTCCCTCACCGAAAGCGTCTGCGCCTTGGGTGCCTGCGCGCGGCTGGTCGGCGTGGACCGCTACTCCAACGCGCCGGCGCAGGTCGACGCATTGCCGAAGTTGGGCGGCCTGGACGACGCGCAGGTCGAACGCATCGTCGCGCTGAAACCCGACGTGGTGCTGGCGGGCACCGCGGCGCGCGTGACCGACCGGCTCGAGTCGCTGGGGCTGACCGTCGTGCTGCTCGAATCGAAGACCCATGCCGATGTGCAGCGTTCTTTGGGCCTCATCGCCACGCTGCTTGGCACGCCGAGCGAGGGTGATCGAGTGTGGAAGGGCATCCAGCGCGACATCGCCATCGCGGCAGCCCGAGTGCCGCCGGCGCTGCGCGGTCAGCGTGTGTACTTCGAGGTCGCCTCGGCGCCTTATGCCGCGGGTACGGCCTCGTTCATCGGCCACACACTGGTGCTGCTGGGCCTGGGCAACGTCGTGCCGGCCGAGCTGGGGCCTTTCCCGAAGCTCAACCCGGAGTTCGTGGTGCGCAGCCGGCCCGACATCGTGATGGCTGCACAGCGCGAGATTCAGACCATGCCCGCACGCCCGGGCTGGCAAGGCATGGCAGCCCTGCAGCAAGGTCGCAGCTGCGGCTTCGAACCCGCGCGCTACGAGGTGCTGATCCGACCCGGGCCGCGGATGGGCGAGGCCGCGCTCTTGATCGTCGACTGCCTGACGAAGCTGCCCTCTGCGCCGGCGCCATGAGGTCACAGGACGTCATGGTGACCGCCGCGATGCCCGGGGTCGCGCCAGCAGGCAAGACGCAGGTGGCGCGTCGCCAGCGCCTGCTGTGGGCGCTGGGCGCAGCAGCCCTGCTGCTGCTCGCGCTGGGATTGGCGGCCGGTAGCGAAGGCCTGTCGTGGCGCGGCTTGCAGGCGGACCTGGCGGGTGACCAGGCCGGGTTGATCCTGGGCCAAATCCGCGCCCCGCGCACGGTGGGTGCGCTGCTGGTCGGTGCCCTGCTGGGCCTGGCGGGGGCGGTGGCGCAGGGCCTGTTCCGCAACCCGCTGGCAGACCCCTATCTGCTGGGCTCGGCAGCCGGTGCCTCGCTGGCCGTCGTCGTGGTGCTGGCCGCCAGCGCGCTCACCGGTCACCTCATCAGCCCGGCAACCGCGGTATGGCTGGAACGCATGGGCCTGGTCGCGGCGGCCTTCGTCGGCGCACTGCTGGGCGTGGCGATGACGCTGTTGCTGGCGCGCGGCGCGCAGCAGACGGTGCGCCTGCTGCTTGCTGGCGTCGTGGTGGGCGTGCTGCTGGGCGCTGCCAGCGACCTCCTCACTCTGGTCTCGCCCGATGCGCTGCGCGGCAAGCAGATGTTCCTGCTCGGCAGCACCGGCTTCCTCGGCTGGCAGAGCGTGGCGCTGCTCGGCCTGGGGCTGGGGGTGGCGCTGCCACTGGCCGTGCGGCTGGCGCGCGTTCTGGATGCACTGACGCTGGGCGAAGACAGCGCCGCGAGCCTGGGACTGCCGCTGGCGCGGCTGCGGTTTGTGCTGGTGCTACTGTTCGCGTTGTCCACCGGGCTGGCGGTGTCGCAGGCCGGGCTGGTGGGCTTCGTCGGCCTGGTTGCGCCGCACCTGGTGCGCCGCATGGCGCCGGGCCCACACGGTTACCTGCTGGCGGCCAGCGCCGCCGCCGGCGGCGTATTGCTGTTGGCGGCCGATGTCGCGGCGCGTGTGGTGATGGCGCCGCAGGAGCTGCCGGTGGGTGTGATCACCGCCCTTGTCGGCGGCGGCTACCTGATGTGGCTGCTGGGCCGCCAAGGAAAGCGATGAGTACCACGCTGGAAGCCCGCGAGATCAGCGTGACGCTGGGCGCCCAGCGTGTGCTGGACGGCGTGAGTTGTGCCTTCGGATGTGGCTGGACTGCCATCGTTGGCCCCAACGGCGCCGGCAAGTCGACGCTGTTGCGCGTGCTGGCCGGCCTGCTGGCACCGGCCACCGGCACCGTGCACCTCGGCGGTCAGCCGCTCGACACGCTGCCGGCCCGCGCGCGCGGACGCCAGTTGGCCTGGCTTGCACAGCTTGGCGACATCAGCGGGGAGTTGACAGCCCGCGAGACCGTGGCCCTCGGCCGCCTGCCGCATCTGGGCCTGGTCGGCGTGGTGGGTGCCGCCGACGAGGCCGCCGTCGAACGCGCGATGGCCGCCACCGAATGCAGCGCCTGGCAGCATCGCCCCCTGGCCGAACTGTCCGGCGGCGAGCGCCAGCGCGTGCTGCTGGCACGTGTGTTGGCCACCGAGGCCCCGGTGCTGCTGCTGGACGAGCCCACCACCCACCTGGACCCGCCGCACCAGGTGGCACTGGTGCGGCTGGCACGCCGGCTGGCGGCCACGCACACCGTGGTGACGGTGCTGCACGACCTGCCGCTGGCCCTGCAGGCCGACAGGGTGATGGTGTTGCAGCACGGCCGCGTCCGGGCCGACGCCGCGCACAACGACCCGACCCTTCACGCTGCGCTGGTGGCGGTGTTCGACGGCGCCGTGCGCGTCGACACCGTCGCCGGCCGGCCCACTGTGGTACCCAACCTGGAGCTGTGATGCAGATCGAGTCACCCCCCACCGAACGCGGTAGCCCCTAGTACGCCGTCTCAGTGAATTTGAAAGGTTGAATTGTTGCGGGGCCCATAGTGAAGTACACAGGCTGCTGGATTCCCGCCTGCGCGGGAATGACGTGGGGAGATGCCAACCCCTGCGCCCGTCATCCCCGCCTTCTCCCGTCATCCCCGAGCAGGCGGGGATCCAGGCGGGTGCCTGAGGCGCAGCAGGACCGCGCGCACTCCATTCCTGCACGCCCCACCTGCCAATGCGCCCTCTGTTCGACTCTTTGTATCAACCTTTCAAATCCACTGAGACGGGGTACCAGGCCGAGGGCGAGCGCCGTGGCCTGCTCATCGTGCACACCGGCAAGGGCCAGGGCAAGGGCAAGGGCAAGGGCAAGGGCAAGGGCAAGGGCAAGGGCAAGGGCAAGGGCAAGGGCAAGGGCAAGGGCACAGCGGCATTCGGCTTGGCGCTGCGTGCTTACGGTCGCGGCAAGGCCTTGAAGATCTACCCGTTGACCGGCTGCATGCGCAGGGCCTGAAGGTCCGCGACCCGGGATCCTTCGGCCTGCCGGGCCGGATGCGTGTGTCGGCCCAGCCTCCGGCGGCCAGCCAGGCCTTGCTGGCAGCGCTGAGGTCCAACATCGTGGACTGCACTTCCTCACTGCTTGACCCGGAGCGACACGCGTGAGCACGCGCAGCCACGTGCCATGACAGGCGCAGAGCCATGATGGGCGCGCCACTGCGGGTGCTGGTGCCCGATGGGCGGCTGGTCTGCATCGCGCTGCAGTTTCTGACTTTTGATGAACTTGAAGCGCGAAGGCCTCGGCGGCATCGCCAAGGCGCGGTCAGCACTGTAGGACATGCCGCCGAACAATCCCCGTCCCCGTCCCCGTCCGATGGCAGCAAGTGCCATCGGCCTTGATATTTGAGAGGGGGTCCGACGATGTGGTCAGCCCCTCGCCCAGTGGTCGGACGATGGGAATGGAATGCTGGGGTCAGACGTGGGCCGCGCCCTGGCGGCCATTGTCGAATCAGGCCGTTGCGATCGATGACCGGGGCTTAGCGTACGATTTTTCCGGTTTCTGAAGCGTTCCCAAACCGCGCGCTCGTAGCCAGAAAAGAGCGGTTCCTGGCAGCCACTCACACCATCTCAACTTTGGATTTTCAAGCACGATGAAACAGACTCCTACCCTTCTCGCCGCCTCGACCTCGTCTCAATCCCTGGCTCGATGGACCCGCCTGTCCCTCGCGCTGGCCTGCACCGCCTGGCTCGTAGCCTGCGGCGGGGGTGGGAGCGATGGCCAAAGCACCGCGACGGCCAATGCGAGGCGCGCCGAGGTGCTCCCAACGGCCGATGTCGAGGCCGCCGTTGACACTGCCGCCGCGGCACCGCCAGCACTGTCATGCCATGCCGGTGAACCTCAATGGGGCGAGCCGAATGCGGTGTACACCGCCAAGGGAGATTTTCTGGGCACGTTTGCGCCGACCCAGTTCGCCGTCAGCGACAACGGCGACGCTCACGTCACCTGGCTGTCTCGCCACAACGGAATCACCGACGTCTGGGTGCGTCAATACAGCGCGGCCGAAAACCGCTGGCTGGAGGGCAGCATACTGGTCACCGTGCTGGACAGTGACGAAGGCAGGATCACCAACGCACGGGTCACCGTGGCGGGCACTGACGTGGTGGTGGCTTGGGATTTCGGTGTGGTGTCCTATAGCCGCGGCCGCTCGAGTCCCATCTATTTCTTCACCGGCCTGTACTCACCCGCGCGTCTTTACTACAGCCGCCGCATCCAAGGCGAGGGCGCTTGGTCCAAGGCCCAGCAAGTGCCAGGCGTGATGCAGCGCCCGATCGGGCGCTTCACAGGTTGGGAGCTGACGCCGGCTGGCCCGCACAAGATGGTTCTGGTCTGGTACTCGACGGACCGTCAGGCCCTGGCCAGCTTCTATTCGCCCGACGCCGACACCTGGACGGCCTCCCAGACACTGTGGACGGACACCAGCGAAAACCAATACCCTCTCGTGGCTAAATTCAACGCCCAGGGGAACGGCATTGTCGGGTTCGGGAGCAACGGCGAGGACAAGAAGGCGTCTGTCTACTTCGAACGGACGACCGGCTTTTGGCATCAGACTCCTCTGTCCCTCGACGAGACCCCTACGATCGACGAGTCTGGCAATGTCTACAGCATTGACAGGCCCTGGGAGGGCACGTCGCAACGGCTGGACCTGAACATCTTGTCCGCCGCTACAGGTCAGGTTACCCCTCGCACCGTGCGTCCGGGATTCGATAATTCGCTCACCATCCTTCAAGCTCAACTGACGTTGACGACAAAAGGGGTGTTACTGAGCTGGATCGAACAGCAGCGCAACGCCGACTGGTCCAACACAACACTGCGCCGGGAGCTGGAAGTGTCAGCTTCTGGGGAACCCCTTGGCGATATCAAAACGCTGCCGCCCGAGCTGAATCGCGATGTCAACTCGCTGCAGGTGAGCAGCCGCAGCGCATCGCAACTGGCCGTGTGGAGCGGCACGTCTTGCCTGACGGTCACCGACTGCCGAAGCGGTGTGTTCACCAACGTGCGAGACCTTGACGGTAACTGGTCCCCGCCCCGCAGCCTGACCCGCCCCTGGGGCGACAGCACTCTGTCGCTGAAGGTCAACTTGCAGGGGCAAGGCCTGTTGATTCAGACCACACCCGATGCCCGATCGACCTATGAGGAACGCGTCTTCGCGACGACGGTGAGGTAAGCGCGACGACGATATGGGGTTGTATCGAGGACTGGCGCGCGTATTTACAGGCCGGAGATGCGGCACCGCTGCCGTTCGGCCATGCGTGCCGTCTTCGGGATCACAGCCCCAAGATGCGTCGACAGCGCAGAAGGTGGCCGTCGATTCGGTGAAGCACTTGACGATTGATGCCGACCGCCGCAGCAGCCGTCAAGTGGAACTGCACGAGGTGTTCAACACCTTCACTGGCCTATGCTGCCGAGGGAACTGCCGCCCGGGGCCACATATGAGCCGACGCCACATTACGCATCAAATGTGGTCGACCACATTTTGTGCGGGAGAACTGCACGCACGGTTCGGAGGGAGGGGAGGGTGAGAGCCCTTTCCTACCCCTATCATGTGTCCGACATCTTGCCAGCACCCACGCAGCCCGCCGACGAACCGGCTACCGGGCCTCATGTCGTTTACTACAACAGCGCCCGCCCGGTTTGCGACGCAGGCGTCTGCGCGATGCGCGCTCGCATCGCCTGGGTGGACGTCCACCGCAATCCGGAGCGCCTTGCTCCGCTGGGGCTCGATCTGGAGGACGTTCGGGAGCGCTTGCACTTGGTTGAACCGAGCGGGCAACTGCAGGTCGGCGCGCCTGCGCTCCCTATAACGTGGTCCCTGCGGTCGCGCTGGGGGCGGCGGCTCAAGTCACTGAGTTGGCCCGGCCTGCGCACGTTGACCTCTTGGGCCTACATCGCGTTCGCCCGCCAGCTGTATCGCTAGAACCGCCGCCAGGGTCAATGGTCATGCACTCAGACAAGGATGATTCGATGCCTACGCACACAACAAAGGGCTGGCCAGGTCAGCAATTTGCGACCACCCGCAAGACAGCGCGTCGGCGTTAGCACCACCGATGGCGGCTCCCGGTATAGTAGGTGCGTTTCACGCACCTTTGTGGATTCAGATGACGAACGAAATTCCTCAGTACCCGAAAGGGGATCTCAGACGGTTGCTGGCGGTACTGGCGGCGATAGACGCGCCAGGTGGAGCCACGCTGGTTCAGATCGTGGCCAGGACAGGTCTGGACAAGAAGAGCATCACTCGCCTGATCGGGCAGGCCATTGAGCAGGCCAGCGTTGAAGTGGACAAGGACGGGCCTGTCTATCGCATCACCAGTTGGGGAGAAATCTTGAAGAGAGCTGGCGTAAAAAAGGCGTTGACAGGTGCGTTAAACGCACCTAAAATTGAGGCATCAATTCAGCACTGATCGGAAAAACATGAACATTTTTGAGAACCAAAGTTGAGAGATTTCCCCATGTCCACTGCCCGTATTCCTTCCCGAAACCTGACCATTGACGTCGCCAAGGGCCTAGGCATTTTGCTGGTGGTCTTCGGACACAACTGGTTGGTGCTGGGCGAAAAGGGCGAGTTGTACCGCATCATTTATTCATTCCATGTGCCGTTGTTCTTGCTGCTCTCCGGCGTGATGTTGAAGAGAACCGAGCCGCTGGGCAGCCTGCTCAGGAGCAAGGCCGATGCGCTGCTCAAGCCCTACCTCGTTGTGCTCATTGTGCTCGGGGTGGCCAAAGCGGTCTTCAACCCAGGCGGCGCGCTGACTTATTTTGCTGGCATGTTCTACGCTGCGGGGGACACCTTGTCATGGGTGCCCATGTGGTTCCTGCCACACCTCTTCCTGGCGCTGGTGCTGACATGGGCTTTGCTGCGCGGCACAGATGCATTGCGGCTGCCAGCTTGGGTTTTCGTGCCGGTACTCTGGACTTTCGGAGTCTGGAGCCTGGGCTGGTTTTCCGAGGTGCCGTTGTCGGTTGCCGCGACCCGTTTGTTGGGAACGACTGTGCTGCCCGGCTTACCCCTCAGTGCTGACCTGCTTCCGCTCAGCGCCGCTTTTCTGATCACCGGCCACCTGCTGCACACGCGGATCAAGACATTGGTGTTTTCACCGCTGCTCTTTGGGCTGCTTGTCGCCGGTTTTTTTGCACTGCACATGTCTCTGAACCTCAGCTTGGACCTCAACATGCGCCGCTACGACGACGTGGTCGTCTCCTCCATAGAAATCGTAACGGGCGCGGGTGCAGTGCTGTGCCTATCGGCTGGCCTGGCGCAAGCGGCAGTGGGCCGCTTGCTCGCTAAGATCGGCTCAGCGAGCCTCTTTATTCTCATCTTTCACATGGTCGTCCAAGATCGAGTGTTCATGCTGTTAGAGCCGCTCTCCGGCTGGCCGCAGGCCAATGCGGTGGTGGCATTGTACCCATGGTGATGTTGGCCATGGTGCGGAGCCAGCCCTGGCTGGCCCGCTGGTTGTTGCCGCTGCCGCGAGCATCCATACCGCTGGCAGAGCCTGCGCCATCGAAACATCATGCGTGCCCAGCAGCTGACAGTTGCTGACATCACCAAGAGATAGAACCGGAAGGGACAGAAGTGAACGACGACATCTTGAACGAAATACTTGACAAGGCGAGGACGGCTACGCCTCAGGGGACCCGCGATGCCGCTTTGCAGCTCAGAAAAGAAGCGTACCGAATGCTGAAGGAGGCCCAAGAAATGGACCAACTGAGGCCGTTCCCGGTCGTCCATCAGGGTCAGCTTGGAGCACATGCATTTATTGTCTGGGCGCAAGAGCGGCCGAGCACGAGCGATGTCACATTGATCTTGCAGAGCCACGTCAAAGAGGTGACGGAGGAGGACGTCACTGTGCATCCATGTTTGGCGCAAGATGAAGTCGCCAGCATCGCATTTCACACCCGCCTCCCGGACTGGCTATGCGATAGATCCACGGCGGAAAGGGAATGGCGATGAACGAGAACTCCGAAGGCGACTTCACCAGCCGGGCGAAGGTCCTGAAGGACCAGCACGAGCCATATGTAGCCGTAGTGAGTGCACCAGCAGTCCAGCCCCGGCTGCTGGTGGGAGCATGGCAGCATGGACCTGGGCCGACCAAAGAGCTATTCATGGTCGAGATGGATCTGGAGACTGCCAGGGAGTACGGCAAGCGCATCCTCAAGGCATGTGACAGTGTGGGCGAGGTGCCACCGCTGGACTCAAGCATGGCTGTTAGGCATTGAACGGAAAAAACTACATGCAAGACCTACTCCGCTTTCTGCGTGGCACCCCATTGGCTGTCATTGATTGTGTTCTGGCGTCGAGGTCTGGCGGTGACTCTGGCAGTTGTTGTGCTTTTGAGCCTTTGCCGGATTGAGTACGGCGGCGCATTGAATCCGATCGATGGAGTCGCTCTGCTCCTCAGTCTTTATGCGCTCTCAATGCTGGGCATGACGATAGAACACAACGACGACTTTCGTAAGCGGGATCTCGACAGGAAGACCGCTACGCAGCAAGTTGCCGGCAAGACCTAATCCAGCGGAAAGACCTGTCCATGCGACCGGTCATCTTTCTCCTCAGCCTCCTTGGCGTTGCCCTGTTCGGGAGCGTGTTCGCCTTGTCGTTCGCCAGTCCGCTGCTGATCGAGCGCTCAGCACGCGAGATTGTGAGAATTGAAGTCGAGCGAAAAGTGGGCGGGCAGATTGAGACTCTCTCCAACTCCCGAATTGCCGGGCTGGCGCAACGAGCACTGCAGAAGACAGGGGTGGAAATCGAGCACGCTCAGCGCGCCATCCGGGATGAGCTTCCGCGGAAGGTGGCCAATGTGGTCGCAGACATGCCGGACGGCGACGCCCCAGATAGGCAACAAAACACGCTTGCTGCTCACGCCACACTGAACGGCTCAAGTCTGGCCTCCCACATGACGAAGACCTCCGCAACAGGAGTCCTTTTGTGTGGAAACCCATCGCTGCGTTCGCGGCGGCGCTGCTGGCCTTGCCTGCATGCCTCGCGTCTGACCTGACCTCGACTGAATTGCGGTGGCTGCGCGGCGCCTGGCCGGTCATTGCCTTCGTCAGGAATGAGAACCTGCCGCTGGACATCATTGTGCAGCCGCAAGCCAGCCCCGGCGCCGCGCCCCTGGCATTGGCCTTCGTGGACAACCGTTGCAAGCTTGTGCTCTCGATGCGAGGCAACGCGCAAGCTCAGGCCACGCTCGATCGCATCGAGCCGGACCTTCTCGACGCCACGCTCGAACTCATGGCTGCGCATGAACTGGGCCATTGCCGGCGCCACCTCGACGGCGCCTGGCATGGACTCCCCGCCGGTTTCAACGTTAGTCCGCCGGAAGGGCTGAGCCTCGACTTGCGCACCGACTACGTGAGCATGAAGGCGGCCCGCCGGGAGGAGGGGTACGGCGACTTGGTCGGCCTCGCCTGGGCACAGCAGCGGCATACTCAGCAGTACACCAGATTGCATGCGTGGCTGGTGAACGAACGATCGCGCGACTTGCTGCCGGGCAGCCACCACGACACGCTGGCATGGGTGCGCCTGGCCCAAGACGGTGCCGCGCTGGCCGGCCCATCGATCTTCGCGGCGGCGGCCCGCCTCTGGGCGGCCGGCCTCGCCGTTGAAGAATAGAGGCGCCGTCAGCGCTTTCTGCCGCGAGTACCCCGTCTCAGTGGATTTGAAAGGTTGAATTGTTGCGGGGCCGGTGGCGAAGTGCACAGGCTGATGGATTCCCGCCTGCGCGGGAATGACGTGGTGAGATGCCAAACCCTGCGCCCGTCATCCCCGCGAAGGCGGGGATCCAGGAGGGTGCCTGAAGCGCAACAGGCCCGCGTGCACTCCATTCCTGCACGCTGCGCCTGCCAATGCGCCCCCTGTTCGCCTTGGCGAATCAACCTTTCAAATTCACTGAGACGGGCTACCAGTCCGTTCGGTAGCAAACAAACCGGTGTCGTTGGCGCCAGCCGAATCTCGAGCGCTTTGCCGCCTCGTGTGCGCCAGCGAACAGACCCGAGGGATCGGGGCACGCAGGCTTCAACTTCCAGGCCCTGCAGGCCTTACTGGTCAAACGTGTCCGTCTCGGCTCGCAGGTTTGACCCCTCACAGGAGTTCCTCCGATGCTCTTCGATAAGTTCTCTGCCCGCTCGCTGCAACTCGCCAACCACATGGTGATGGCCCCACTGACACGCAGCCGGGCCACGCCGCAGCACACGCCGAATGCACTGATGGCGACCTACTACAGCCAACGGGCAACGGCCGGCCTGATCATCACCGAGGGCACATCGCCCAGCCCCAACGGCCTGGGCTACCCACGCATCCCGGGGCTGTACGACGCGGCGCAGGTCGACGCCTGGAAGGCCACCACGGCGGCCGTCCACGACCAGGGCGGCAAGATCTTCGTGCAGTTCATGCACTGCGGCCGCGTGGCGCATGTCGCCAACCTGCCGGCCGGTGCCGAGGTGCTGGGCCCCAGCGCGCAAGCGTGCCCGGGCGAGATGCACACCGACACACTGGACATGCAGCCGCACAGCCCACCCCGCGCGATGACCTGCGACGACATCGCGCACGCCATCGACGAGCACGTGGCTGCTGCGAAGCTCGCCATGGATGCAGGCTTCGACGGCGTCGAACTGCACGGCGCCAACGGCTACCTGATCGAGCAGTTCCTCAACCCGTTGGTCAACCTGCGCACCGACGGGTACGGCGGCAGCATCGAACGCCGCAACCGCCTGGCGCTGGAGATCGCGCGCGCCACGGTCGCCGCCATCGGCCGTGACCGCGTTGGCATCCGGCTCTCTCCCTACGGCGTGTTCAACGGCACCGGCGCGTTCCCGCAGGTGCAGGCGCAATACCTCACCCTGGCGCACTCGCTGTCTGCGCTGGGCCTGCTTTATGTGCACCTTGTTGACCATTCGTCGATGGGCGCGCCGCCGGTGCCCGCCGACTTCAAGCTCCAACTGCGCGACGCCTTCGACGGCCTGTTCATCCTGTCCGGCGGCTTCGACCACGCCAGCGCCGAACAGGCCCTCATCGACAAGCGCGGCGACCTGATCGCCTTCGGTCGGCCGTTCCTGGCCAATCCCGACCTCGTGTCGCGCCTGCGCAAGGACGCCGCGCTCAACACCCCGGACGAGGCCACCTTCTACGTGCCCGGCGCCAAGGGCTATACCGACTATCCCGCCCTGGTGGCCTGATCCGCGCACCAGCCACCCAAGGACAGCTGTACATGGCCTATCAAAGCATCAACCCCAACGACGGCAAGCTGCAGAAAAGCTTCGAGCACCTGAACGACGCGCAACTGGACGGCGCGCTGGCGGCAGCCGAAGCTTGCTTCCAGACCTGGAAGCACAAGTCCTACGCCGAGCGTGCGGCTGTATTGACGAAGGCGGCGGCGCTGCTGCACGCCCATGTGGACAACTTCGCCCGGCTGGAGACGCTGGAGATGGGCAAGCGCATCGCCGAGGCGCGCGGGGAGGTCAAGTTCAGCGGCGACATCCTGGCCTATTACGCCGAGCATGCCGAGTCCTTCCTGGCACCGGTCAAGCTGCACCCCAAGGTCGGCGAAGCGCACATGGAAAGCTCGCCCCTGGGGGTGCTGTTCTGCGTCG
>JANMGB010000229.1:0-4206 GCA_031374415.1 Burkholderiales bacterium
ACCGCAAAGACAGCCATGTCAGCCAGGTGAGGCGGAAGCTGTTTCAGCAGAGCTTGAAATTCCGGCACGCTTAACGAGCGTACCCTTCCTTCAGACTCCCGGAACAGCTTGAACTTGGGCACCTTCTCCAACCATTCCCACGCGATCACCAGAGTAACTCGCGCGCGCTTGGTCCCATTTTGGGTCGGGGTGTTGGGGCTTCCACGAATAGTCGTGCGGCGCGGCAGGGTTGATGCGATTTGTCACAACTCGTTCGCGGCGTTACGCGTAACATTCGATACAGGTCCTCAGGTTGGTAGTCAGAGTGTCGATCTACATAGAGGAAGAAAATCATGACCTACCCCATCACAGCTGACAACATTAACCGTGACGAACAAGTGCGAAGGCTGTCTGCCTTGCGGGCTCAGGCAGCGACCGAGTCTCGGCCGATGATTGCACCCCGTGTTGTTGTGCGCGCCACTACCCCCGCTGACAGAAAGAAGGTTGTTGAGGTCGCGCGTGAGGTTATCGCAGAACACCGCGACGTGCTACTCGCCCTCAAGGACCGGTAATTGCTCGACGTAGATTTCGTCATTGCGATCCATGACGAAATTATTGCCGAGTTGGGCGGGCGTCCGGGCTTCGCGGGTAGCGGGCGAGGTGGCGTCGAATCGGCTCTGATGCGGATCAACAATCGCATGGAATATGCTGGCCTCAATGACGCGCTTGGCATTGCAGGGCTTTACGCCGAAGCTATTGCCCGCGGACACGTTTTCACTGACGGGAACAAGCGCACAGGGCTGACGTGCGCGCTGTCTTACTTGGCGCAGCAAAACCTGCATGTGCGACGGGACCCAATTCTTGAAGAGGCCACCGTCTGGCTTGCAGAGGGATCATGGGACTCTGAGGCGTTTGCATGGCTGCTGGGCCGCCTTGCTGGGATTCAACCAGATCCATCGACCACTTGAGCCTGTTTTTGAGGTGGCGCGGACGTGCGTTCATAGGTGCCCTCAGGGGCCAGGCGGTGCAGTTGCGGAGATCAATAGCATGCCAGCTCAATTCCAACGTAGCCAAATCGTAGCTACGTTGGCCTGAATCAGACCCCTCTGCGCTCCGGCAAGCCCCCATCCCTCCTGCGTGTGCCCCGTGGTCCAGGGTTAAAAAAGGGACGGGAGGTGCCTCATAATCCTTTGGTCGCTGGTTCGAGCCCAGCACGGCCTACCAGTTTTGCTGGTGTTTTTCGATGGCGGTCACTGACATTGCGGCGCCGGTTTCGAGCTGGTGCCAGTTTCAGCCCGATTGCGCGGCGCGAAGACTTGGGTGCATGACGCGCTATCGCTTGCGATCCGGCTTTGTCGCGGCGAGCTGTTGTTGCGTCCTGTCCAGCTCGGCGGCGAGCATTTCTTCGTCGGGCAGGGCCGTCCTGTACTCCGCCGCCAGCACCTTGTTCGGAAGTCCCTCCAGCGCGTAGTGCGCCAGTGCAGTGCCCTTGCTCGCGCACAGGATCAGACCGACCGGTGGGTTCTCGCCTGGCAGAGTCCAGTGCTCTCGGGCGTAGTTCAGGTACACGTGCATCTGTCCGGCATCGGCATGCGTGAAGCTGCCGATTTTCAGGTCGATGACCACCAGGCAGCGTAGGCGTCGGTTGAAGAGCAACAGATCAACGCGGAACCACTGGTCATCGATGCGAAGACGGCGCTGTCGCCCGATGAACGCGAAGTCGCCACCGAGCTCCAGCAGGAAGGTCTCCAGGCGTTCGATCAGCGCCGCCTCAAGCTGGCTCTCGGAGTACTCGTCCTTGAGTTCGAGAAACTCCAGGACGTAGGGGTCCTTGATGGCCTCCTCGGGCGCAACAACGTCCTGTGGCTTGGCGACCAATCCCTTGGTCAACATGGATGCCTTGTTGCGCGACAAGGCCACGCGCTCATAGAACTGGCTGTTGATCTGCCGATCTAGCTGACGAACACTCCATCCGCCGCGTAGAGCCTCAGTTTCGTAGAACTTTCGTGCAGCGTCGTTCCCCACCGACAGCAGGCGGACGTAGGCTGACCAGGGCAGGGGAAACCGGCTTGCGATCCCAGCCAGTGAAGGCGCCGTAGCCAAGGCGGTCTCCGAAATTGCAGGCGCCGCCTGCAATTTCTGGTCTGCCGGCGCTGGGATCCCAGAAATTGCAGACGCCGTCTGCAATATATCGGGCCATGCCAGATAGAAGGCGCGCATCTGGAACAGATTGCGCCAGCCGAAGCCCCTGCCGAACTGCGCGGTCAGGTCGACGGCCAGACGCTTGACCAGCACGTCGCCGTAGTTCGCGCGTCGCTTGCCCTGTTGCTCGGCCTCGACTGTTGCGTCGGCCGATCTCCCAGTAAGTGGATGTCATCAGCGCGTTCACGCTGCGTGCCGCGGCATGCCGGGCACTCTGAACCAGCGCAACGATGCCCTCGTGAACGCCAGCGTATGACGCGGCGGATATCGACGGTGCCGCCGTGGATGAAACGGGTTTGCGCGTGGTCATGGCATCCGACTCTTGACCAAAGCTTGACCGAGCGGCGAAGAGCCACTGGCCAAGGCACGCAGTGCAGGCTGCATCCAGCCGGGGGCCAGTGTCAGGTCCTCCAGCAGGGTGCGGCGCTCAAACTCCGGCAAGGCCCTCCCGAGCTTGTTCAGGTGTCGTGCTGTCAGATGATCTGGCCCGAGGCTGCGCAGGGCTTGGATCACCAGGCCACTGGTGCGTCCCGCCGCGGCCATCTGGCGCGGCGTGGTCCGCTTCAACACGATCTGCATCGGACCCGCCTTCACGGTACGGCTGGTGCCGTCGGTCAGGAACTCGACGCGCGCAGGCACCTGGTCGGACAGTCCGAGCAGGTTGGCTGCATAGGCACCCGTGGGCTGAAGTCGCAACTTGTCCTTGCCGGCAAGTGCCGCGACCACGGCGTCGACCGACGGCCACAAGGTGCCGAGCAGTGGGTCCTGCCTAGGCTTGTCGTACAGCCCCCTCGACAGTCGGCGCAACTCGTCGCGCGCGACCAATCGTTGCAGAGCCTTGTCGACCGCAGCGCGGCCACCCATGCCCGCAAACAGCGCCGGTGTGAACACGGTGCCGGGCTTCGCGCGGCGCACCTTGCGTGAGATGGCGGCGTCGATACTCGATTCGATGGTGCGCCGAGGCCCAAGATCCCGATTGATGCGGCTATGCGTTGACGGGTTCGTGACTTTCATGTCCGAAAAATAGCACGTTTTTCGGACAAATAGAACAGCCTGGAAAAGGTGCCTATCGATCCATGGACTGGCCTGGCCGATGAGGATCCCGCACCGCGTGCGAGGCTCAGAGGTTTTCTATACTTCTTGGTTCCGACCATACATGATGCTGCCCTCGAGTATGCCCGTCATTCTCGCCAATGCGGGAGTGCAGCAGCGCAGCCCAACAATGAAGCAGCCCACTATTTACATCCTCGCCAGCCAACGCAATGGAACCCTCTATATCGGCGTTACCAGCGATCTGGTCAAACGCATCTGGCAACACAAAAACAAGTTGGTCGAGGGCTTCACGCAGAAGTACAACGTTCACCAGCTGGTCTATTTCGAACAACATCATGAAATGATTTCCGCCATTGCCCGAGAAAAACAACTCAAGAAATGGAACCGCGACTGGAAGCTGGCGTTGATCGCGAAGACCAACCCGGACTGGCGTGATTTGTGGCCAGACATCTGCGGCGGAACGACACCAGACCCTCTTACAACAATGGCCGTCATTCCCGCCCAATGAATTTGAAAGGTTGATTTCGCCAAAGCGAACGGGTGGCGCATTGGCAGGCTGAGCGTGCAGGAATGGAGTGCGCGCGGGGATGTTGCGCGCGTGGCACCCTCCTGGATCCCCGCCTTCGCGGGGATGACGGGTGCAGGCGGGGATGACGGGCGCAGCGGTTGGCATCTCACCACGTCATTCCCGCGTAGGCGGGAATCCAGCAGCCTATGCACTTCGCCATCGGCCGCGCAACAGTTCATTCTTTCAAATCCACTGCGAAGACTGTTCCGAACAGGCCCCACCATCAATCCGCAGCCCGTGACTCAACAAGCCACAGGCATGCTATCGACAAACACCTTCAACTCGCCCGAGGCAAAGGGCGTCCATGCCTCATTCGTGGTCAGGGGCTCGGTGACAACCAACGGGTGCAGGCGGGGATGACGGGCGCAGGTGGGGATGACGGGCGCAGCGGTTGGCATCTCACC
>JANMGB010000345.1:0-1347 GCA_031374415.1 Burkholderiales bacterium
CGCCTGGCGGCGGCGGCGGCGGCGGCGGCGCGCCGGGGGAGGCGCCCGCACACGACAGTGAGTCGCTGCCTCACAATTTTCACAGTGGTTATCTTGGAGAGTTTTACGACGACGACGACGACGACGACAGCGACCTCGACGACGACGCGAGCTGCCCACCGCCGAGCAACTGTCGATCGACTAGCATGCACGGCCTGACGCAGGCAGGCCCCGCCAGCAACGCCAGCGGAGCGACCACCGCGCCTGCGTCATACTCGCTCGCCCGCGGAGTGGTCAACCCCGGAGGCTCTGACTCTGGCCGCTCCGATGGCCGCGCTGGCCGCCACGCCGAGTCCGCCGGTGACGACGTGGATCTGCCCGACGACGCCACTCTCGACGCGGCTCTCGTGCGCGCTGAACTGTTGCTCGCCGAGCTCCTCGCTTTCGAGGCGGAGCACGTGCACGATCCGGAGGACGAGACGCCGACATCGACAACAGACCGCCCGACACACGCATGCGAGAAGACGACGCAGCACCGCCCCGCCGCGGAGATCGACGAGACCCGGCCAGGCGCGCCGACAACGGCGGCACCCGCGACTGCCGAAGCCACCGACGACCCGTCCTCGTCCTCGAGCCGCCGGCCGCGAATCCCCGGACTCGCGCGGCAACTCGAGTGGGGCATGCTCGCGACCGAGCCGTCGATGCCGACGCACCCGGCCGCCGGCAACATCCGCCGCTCGAATCGCATCGCCGCCCGGGCGGAGCGCGTCGGCCTCCAGGCGGAGGATCGCACAGATGCCGCAGCGACCGCTGCAGGCATGGAAGAAGGAAGCGGGACGTGGCGCGACGACCTGCAACTTGGAGCTTCGATCGAGTCGCTCCCGCCCGCCGTCAGTTCTGACGCGGGCACAGGCGAGCAAACGGAAAGACGCACGACGCGTGCGCTGGCCGATGCTCGTCTGGAGCGCCGTTTGTTGTCTGCTAAGCAATGGTCGTGGCCATAATCGGGGACGTTAAAAAACTCTACAACCAACCAAATGAAACATTTCCGCCAACGAAGAGGCGTCGAGCACTGAGGCACTGCGGAGCCAAAAAGTTGTGAAAAGTTCACTCGTCAGCACTTCAGCAGTGCTTCGCCTTCCCCCGGGTTTACGCCCGGGGGAATTTTTTTGCCTATTTTTTGTCCGCAACGCCCGCCAGAAAGCGGTCGACGACGGCCAGAAAGTCCGCCGGCTTTTCATCGCTCGGGTAGTGGCCCAGCCCCGGCAGGGTGACGATTTGCGCCTGCGGCAGCGCTTGTTTGATCTCAACCTGCGTTTGCGCGGGCACGATAGTGCTCACCCCGCCCAGTATGTAAATAATCGGCGC
>JANMGB010000351.1:0-4197 GCA_031374415.1 Burkholderiales bacterium
GCATGCAACTACCCCTCAACTGTAACGTGCCACTACAAACATTTTTCAATTTGAGGTTCAAAATCGGCGTAAGCCATTGATTTGCAACGAAGCGACCTCGCCAAAATCACGGAAAAATGGCTCGCTGCTGTCGAACTTGGGTACCCCGATCCTTGCCAAAGTACGGGCTTGAGGGGTCTTTGGGGTGCGGTCGCGTGAAATTTGAAACGTACGGGCCGTGTATCAACTGAAACGGGGCAGCCGCAATAAGCGACAAAGACGTATGCTCAGAGGCTTTCCTCAGACGCCAGTCGCTCGGCTGTTTGTCGGTTGAGGAATACGCTCCTTTTGTCGTTTTGTATGCCGTCTGCGAACGCCCGTCTGCCTCACATCGACCTGCTCAAGCTATTGGCTGCCAACAGCATTGTGTTGCACCACCTGTCCGCCTACGGCCCGATTGCGGATGCGGTTGCGGTGGCTTGGCCGGCCCTCATGACCTGGTTGTACGACGACGCACGCATGGCGGTGCAAGTGTTTTTGGTAGTGGGCGGTTATCTGGCGGCGCGGGGCCTGTCGCGCTTTCAGTCTGGCATCGCCTTTCCTTCCCTGCTCAGGGCCATGTTGCAGCGCTATGTTCGCTTGGTGTTGCCTTACCTGGCGGCCTTGCTGTTGGCTGTCGTGGGTGCGGCGCTGGCGCGTCAGTGGATGGTGGATGACTCGATCCCCAGCGCCCCAACGGCCGGCCAAGTGATGGCGCACGCCGTGCTGCTTCAAGATGCGCTGAACCAAGATGCGCTGTCAGCGGGCGTGTGGTACGTGGCCATCGATTTTCAATTGTTTTGCCTGATGGCCGGTCTGGTCTGGCTGGGGGCGCGTGCTGCTCGGCGGGGGCGCCGTTCAGCGCAGGCCGGCATGCGCGTGACGCAGTGCCTCGTGTTGGGGCTGATGGTGGCCTCGCTGTATTTTTTCAATCGTCACGCCGTGTGGGATGTTTGGGCGGTGTACTTCTTTGGTGCTTATGGTCTGGGCGCCGCGGTGTACTGGGCCGCGAAGTCGAAGCAAGCGGGGCGCTACTTGAGCTTGCTGATGGCGGTTGGCTTGCTGGCCTTGTGTGTAGATTTCCGCGGGCGCATTGCGGTGGCCTTGCTGGTGGCTTTGTTGTTGGGGGTGACTCAGGCCAGGGGCACATGGGGGCCCGTGGTCTCGTCCTGCCTGGGGCGTGTTGTGGAGCGCCTGGCTTGGCTGCTCCCAGCGTCCTACGCGCTGTTTTTGGTGCACTTCCCGGTTTGCTTGTTGGGCAATGCGCTGTTCGTCCAGGCCCATTGGCAAGGCGCGGGACAGGGGGCGGCAGCCTTGGTCATGACCTGGGCCACCAGCGTGGTCTTGGCCATGGTGTTTCACCACAAGGTGGAGGTGCCTTTGTCGGGGGTTTTGCGCGGGTAAATCGGTGGCCGGCCCCTGGCGACTTAAAGCGTGGAGTCAGGCCTGACGTTGCAGCAGCATGGCGTCGCCGTAGCTGAAAAACCGGTACTGTTGCTCGATGGCCTGGGCATACAGGGCCTTCACAGTCGCGTGTCCCGCGAACGCGCTGATCAACATCAACAGCGTGCTCTTGGGCAGGTGAAAGTTGGTGATCAAGGTGTCCACCACTTGAAATGAAAACCCGGGCGTGATGAAGATGTCGGTCTCGCGCGCGCCCGCTTGCAGCACGCCGGTCTGGGCGGCAGATTCCAAGGCCCTCAAGGTGGTCGTGCCCACGGCCACCACTCGGCCTCCACGCGTTTGCGTGGCCTGAATGGCGGTCACGGCGCTTTCGGGCACGTCGTACCACTCGCTGTGCATGCGGTGCTCGGCCAGGTTTTGAACCCGCACGGGCTGAAACGTGCCCGCACCCACATGCAGCGTCACATGGGCCTGCTCAACGCCACGCAGGCGCAGGGCCTGCAGCAGGGCCTCATCAAAATGCAGCGCGGCGGTGGGGGCCGCCACCGCGCCGGGTTGGCGGGCAAACACGGTTTGGTAGCGCTGCGCGTCATCGGCGGTGTCGTCGTGGGTGATGTAAGGCGGCAGGGGCACATGGCCGTGCTGGTTCATCAGCGCCAGGGGGTCTGCCGGCCAGCGCAAGTGAAACAAGCCATCGTCGGGGCCACACCGGCCAAGCACCTCGGCCTCGAACGGTGCGGCAGAGTCGCCCAATTGAAGTCGTGAGCCAGGCTGGGGGCTCTTGCTGGCGCGCACATGGGCCCACACCTCGTGGCCATCGGGCAAGACCCGCTCCACCAACAACTCCACCTGTCCGCCGCTGGCCTTGCGACCGTACAGCCGGGCTTTGATCACCTGGGTGTCGTTGAACACCAGCAAGTCGCCAGGCTCAAGCAGGCTGGGCAACTCGCGAAAGACATGGTGAGCCGGGAGGGCCTGCCGGCCGTCCAGCAAGCGCGAGGCACTGCGCTCGGCGGCGGGGTGCTGGGCAATCAGCGCGGCGGGCAGATCGAAATCAAAATCGTCAAGGGTGAAGGGCATGGCGATGGTCCGGCCTGAGGTAAGGGAGCTAAAAAAAGATGGGGATGATTGTCACCGCCATGCCACCGCAGCCCCTTGAATAGGCGTTCCTCAACACCGCTTTTGCTCTATCTCGAATCGGGTTCAATATTCAATATGCGACAACAGGCCGCGTTCGGAGAGGAAGTCGCGTGTCATTGGGAGTTTGATTTCACGATTGATGTCGGCGCTGACCTGTGGACCCATCTGTCGCCGTGCGTCGGGGTTGTTTTGCAGGCCGTCGGCTTGTAGGCGTTGCTGCAAGCGCTGCTCGAAGGTCTCACCCATGGCCTCGATCAGCTGGTCTTGGGTTTGTGCGTGCTGCTGCGGGGCCAGTCGCTGGAGGACGGATTGCCAGGGCTGCCATTGGCTCGCCAGGAAATCCGGGAAGCCCTCGCGCTCGGCGGTTTGTACCTGGGTGATGGCCTCAATGAGGTCGTCGTCTGACAATTGAGACGAACGAAAGTACAGCATGTCAGTGGTATCCACCGCAAGCTCCAGGGGCTCACGCAATTTGACCTGATAAGCCAAATAGACTTCAATTTGATCGACTGTCGGGGGAAGCGATTTGATTTTTTCTCGCGCAATACCTTCAAGCTGATCGAGGCGAAACATGCCTTTGGCCAAGGTGATCAGCTCTGGCAGGCGATGGTCGTAGTCACCGCGTGCAACATCCGCTGTGAGGCGGGCATTTTTCATGGCGTTCAAGTGCAGTGCAGCACGGTCTTGACAGCTCGTGGCGGCTTCCCCGCTGATCACAAAGCTATCGTTCCTCAGGCCAGAGTGATCTGCCAAGTGAGACAGCCATTCTGCTGTGGAGCGCTTGAACTGGGGGCTGGCAGCGCCGGCGGTGCGGTGCAAAAGAGACAGGAATTTGGAGAAATCCTGCGCATGGGGTTCGTTGGAAAAGGCGCTCCATTGTTGAGTGGCAGCCGCTTGATCGGCGGGGTCATACCAACTTGCGACGGCCTCAGGCAATGGGCGGACAACTTGATTGTCTGCAACACCGGGCGCCGGGAGATCAGTTCTGGGCCCTTGATCGCGGCGGGCATATATGGCTCTGTCTGCGTTGGAAACCACCTGCTCAGGGAGCGGGTTGTTCCAGACACCGAAATAGGTGAGCGAAGCGGGGAAGTTCTCTGGCAGGCTGGTCAACTGGTTGTTGTAGGCGGAGAGCTCGCGGAGCGAAGCGGGGAAGTTCTCTGGCAGGCTGGTCAACTGGTTGTCGTAGGCATTGAGCTTGCGGAGCGAAGCGGGTAAGTTCTCTGGCAGGCGGGTCAACTGGTTGTTGCTGACATCGAGGTCGAGGAGCGAAGCGGGTAAGTTCTCTGGCAGGCTGGTCAACCGATTGTTGTTGACAGTGAGCCCTGTGATCCCAGGGGGTAAGTGCTTTGGCAGGCTGGTCAACCCCTTGAATCCCAAATACAGCTCGGTATCGCGCCGATTTGAATCCAAACATTCAGTCATCTCTCTGACAGCTTCAGCGCGATTTTCGCCCCATGTGCCCTGTCGCGCCCAAGCGCGCCAGTGCGCCAAATACTCGCGACGGCTTGAAGGGCAAGTCTCAGCTGCCTGCGCCCGCAGGGTGGCTTGCATGGGAGATTGCCTGAGAATGCCCCGGCGGCCACTGACGCCCGGATTGGTTGCTGCGGCAGTGGGCGGGGGTGCAGTCGGGTT
>JANMGB010000356.1:0-26656 GCA_031374415.1 Burkholderiales bacterium
ATCCAGCAGCAGGATCGCCCCGACAACTGAAGCCGTCCTGCGGACGGCGCGCTATCCCCCTCCACCCAATCCGGTCGGCTTCGCCTCTGGGCCGCTTCGCGGCCTACCGCAATGGATGGAGCCCCCCGCGCATTCGGTGGAGCCCGCCGGTCCACGCGGTTCGAGTACGCCCGGTCCTGGCTGGGCCGCCCAGACGGCTTCGCGCTCTCCCCCGACTTGCCCTTGGTGTCGGGCCCGCAGTTTCGCTCGCCCAAGGAGACGGGTGCCCCGGTCTTCTTTGGCTGTTTCTCGGACATCGAGCCTGACGGTTGGGGCCGCATGCTCATCAAGCGCGACCACACCAACCAGCGCAAGCTCGCCGAGGCCAAGCCGACCCTGCCCGCGGTCCTCACCGACTTCGACTACCTGAATTGGGTGTCGGACTTCGGCCGCATGGGTGCCCTGCGCCTGCGCGACGCTGCGGGCGAGTTCCAACGCAAGAGCACGCCGCGCGACACCCCGGCCCTCATCGCCCTGCCCGACCTCATTGGCGCGACAAGGGCGGTTGAGCTCAACCAAGAAACCGCGCGCGATCTGGACTTCTTGCGTGGCAACGGCACATCCCTCGGCGGCCTGCGCCCCAAATGCGCCATCCTGGATGTGGGCGGTGAACTGGCCCTCGGTAAATTTGCGAGCATTACGGACACCCGCTCGATCGTGCACGGCGAGGTTCTGGCACTGATGCTCGCCCGCGCTGCGGGCATCAATGCAGCGACGGCGCGCGTCGTCGATGCCAAGGGCATACCGGTGGCCGTGGTGCGGCGCTTTGACCGCCTGGACGGCAAGCGCCTGATGTACCTGTCTGCGCGTTCTTTGATGCAGGCAAGCACCTCGCAGCAGTACGCCTACACCGACATCGCTGAGACGATTCGCGAGTACAGCCAGGATGCGGCGCTCGACCTCCATGAGTTGTGGCGCCGCATGGTGTTCAATATCATCATCAACAACGTCGACGATCACCTGAACAACCATGGCTTCCTGCACGTCGCGTACGGCCAGTGGCGCCTGGCCCCGGCGTTCGACGTGAACCCCTTTCCGGACAAAGTGCGGGCGCTCAAGACTTGGGTCTCACAAGAGTCGGGCGATGGCGCTTCGCTGACTGACGCCCTTCGCGTCGCAGGGCAGTTCAACCTGGACGCGCAAGCCGCTCGCCACATCATTGACCAGGTGCGTGAGGCTGTCGCCCAGTGGCGTCGTGTGGCTCGCGACATCGGCATGAGCGCCGTGGATATCGCAAGCTACGCGCCGGCCTTTGAGCGCCCTGCACAAGGCGAATAGCGGGTTGCGCGTCATCAATGGATCAGGCGATCCTCTTCTTCAACAAAGAGCTCATCCAAGATCAATGCGTCGGGCTCTTCGCCCAGGCTCCAAAACACCATCAGGACGATGATTTTGAGGTCTTCGATGTCGATGGGCTCGCCAGGGATGGCGTTGGCGCGGTCGATGACCATTTCGCGCATGGGCGGTGGCAGCACACCGGCGGACTCAAGGAAGCTGATGAAGCCGATGGAGCGTTGGCCGAGGTGCTCATGCTCGCGGGCAGAGTACACGCGCACGCTGTGCTCAGCCTGGGTGCCCACATAAGACTCGGCGGCACTGGCCAAGCCATCCAGCCAAGACAGGGCCTCTTCGATTTCGTCAGACTCAAAGCCGACCGACGTCAGCTTGCGCGCCAGCTGCACGTGACCCGGGCAGGCGTCAGGGCGCCAGTAGTTTTCGTAGAGGTAAACAAGAACTTCGAACATGATTTCACTATACCCCAGGGATCTGGTGTCGGGGTCGGGCGAAATGCGGGTAACTGGCGGCGGTTTTGCGCCATCAGCACCTTTCGAGGCGCTGAAACATCTGCCCTGGCAGCCGTGCCACCTGGCCCGCGAGCTCCAGGCTCAGCAGGCGCACGTTGAGCACTTGGGGTGACCAGCCCGTGCGTGCGGCCAAGGCTTCCAGGCTCATGGTTTCGTGGCCCAGCGCAGTGAGCAAGGGGTCGGCGTCTGGTGGGGGGGTGTCGGGTGATGCAAGGGCTGGCATGGTCGGGGGGGAAGCGGTTGTCCAGCGTAACTCATCGAAGATATCTTGTGCGCATGCCACCAGTTTGGCGCCTTGTTTGATCAGGGCGTGGCAACCGCGCGCCTGGGGGGCGTGGATCGACCCAGGGATGGCGAACACCTCGCGTCCGGCTTCCATGGCCAGCCGGGCGGTGATGAGTGAGCCCGAGGGCAGGGCGGCTTCGATCACCAAGGTGCCCAGGCTGAGCCCTGCAATCAGGCGGTTGCGCTGGGGGAAGTGCGCCGCCAAGGGGGGCGTGCCGGGGGCATATTCGCTGATGATCAGGCCCTGTTGGGCAATGCGGTGGGCGAGATCATGGTGATTTCGGGGGTAGACGCGATCAAGCCCCGTGCCCACCACCGCGATGGTGCTGCCAGGCCCCATCAGGGCGCCTTCATGGGCGGCGCCATCAATGCCTGAGGCCAGGCCTGACACGACGGTCAAGCCGGCGGTGCTCAGCGCTTGAGCAAACGCGTGCGCGTTGCTCAGGCCCTGGGGGGTGGCGCCGCGGCTGCCCACGATGGCCAGGCTGGGGTCGGACAAGCGATGCAGTGCGCCCTGCGCGTAGACCAGCAAAGGTGGGTCTGCGATGTGCAACCACGCTTGGGGGTAAGCCGCATCACCCAGCAGCACCACGGCCCGGGGGGCCTCGGGGGTGGGGGTGTCAGGATGAAGCCAGCGCCACGTGGTTTCGATGAGGGTGGGCAGCTTGTCGGATGGGGTGCCCAGAGCCCGGGCTACTGCGCCTGTGACAACGTCGCGCCAGGCACTGGCCGGCGCGTCAAACAAGGCCTGGGGTGAGCCAAAGGCGCGCAACAGCGCTCGGGCTGAGCTGCGCCCCACGCCGGGCGTTGAGAGCAATCTCAGCCAAGCGCCCAGCTCAGCGCGTTCGATCACCGGCTGGGTTGGGGCTGGCGCCTGGGGTTCAGGGCTGGCTGAAACGGTCACCGCGCTTGACAGGCTCTTGGACCGAGAGGATGAGCGCGTAAGACATGTTGTTGAACACTCGGAACACCAGCAGGTTGCCATGGCGTTCGTCGGGCAGCTTCATGGTGGGCTTGGCCGGGTCGGTGCGGTCGATGAGGGAGTTCCCCGCACGCCACAGCGCCAGCACATGGCCGCGCTCAACGCCGTCGCGGGCGCCCCGGTTGAGGGCCACGATTTGATTTTGCCCGACGTTGATGGCTTCACCATAGACCGACACAATTTGCCCGCCAATCTGGCCCTCAGGGGCGCGGGGGATGAAGTTGTCGAAGTCGCGGGCGGGAGGGGGGGACAGCCTGTCACCAATTCGCACTTCTTGGCGTACCGCACCAATGGTGAAGGTGGCTGGCACGATTTCAGGCTTGCCGTCTGCGCCAGTGCGAACGTCGCCTGGGCGAACGAACTCAGCCGTCCCGACGTACGCGGCCTCATAGCCCAGGACTTCGTTGGTGGTGGGGTCGGTCAGGGGTTTGGGTTCACGGAAGATGCGGTAGCTGGTGGTTTGCGCCTTGAGCTCGCCGCGCACGTAGGCGAGGTCACCGCGAGTGAGCAGCACACGGCCTTCTTGGGCGGCCACGATGCGGGGGTGGTTTTCTTGCTCGTTGGTCTGGAAGATCACGGCCTCGTTCAAGAAGGGCTCGATCAGGGACAGCGGGATGGCCGGGATGGCGGCGTTGCCGACGGCCTCAACGCGGGTGCGGGGCGAGAGTTTCTCAAAGCCGTTGTTGGTCAGCGGTTTGCCCACGCGCAAACGGGCACGCCCATTGAGCTTGTCCAGGTACAGCATCTGCCCTGGGTAGATCAGGTGAGGGTTGCGAATTTGATCGAGGTTCATGCCCCACAGCTCAGGCCAGCGCCAGGGGCTTTTGAGGAAGATTTTGGAGATGTCCCAGAGCGTGTCGCCCTTTTTGACCAGGTAGCTGTCGGGCGCATTGGCCGCCAGCTCAGACAAGGGCACGCCCGCCTCGGCTACTTTTTGCGCTGTGCTGCGCTGTTCGGTGGTGACGGGGTAGTTGACAGCGTGGGCGGGTCGCGCGGCCCACAGCGACATCAGAGTCAGTGCACTCAGTGCCGTGGCGCGCAGCGCCCAGCGTGACGAATAATGCAGGTGAGTGGCACGTTTCATGGCGTCTCGTCTTTCGTGGGGTCTGGGGGGGCGCAATCAAAGGGGCCGTGCAAAGCGCAGCGCAGTGGTTCAAACTCCACTGACAATACGGCGCTCGGTCGAGGATTATTCATGGACTGCGTTGGATGATGCGCATTGATTCTGCCCCCAATCCCCCTGAATCGCAACGGAGCAGACGAGCCCCTGGTGTAAACATTTCGTGCGATGTTGCACACTCTGGGCGGGGTTGCACGCGATGTTGCAGTGCAACTGGAATTTTTTTTAAACAGATCGACTCACAGTTTTATGCCTCAACTGACTATTCTTTGTTACCCCGACCCGCGCCTACATAAGGTGGCCCGTCCCGTGGCTCAGGTGGATGCACGCATTCAGGCCCTGGTCGATGACATGCTCGAGACCATGTACGCCGCCCCCGGCATTGGGCTGGCCGCCACGCAGGTGGATGTGCATGAACGGGTGATCGTGATCGATACCTCCGAGGCAAAAAATGACCCGCTGGTACTGATTAACCCGGAGTTGGTGGCCCGCAGTGCTGAGATGGTGGAGGGCGAGGAGGGTTGTTTGTCGGTGCCCTTGATTTTTGACACGGTGCCGCGCCATGCCCAGGTGAGGGTGCGCGCGCTGGACCGCAGCGGAGCGGTGCAAGAGATCGAGGCCGCTGACCTGCTGGCGGTGTGCATTCAGCATGAGATGGATCACCTGCTGGGCAAGGTGTTTGTGGAGTATTTGAGCCCCCTTAAGCGCAATCGGATTCGTGCCAAATTGCTGAAGAAGTTGCGCGATGACGGCTGATCAGGCCTTGCGGGTGGGTTTTGCGGGCACGCCAGAGTTTGCTCGGGTGGCGCTGAAGGCGGTGTGGGATGCGGGCCACGCGGTGCCGCTGGTCTTGAGCCAACCTGATCGCCCCGCGGGGCGGGGTTTGAAGTGCTTGCCCTCGCCCGTGAAGGCCTGGGCCGAGCAGCAGGGGGTGGCCGTGTGTCAGCCCCGGGGTTTGAGGCTGGACGGCCGGTTTGCCGAGGATGCTGCCGCGGCGCAGCAGGTTTTGATTGCCGCGCAGTTGGATGTGCTGGTCGTGGCAGCGTATGGCTTGATCTTGCCGCAGTGGGTGCTGGACGTCCCCCGGCTGGGTTGTTTGAACATCCATGCATCGCTTTTGCCCCGCTGGCGCGGGGCGGCACCGATCCACCGCGCCATCGAGGCAGGTGACGCTGAGACTGGCGTCACCATCATGCAAATGGACGCGGGGCTGGACACCGGGGCCATGCTGCGTGTGCAAGCGGTGCCGGTCGCTGACAACGAGACCACGGCGTCCCTGCATGATCGCCTGGCGGCCCTGGGCGGCGAGCTGATCGTGCTGACCTTGCAAGACGCCGCCCAGGGCCGTTTGGTCCCAGTGCCACAAGCTGAGCAGGGCGCAAGCTACGCCCACAAAATCGACAAAGCGCACGCCCTGATCGATTGGTCTTTGCACGCTGGCGTGCTCGAGCGACGGATTCGTGCCTTTGACCCCGCTCCTGGCGCGCATACGGTGTGGCAAGGCCAAGCGCTGAAACTGTGGCGTGCCGAGGTCGTGGCTTCTGATGGCCAGGCTCTGCCGGGCACTGTGCTGGGTGGGGATGCGCGCGGGTTGGTGGTGCAGTGCGGGTCGCAATCGGCGCTGCGCGTGACCAGCTTGCAGCGTCCTGGCGGCAAGCGCCTGGACGCGGCGGCGTTTTTTCAGGGGCAGCTTGCCTCGGGCTGGATCGGGCATTTGTTGGGGTCGGGATCGTGAGCCCAGCCCTCTTTGGCTCAAGCTGAACTGTACTCGGCTCCGTTGGTCTTTGTGCTTGCAGGCGGGTCGAGCGGCCATTGCGTCAGGAAAGATCTTGCACGGGGGTCGTTGGCATAGGTGACGTTGATGCGCAACCATGGTGTGTCGGTTCCGTCTGGGCGAAAAATCGACCCGGGCGTGAGGCTTACACCGGATTGGGTTGCACGCGCCATCAACTCGGCCATCGATTCGCTCTCTGGTCGGCGCGCCCAAACAAACATGCCCCCTGTCGGCTTCGAGAAAAGCTCCCATCCGGCTTTCTCCATCAAGCCTTGAACCTGCACGCTTTGGCTGCTCATCCTGTGACGCAAACGATCCAGCATTTTTCGGTAGCTGCCGTTTTCTAGCATGGTGGCCACCACCCGCTCGCAAAAGCGCGATGAGGCGATGCTCGTGAGCATTTTCACATCCACCAGGGACTTGATGAGCACTGGATCGGCCGCTATGAACCCCACCCGCAACGAACACGACAGCGTCTTGGAGTAGCTGCCCACATAGATGACGCGGCGCAGGCCGTCCAGGGCCGCCAAACGCACCGATCGCTCGTCCTGGAAGTCAGCATAGATGTCGTCTTCAATGACGTTGAAATCGAATCGGTCGGCCAGTTTGAGTACGCTGTGCGCCGTGCCAGGTGATAAGGTGGTCCCGGTCGGGTTTTGCAGCACGCTGTTGATAAAAAATAGCTTGGGCCGATGCAGGGAAAGCAGACGCTCAAACTCGCCGATGTCGGGGCCATCTGGGCCGCGAGGTACCCCGATCATGTTCACACCCTGGAGTTTCAGTAAACCAAAAAGATTGTAGTATCCAGGGGATTCTACGAAAACCGTGTCACCGGGTCTGGTTAAGTTCCTAACCAATAAATCTAATGCGTGGCTTGCGCCGGTTGTTAGAAGTATTTGATTCATGTTTGCATCAATATCCATTGGCTGCAATCTGGTTTGAATCAATTGACGCAAACTGGACAGACCCAAGGGTGTGCTGTATTCCAGAATACCCGTGCGACTCAGGCGCATGACCTGACGCATGGCGCGGGTTAAGTCGTCAGTCTCTCGCCAACCTTCTGGCAACCAACCACAACCCAATTTGAGGTTGTCGCTGTCGTTAAAAAGACTCCACATTTGATCGGCTACGTCACCGGCGAGTTGCGGGTTGGAGGAGCCTTGGCCCACCCAATGCTGACTCCCGTGCGCGGCCACATAAAACCCTGAGCCTGGGCGAGATCGCAACAACCCCAAGGCAACCAGCTGGTCGTAAGCCTCAATGACCGCGTTGCGACTCACTCCGGAGTCTGCAGCCAGCTGCCTGATTGAGGGCAGTGGCTCGTCAGCGGTGATGTTTTTGGACTCGATGTACAGCCGAAGCGCGCCGACAATCTGCTCGGCGATGGGTACATTGGATTCACGATCTATACAGAGGTTGATCTTGAGCATAAGTGAGCCTACACACCAAACTGTTTGTGAATTTTGGGGTAACAGTTGCCTGAATCTTTGCAGGATTGTACCTTTCAAATGGATGGACTGCCTCCTACATTGAAAGCGCCTTGGCTGTCGCCTAGGCAGGCTAGAACAGCCTCTTCATTTGACTTAAAGGACTGATCATGAATCTCAAAAAGGTAGATCCTGCGCCTCAAAACAAACGCCCAGTTAACGGCGCAACTTGTGGGTAAATAAAGGGGTTGGGGCGGCGTTTCATTGAGATGCCGCACCCTGTGTTTTGATCTTTCAAGAAGCATTCCAATGCCCTCAAACAACATCGATTGGTCTCGATATCCAAAGTTTAGACATAACTTGCTCACAAGTTATGTCGATGAGCCCGAGGTCACGTATCTCACGGTGAGTCATGGGAGGTTTTCGGTTCCGCGCGAGGAGGCGGAAGAGTTCTTGAAGATTCGGGGTTTCTGCACTGGTCACGCCAGCGTTGAAGAAATTGCGCTCAAAGGGGGTGTGCCGCTTGAGCGCACACATCAAATCATCAACTCGCTGATTGAGGGTGAAGTGTTGCGGCGCCCCTGGCGTGCGTTTGAGTCGATCAGTGCCCAGGAAATACAAAGTACCTTGCTGGCGGCGGCCCGGATCTGGTCCGAGCAGCTGCGCGAGACCCACATTGCGGCTGATGTTTTTCAAGGTCAGGTGACGCGCCAGGTCGCCGTGGGGTGGTTGATGGAAACTTATCACTACATCCGCAACTTTCCCGCCGCGCTGCAAGTCGCTGCCCAGGCCGCGACAGGTGAGTTGCAAACCCTGCTGCAAACGTATGCAGCGCAAGAGCAAGGGCACGAAATTTTTGTCGAACAGTCGCTTTGCCGCTTCGGCCTGAAGTCTGAAGAGGTCCGCCAAAGCATTCCGTTGGTCACCACCCGCTTGATTGATTTGCTCATGCGCGAGCTGTTCAGTGCAACGCCTTGTGCTGCTTTGCTGGTGGCCGCCGTGGTCGAGGCTGACGACTTCGGCCCTGACGAGCTGCCGGCGCTGCAGCGTGCCTTCTGCAATCACTACCAAACGCCCGCAGACGCCTTGGCCTCGTTTTTCCAGCACAGCCAGATTGACGCGGACTTGGGCCACGGCCGCCTGGCGGTTGAGAACGCGCACCTGTTGACCTTCCGCAACGAGTCAGAGTTGAACCACACCATCAACTGCTTGCATGACCTCAAGCATGCCTTCGATGCGCAAAAGCTTGAGATCAAGGACTACTACAGCCGGGTGGGCAACTACTTTCCTCGCCAAGCTGTGGATTTTTTCAGCATCTGAGGGCTACCTCTGACTTGTATGTACAACGCCATGACGACCGCGCCCGCGCTCTTTGCCCCTTCAGCCAACACCGCAGACTGGTTCAATCCAAGCCAGTGGCCGCGCTGCTTTCCGGCGCTTTGGGATGAGAGCGCGGTGCGCTGCGTCTTCGCGGACAATTCGTCGCGCGCGCAAATGCCCAGCCAGGCTCTGGCGGCGGTGACGGGGCAATTGCAACACTGGGAAACTCACCGCGGTGGGCATCCGGCATGGGACAGTCATCGGGCTGCCCGTGCGGCGGCTCTGAGAGAGCGTGCGCGTCGGGTTGCGGCCAGTTTGTGTGGCGGTGCCGCGCGACAAATCGGGTTCGCGGCCAACGGCACTAGCACGTTGGCCATCATCGCACGCGCCATGATGGGCACCGTGCTCAGTGCTGGCGATGTCGTCGTCGTCACGGAGGCTGATCATGACGCCAACCGCGCGCCATGGCAGGCGTTGGCGAGCCAGGGGGTGCGTGTCATCGATGTCCCCGTGGCCTGCGATGGTGCGCTTGACCCTCAGGCATGGGAGCAAGCTTTGGCTCAAGGTCCAAAGGTCGTGGCGCTGTGCATGCTTTCCAATGTGACGGGTGTCTTGATGCCTTTTGAGCAGCTGGCCCAAGAGGCGCAGGCCGTCGGATCGGTCGTGGTGCTGGATGCTGTCCAAGGGCCACCACACGGTTATACGCAGATCATGGTGCCCGCAGTCGATGTCGCCGTTTTCTCGAACTGCAAGCTGTTCTCACCCCACTTGGGCTGGTGGGCCATCAAGGAATCGCTTCTTGATCGCATGGGCCTTTCGCCTTCAGTGGGCTCCCATCCCTGTCTGGAGTGGGGCTCGTTCGGCCACGCGGCCTTTGCAGGTTTTGTGGCCACATGCGAGCACTTTTGCACCCTGACCCGTGAAGGCACTTTGGCCAGCGCAATGGCGGCTATTCGTGAGCACGAGGCGCAGTTGCACGCCTTGTTCCTGCGCTTGCTGCCGGCCGCTTGGCGGCCGTTGTTGCTGGCTGCAAACACGCACCATCCTCAAGTACCCATTTTTTCTCTCGCTTTGCACCCCTCGCATTGGCACGCCACTCGACTTGCTTTCGAGCAGGCCCATATCGACGTGCGCATCGGCCAGTTTGGCACCCCAGCCACTCTGCGTCGATTGGCGCCGCAAGCTAACGCGACAGCGCTGCGCTTGAGCTTTGTTCATTACAACACCCCTGACGATGTTGTGGCGGTCTGTGCCGTTTTGGATCGCCTCGGACTGCGTGTGTGATGTCGACCCGTGGTCGGATGGCCACTTTGTCGTTGGCACTTTGTGCGCTGACGTCGGCCGTTAACTTGCAAGCCCCGCTGTATGCAGACTATGCGCAGGCGGGTGGGTTTGGGGCAACGGCGAGTACCCTGGCATTTGCAGCCTATGCACTGGGTGTGATCCCCGTGCTGTTTTACTTCGGTGGATTGTCCGACGCCTTGGGGCGACGCAAGGTGTTGATGTTGGCTTTGGTGTGCTCGTTTCTGGCCACTGCGCTGATGCTGTGGCACCCACAATGGATCAGTCTGGCATTTGCGAGGTGGATGCTGGGGGTCGGTACGGCACTGGCCACCGCCACCGCACCGGCCTACATGAGTGAGCTGGCCTTGGCCGGCGCCGTACCCCGCGCAACGAACTGGGTGACTCTCAGCACGGCCTTGGGGTTCGGACTGGGTGCAGCCATGACCAGTGTGAGTTTGTGGTGGCACTGGAGCCTGCGACCGACTAGTTTTTGGGTGCAGTTAGGGATGTCCTTTGTTGCACTGGTTGGGGTAGCCTCGTTGCCCGAAACGGTCTCCAAGCGCGGGGCCGCGCGGCGCTTTGGCTGGCCCAGCTTTCCAAATGGCTCAGGCGCTTATGGCGCAGCGATTTTTTTGTCTTGGGCCACGGTCGGGTGGGTGATCGCGTTGCTGCCGTTTGCAATGCGTGCTGAGGGTTTGAGTCAGGTCTCCGGTTGGGTGGTGTTTGGCGTGTGCAGCTGCGGGGTGCTGTTTCAACCCTTTGCTCGCCGTTTGGCACCTGAGGCAGCTGCTCGGCGGGGGCTGTTGTTTTTGCCACTGGCATTTGCTTTGCTTGCGTATGGGGTGACTCAAGCATCGTGGTGGGCCGTGATGTTGGGTGCGGTGTCAATCAGCGGTGTGAGCTATGGGTTCGTCTATTTGGGGGGACTCAGCAGTGTCGTCGCGTTGGCGGGTCGGCAAACCACGCGGGCTACCGCAGGGTTTTTTGTATGTGCCTATGTGGGCTTCAGCGTACCGGTGGTGGTTATTGCCTTGTTGGTAGACAGGCTGGGGCGCGATCATGCGGTGGTGGGCTTTGGCATTTTGTTGTGCCTTGGTGTGGCGGCGGTCTATCCCCGTTTACGCCCCATCAGCAACTGGGCTGCGAAAACGCCACGATGAATGTTTGATGTTGCTGTCGCGCGCCAGTTTTTGACTGGACATTTTCTGTTTTCCTTCCTGTTGCTTTTCATGACGACGTCTCTCGGAATTCCCGCACATCCTCAGGCGCTCAATGCGCTCATCAAAGCCAGCGAACAATATGCCATTGTGGCCTCCCAGGACATTGTTGACGTCGGGGGCATGAACTTGTGGGGCCAGGGGCAACCGGTGTCGCACAGCCTGGCGGAGCGCTTGCTTGAACGACGGCTGGCCAAACCCCTTGAGAGTTGTTTGGTCGGCACAGACGGTATCACGCTGTTCACGCTGCGCCAGCGGCTGCTGGAGCTGATCGAGGCGGACGGTCCGGGGAAGCTGCTTTTGCAGGTTCATGCTGCATTGTTGCTGCAAGAGGTCGAGCAGTTGCCGCTGCACTCGGTGGCCCAGTTGCTGCTCAGTGCGTCGCATGCCAACCGCCCACACACTTTGAGGCACGCCGTCTTGTCGATGGCCTTGGCGGGCGCGCTGGCCGGCAAGGCCACGGACACATCTGCCTCCCAAACGCGCACCGCCGTCATCCGCATGGCCATGTTGGGCGGCTTGTTGCACGACATCGGTGAGTTGTACATCCCCCCGCAGCATCTGGACTATGCAGGGCCCATGGGCGTGGTCGGTCACAAGCATTTGATGGTGCACCCTCGACTGGCCCAGTTGCTGCTCGACAGCACCACCGACTATCCCAAGGCGCTGACCCGTGGCATATCCGAGCACCATGAACGATTGGACGGCTCGGGTTATCCCGCACGCTTGCGCGGTGATCAGGTGTCGACCTTGGGGCGCATTTTGTCGGTGGTGGAGGTGGTGGTGGCTGTCATTCAAGCGCCCACTGCGCCACTGACCCGCGCGAGCTTTGCGTTGCGCGTGGTGCCGGGAGAGTTTGATGCCACCTGGACCGCGCTCGTCTGTGACGCAGCACGCACGGCGGGCGAGGCGATCCCAGGGGGCGGCACTGCCCCGGCTGAAGTCTCATTGTTGAGCCATATCGACACCCACCAGGCCCACGCGCGGGAGCTGGTTGATGCGCTGCGGCAACAGCGTTGCTCGGCCCAGGTGATCAACATCGCCCAAGAAGCCAATCAGCGGCTGGACCGGCTGCGTGTCGCATGGAACGCTTTGGGTTTGTGGGCCATTCCCAGCGATGAGCTGGTGCCCCAGGAGTCGTTTGAGTTGACCCTGGCGGAGCGGGAGTTGCAGCAGCGCTTTCGGGCCTTGCAGCGCGAGTGCCTGTTGCTCAGCGACAAGCTCGCCGACAGCGAGAAGACCTTGCTCGAACCCCTGTGGCGAGGGCTGCTGGACGACACGGTCTGAAGGTGTGCCCTTAAGTTGGGGGCTGGGTGTGTCGATATCACGGACACACTTCTGTCTTTGGATCGGCTCTCCCGCGCCAGTCTTAGCCTTTACTCATGAACCGTCTTGTCTTGCTTTTGTGGATGTCCCTGCTGGCCGGATTGGCCGGCTGCGACATGCTGGGCATCGAGTCGCCAGAAAAGCTCGCTGCCGTGCGTGACGCTGAAGGGCGTGCCGTGGGCGGAGCTTGTCGCCACGCGGGGCGGGCGATTGAAGACTGCTATACCTTGAACCGCCGGGCCGACAAAGCCGCCGTGTTCGCCGGTTGGCGTGACATGAACGACTACATGCGCGAGAACAAGATCGAGCCTGTGGTGCCGGTGATCACGCCTCAGGTGGCTGTCACCAAGGCGGCTGACCCTGACGCTGCCCCCAACAAGAAAGACGGCGTCAAGTCCCGTCCGGCCGACAAGGTTGACAAGACCGACAAGGCGGAAAAAAACTCCTGAGCTGAAACAATGCGCTTGCGGCGCAGTCCCCGTTGCCGCTTGCACACAGGCTTCACCCCATTCACGCATTTGTCCTGCAAGATGCGCAGACGCGCGCGTGCACGTTGCCGATGATGGGGCAGGGTCATGCGCCCCCAATTTTTCGAATCAAGCCAGGGTTGCACTGATGGAACTGCTGACGAGTGTGTGGGTGACGTTGTGTTCTTTGCTGGGTGCTGTTTTGGGGCACTGGACCGCACCCGCCTGGCTGCGTTGGTGTGGGGGGCGCGGCGAGGCGGCGACCCAGGCGGTGGCGGCGCGTGTCAAGGCGCGCCCGGGCGCGAGTGGTTTGGGGCTCTTGGTTCTTCTGGCCTTGGGTGGCGCAGCCGTGCCGGGGTGGCATTGGTGGCAGGCGCGGCCCAAGCCCGTGGAGGTGAGCTTGCAGGTGGTGCAGCCCGCCGTCACGGACTATCTCA
Organism: Burkholderiales bacterium; assembly: GCA_031374415.1. GTDB lineage: Bacteria > Pseudomonadota > Gammaproteobacteria > Burkholderiales > Burkholderiaceae_C > CANHBY01. Next base: position 13,484 of record JANMGB010000356.1, read on the forward strand.
ATCAAGGTCAGCCCAACCCCTTTGTGTTGAATTTTTCGGCCTCGGTCGCGCCTTTGGCTGACTTGGGCAAGGCGGTCACTGGCGTCAGCTTAATCCCTGCCCTCGATGGCGAGTGGCGTTGGGCGACGGACCGACAGTTGGTGTTCCAACCCAAGAATGACTGGGCGGTGGGCGCGACTTACCGGGGTGTGTTGGCGCATGCCTTGGTGGCACCGCAAATCACGCTGGCAAGCCGCGAGTTCAGTGTGCGCACGGCACCCTTTGCGATGACCCTCACGCAGGCCCAGTTTTACCAAGACCCGCTCAACGCGGGCACCAAGCAGGTGGTGGTCGATGTGGGCTTCAGGCACCCGGTCAACACCGCGGAGTTTGAAAAGCGCGTGGCTTTGCGCATGGCGCAAAAGACGGCCGGCGTGTTGGACTTGACTCGTTCCACGCCGTTCACCGTGACCTATGACAAGACCAAGCTGCGCGCGTCCATTCACTCCAGCAACCTGCCCATCCCCAACGAGGCGACCGAGATGCAGCTGGTGGTCGACAAAGGCGCAGTGGCGCAAGCGGGTGGGCCTGGTATCGAGTCGTCCTTGACCGCCTCGGTCACGGTGCCTGGTTTGTATGGCTTGAACATCAGCGAGGTCACCAGCACGGTCGTCAGCAACGAGCAGTTTGAGCCCGAGCAGGTGCTGGTGGTGACTGCTTCGCAAAGTGTGCATGAGCGCGAGCTGGCCAAGCATGTGTCGGCCTGGGTGCTGCCCGTGTTCAAGCCTGACGATAAAAAGGCGCCTGGCGCGCAGGCGCAGCCTTACCCCTGGCCCAGACTCGAAGAGGTCACGGCCAAGGTGTTGAGCGAGTCCACCAAGGTCGAGCTCACGGCCATCCCGTCTGAGCGCGATCATGCCGAAGTGCATTCGTTCAAGATCAAGGCGGATGTGGGGCGGGTGGTGTACGTCCAGATTGAGCCGCAGCTCAAGTCCTTTGGCGGCTATGTGCTGGCCAAGCGCTCGGCCCATTTGTTGACGATGGCCCCCTATCCGGCGGAGCTGCGCATCCTCAGCCAAGGGGCTTTGTTGCCGCTCAGTGGTGAGAAGAAGTTGGCCGTTTTGGCGCGCGATTTGCCTGGCTTGAAGATCGAGCTGGGGCGGGTGCTGCCGGGTCAGCTTCAGCATTTGGTGTCGCAGGCGCGCGGAACCTACAGCAACCCCGAGTTTTTAGACCGTTTCAATGCCGACAACATCACCGATCGATTTGAGCGAACCGTGTCCTTGCCCAAAGTGGCGCCAGGCAAAGCGCACTATGAGTCGATTGACCTGAGTGAGTATTTGCTCAAGGAAAACAAAGAGGGTGAGCCGCGCCGTGGCTTGTTCTTGTTGAAAGTGCAGGGCTTTGATCCCACGACAGCCGAGGCAGCTGCTGTCAGTGCTTCTGCTGAGCCCTCCGAAGGCGAGGGCGAGGGTGAGGGTCAAGAGGCCCCTTGTTGTGAGGGCCAAGACCCCAGTGATCCCGCCACCCACCAAGAACGCCGCTTGGTCTTGGTCACCGACCTCGGCTTGGTGATGAAGAACTCGGTGGGCGGTGCGCGTGATGTGTTTGTGCAGTCACTGTTCACCGGCTTGCCTGTGTCGGGCGCCAAGGTGGAGATCGTGGCCCAAAACGGCAGCACCCTGTTCAGCGCTCAGACCAGTGCCGACGGGCATGTGCGGTTTGATCGGCTGGAGGGCCTCACACGTGAGCGCGCGCCGCTGATGGTGGTGGTGCACAAAGCCGGTGACATGAGCTTCCTGCCGCTGAACCGCAATGAACGCACCCTGGATGTCTCGCGTTTTGATGTGGGGGGGCTGCAAAACGAACGCTCTGCCGATCAGCTCTCAGCCTATTTGTTCTCTGACCGCGGCATCTACCGGCCCGGTGAAACCTTGCGTATGGGGATGATTGTGAAGGCGGCCGATTGGCGCAAGCCCCTGGAGGGTGTGCCCCTGGAGGCCGAGGTGCTCGATTCGCGCGGCTTGGCGGTCAAGCGTGAGCGCATTCGTTTGGAGGCGGGGGGCTTTTCTGAGTTGTCGCACACCACACTCGACACATCGCCCACGGGCAATTACACCGTTAATCTGTACATCGTTAAAAACAACGAGCTTGAGCGCCAGATTGGCACCACCACCGTCAAGGTGCAAGAGTTCATGCCCGACCGCATGAAGGTCACGGCGCAGTTGTCGGCGCAGTCGGTCGATGGCTGGGTGCACCCGAAAGACCTGAAGGCCCGCATCAACGCGCAAAACCTGTTCGGCACGCCGGCGCAGGGTCGCCGGGTGGCGGCGAACATGCGGCTCAGCCCGGCATGGCCAGCGTTCAGGCAGTTTGCTGACTACAGCTTTTACGACCCGCTGCGTGCGCAAGAGGGCGTGACTGAAGACCTGCCTGACGGCGTCACCGATGCCGAGGGGGATGCCGTGTTCGAGCTCAATTTGAGCCGCTTTGCCAAGGCCACCTACCGACTGAGCCTGTTGGGCAACGCTTTTGAGCTGGAGGGCGGGCGCAGTGTGGCCGCCGAGACCAATGCCCTCGTGTCCGAGCTGCCGTTTTTGGTGGGCGTGAAGCACGATGGTGATCTGCGCTTTGTGTCGATGGGCAGCCAGCGTGTCAGCCAATTGATGGCCATTGACCCGCAGGCCAAGAAGCGCGCGGTTGAGGGTTTGCTGTTGCAATGGGTGGAGCGCAAGTCGGTCTCGATGCTGATGCGCCAGTCGAATGACACGTACCGCTATGAGTCGCGCCGCAAGGACATCGTGGTGTCGGAAACCCCCTTGAGCGTGGCGGCCTCGGGCCATGCCTTGACCTTGGACACCCGCAAGGCAGGCAACTTCAGCTACGTGGTGCGTGATGCGGCGGGGTTGGAGCTCAACCGGATTGACTACAGCGTGGCAGGGCAGGGCAATGTCACCCGCTCACTGGAGCGCAATGCCGAGTTGCAGCTCACGCTCAACAAGGCCGACTATCTGCCTGGCGAAGAGATCGAGGTCAGCATTCGCGCCCCCTATGTCGGGGCCGGGCTGATCACGATTGAGCGTGACAAGGTCTACACCCAGGCGTGGTTCAAGACCAGCACCACGGCCTCGGTTCAAAAAATCAAACTGCCTGCTGACTTTGAGGGCAACGGCTACGTCAGCGTGCAGTTTGTGCGCGACCCCAGTTCGGATGAGATTTTCATGAGTCCCTTGAGTCACGGGGTGGTGCCCTTCGCCACCAGCTTGGGTGCGCGCACCAATGCGCTCAAACTCGAGGTGCCTGACGTGAGCCGGCCAGGGCAGTCGATGCGCTTCAAGCTCACCGCCGAGCGGCCCACGCGGGCGGTGGTGTTTGCGGTGGACGAAGGCATTTTGCAAGTGGCCCGCTACAAAAATGCAGACCCCTTGGGCCACTTCTTCCAAAAGCGTGCCTTGGAGGTCAAGACCTCGCAAATCTTGGATTTGCTCCTGCCGGAGTTCAAACGCTTGATGGCGGCCTCCGCCCCAGGGGGGGATGATGCCGGTGCCAATGCCCGTTTCCTGAACCCCTTCAAACGCAAAGGTGAGGCGCCGGCTGTTTTTTGGTCGGGCATCGTCGATGTCAAGGGCGAGCGCGAGTTCAACTACACCGTCCCCGATCACTTTAACGGCAGCTTGCGTGTGATGGCCGTGGCGGTGAACGATGCCAACGTGGGTGTGACGCAGGCCAAGGCCCTGGTGCGGGGTGATTTTGTGCTGTCGCCGAATCTGCCTTTGATGGTGTCACCGGGTGATGTGTTTGAAGTCTCGGTGGGGGTGGCCAACAACATCAGTGATGCTGCCCCGGATGCCCCCGTGCTGGTGTCGCTGAAGGTGCCGCCGACCATGGAGGTGATGGGCGCGGCCAACCAAAACCTCAAAATCGGCCCCATGCGTGAAGGGGTGGCGCTGTACAAGATCAAGGTCAAAGACCCCCAAAGTGCGACCCTGGGGTCGGCCACCTTGCGGTTTTCAGCCAGCCTGGCGGCCAAGTCCAGCGTGCGCCGCATGGACATCAGTGTGCGCCCCGCCACGCCCCATGTGAGCACCGTGAGCGTGGGCCACTTCAAGGGCTCGACCGAGGTGGCCGTGCCGCGTGAGCTGGTGCCCGAGTTTCGCAAACAAGAGCTGGCGATGTCGGTCTTGCCCCTGGCGCTGGCCCCCGGCTTGATGACCTACCTCGACAACTTCCAGCATCAATGCACGGAGCAACTCATCAGTCGCGCCCTGCCGGGCTTGGTGTTGGCCAAGCGACCTGAGTTGGGGGTGCTCACGCCGCAAGGGGCGGCCAAGTCGTTTGACGAGGCCTTGCGGGTGTTGCGGTCACGGCAAAACGCGGACGGCGGGTTTGGTCTGTGGAGTGCCGGTGTGAATGCCGATGAGTTTGCGTCGGTGTACGCCACGCATTTGTTGCTCGAAGCGCAAGAGCTGGAGGTGCCCGGTGTGACCGCACCTGCCGACATGCTCAAGTCAAGCCAGGCTTACCTGCAGACACTCGCAGCCAGTCACCCGGCCGACTTGACTGCCGCGCGCACCCGGGCTTACGCCATCTACCTGCTCACCCGCCAGGGGCAGGTCACCACGCCCTTGCTGAGTACGCTGCGTGAATCCATTGACACCCAGTTTGGCGCCACCTGGAAGCTCGACAGCACAGCAGCCTACCTGGCTGCGACCTATCAGCTGCTCAAACAAGATAAACCCGCGGCAGAGTTGATCACCGGCTTGCTGGCCCAGTTTGACAAGACCGAGGCCTCGCCCTACGCGTGGGCGGCCTACAGCGACCCCGTGGTGCGTGATGCGCAGCTGCTGTATATCGTGTCGCGGCACTTCCCCGCCCGCTTGAAGGCCATCAAGCCCGAGGCCATGGCACGCTTCATGGCGCCTTTGGGGCAGGGGCAGTTCAATACGCTGTCAGCCAGCTACACGGTGCTGGCGCTTGACGCCATGGCCCGTACCATGGGCTCGCCGGCCCTGGGCAAGCTGGCCGCTGAACAAGTCAATGCCCAAGGTGCGGTGGCTGCGCTGGCGTTGCCAGTCAACCTCATGCCGCGGGTTGATATTCCGCCGGGCGCAGTAGGTTTGAAGCTCAGCAGTGAAGGCAAACTGCCCATCTACTACGCGGTCACGCAAAGTGGCTTTGATCGCACCCCCCCGGCGCAAGAGCTCAAGGCCGGGATGGAGGTGGTGCGCGAGTACCTGGGGGCCGACGGCAAGCCCACCACCCAAGCCAAGGTGGGTGATGAGCTCACCGTGCGCTTGAGCCTGCGCGGCTTGGGCGCCACGCCGGCGGCGTCGGTGGTTCACAGCGTGGCCTTGACCGATTTGTTGCCGGGTGGGTTTGAGCCGGTCCAAAACCGCGATGAGCAAGGCGCAGCCAGCACCGTGAGTGGCCCCTCGATGGAGTTCTTCGATGTGCGCGAGGACCGTGTCGTCATCTACAGCCATGCCTCCGCCAACGCACAAACCTACACCTACCGCATCCGGGCCACCAATGCGGGCGAGTTCACCGTGCCCCCGGCCTTTGCCGAGTCGATGTACGAGCGCCGCAAGCAAGCCCGTTCGGTGGCCGGGCGATTGACGGTGCTGAGCAAGCGATGAGCGCGCACTGATTGATGGCCCGCGGGTGGGTTCAAAGGGCGCGGCGCTGGGCGCTGACGGCCGCGATGGCGGTCGCGCTGGTGGCCTTGGCCCTGCTGCTGGCGCGTTTGATACCCGCCACGCCGCTGCGCGAGCATGCCAGCACCTCGCGCGCTTACTACAGCAGCGATGGCGCACTCTTGCGATTGACGCTCAGCACGGATGAGCAATACCGCGTCTGGTCGCCCCTGCAAGACATCTCGCCGCACCTGGTTGAGGCCGTCAAACTCTACGAAGACCGTTGGTACGACTACCACCCCGGCGTCAACCCCTGGAGCCTGATGCACGGGGCCTGGAGCACCTTCAGTGGCGGCACACGCCGCGGGGCATCGACCCTCACCATGCAGTTGGCGCGCCGCGTGTATGACATCGACAGTCGCAGCATCGGTGGCAAGCTGCGGCAAATAGCCGCGGCACTGTGGCTGCAGGCCCGCTACAGCAAGCACGAGGTGTTGGAGGCGTACCTCAACTTGGCCCCTTACGGCGGCAACATTGAAGGCGCCGAAGCGGCCAGCCTCATCTACTTTGGCAAGCGCGCCCAGGCCTTGAGCTTGCCCGAAGCCCTGACCCTCGCCGTCATCCCGCAAAACCCCAACCGGCGGGCCAGTGTGGCCGCCAAAGGGGACACCTGGCCGGTGGCCTTGTCAGACGCCCGCGGGCGTCTGTGGCAGGCCTGGCAGCAGGCGCACCCCGACCAGGTCGGGCGCCCGGAGCACTTGGCGGCGCAAGCCGTGCTGGCCTTGCCCCTGCCCCTGCGCAGCCCGCGCCAGCTGCCCTTTCTGGCCCCCCACGCGGTGCAAACCGCCATGCGCTTGCTGCCCGAGCAAAGCCAAACCACCCTGAGCTTGCATGCGCCGACACAGTCCGCGGTGGAGCGCAGCCTGCGGCAGTTTGTGCAGGCTCACCGCAGCCGGGGGGTGCGCAACGCCTCGGCCCTGCTGGTCGACAGCCACACCCTGCAAGTCAAAGCCTGGGTGGGCTCGGCCAACTACTTCAACGACGACATCGATGGGCAGGTCAACGGCACGAGCGCCAAACGCTCGCCCGGGTCCACGCTCAAACCCTTCATCTACGGCATGGGGATCGACCAAGGTTTGATCCATCCGCACAGCATCTTGCGTGATGCACCCACCTCGTTTGGCACCTACAGCCCCGAGAATTTTGATGGCCGATTTGAGGGGCCCCTGACGGCCCAAGATGCCTTGATCAAAAGCCGCAACATCCCTGCGGTGGGCATTTCGGCGCGGCTCAAAGAGCCCAGTTTGTATGATTTTTTGCAGCAAGCGGAGGTGCGACAACTGGCCAGCGAAAGGCACTACGGTTTAGCGCTGACCCTGGGCGGTGGGGAGCTCACGATGGAAGAGCTTGCGGGCCTGTACGCCATGCTGGCCAACCGCGGCGAATGGGCGCCCCTGCGCTACACGCCATCCAGCGGGCCACTGCCTGAGGGGCGACGTTTGCTCAGCGACGAAGCGGCCTTCATCACCCTCGACATGCTGCAGCACAACCCTCGACCCGACACGGGCCGCCCGGCCTCGCCCCCTGTGGCCTGGAAGACGGGCACCTCCTGGGGGTTTCGCGACGCCTGGACGGCAGGCGTCTTTGGCCGCTATGTTCTGGTGGTGTGGGTGGGCGAGTTTGACGGCCGGTCCAACCCCGCTTTCATCGGCATCCAAACGGCGGCGCCTTTGTTCTTCAAAATTGTCGATGCCTTGCGAGCGCAGGGCCTGGACCCCGGTTCGGTCGCGCGCGCTGCGCCACCGAACCTGGTGCAGGTGCCAGTCTGTGCGGCCAGCGGCGATTTGCCCAACGCCTACTGCAAAGATCTTGTGCAGACCTGGTTCATCCCGGGCAAGTCACCCATCCGTGTGAGCACCTTGCACCGGCCCTTGTTCATCGACGCGCAAGGCCGGGCAGTGTGCGCGCCTGGCCCGGGGATTCGGGAGGAGGTTTTTGAATACTGGGGCAGTGACATGCTGCAGGTCTTCGCGCAAGCCGGCATGCCGCGGCGTGTGCCCCCGCGGCCACTTTGTGGGCAGACTGGCTCGGTGGTGGCAGGCGACGCTCCGCGCATCGTGTCGCCCTTGCAAGGGGCTCACTACGTGCTGCGCATCAGCAGCCCCACGCCCCTGACTTTGCGCGCCAATGCGTCACGGTCTACGCCCGTGTATTGGTTTGCCGATGCGTCGTACTTGGGCCAATCAGCGCCTGGCAAAGACTTGGCCTGGACCCCGCCAGCCGTGGGCCGCTATGTGCTCAGCGCGGTGGACGACCAGGGGCAGACCGATACCCGCGAGCTGCGCATCGAAAGGGCGCCATGAGCCGGATGCAAACACACGCCGCCAACGTCACCCTGCATGGAGCGGGCACAATCCGGGGATGCTCAATTTTCAGTTGCTTCATACCTTTGGGGCGGCACGCCGTGGCCGTCTCACGCTGCCGCATGGGGTCGTTGAGACCCCCATCTTCATGCCGGTGGGCACCTACGGCACGGTCAAGGGCGTGATGCCCCGATCCCTGGAGGAGATGGGCGCCCAGATCATTTTGGGCAACACTTTTCACCTGTGGCTGCGCCCCGGCCTGGACGTGATTCGCCAGTTTGGTGGGCTGCACCGCTTCGAGAGCTGGCAGCGGCCGATCCTGACCGACAGCGGCGGCTTTCAGGTCTGGAGTTTGGGCGAGATGCGCAAGATCACTGAAGAGGGGGTGAAGTTTTCATCGCCCGTGAACGGTGACAAGCTGTTCTTGACCCCCGAGGTCAGCATGCAAATTCAACACGTGCTCGACGCTGACATCGTGATGCAGTTTGATGAGTGCACCCCGTACGAGAGCCAAGGCCAACTGACCACCGAGCGCGATGCGCGCTTGAGCATGGAGATGAGCCTGCGCTGGGCGCGCCGCTGCCGCGATGAGTTGAGCAAGCTGGACAACACGAACGCGCTGTTCGGCATTGTGCAGGGCGGCATGTTTGAGCACCTGCGTGAGGTGTCATTGGCCGGGCTCAACGAGCTCGACCTGCCAGGCTATGCCATTGGCGGCCTGAGCGTGGGCGAGCCCAAAGAAGACATGCTGCGCATCTTGCGCCACACCGCGCCGCAGCTGCCGGCGCACAAACCACGCTACCTGATGGGCGTGGGCACGCCGGAGGACTTGGTCGACGGCGTCAGCCACGGCATCGACATGTTCGACTGCGTGATGCCCACCCGCAATGCCCGCAACGGCCACCTCTTCACCCGCTTTGGCGACCTGAAACTGCGCAACGCCCGGCACAAAACCGATCAAGGCCCGGTGGACGAAACCTGCACTTGCTACACGTGCCAGAATTTTTCACGCGCCTACTTGCACCACCTGGACCGCTGCGGAGAAATGCTGGGCCCCATGCTGGCCAGCATTCACAACCTGCACTACTACCTGAACCTGATGCGTGAAATGCGCGAGGCGCTGGAGACCGGCACGTTCAGCACCTTCGTGGCGCAGTTCAAGGCGGACCGGGCGCGTGGGGTTTGAGGGGGCGTCAGCTCGGGGGGCAAGACGCGAGGCTTGAGCCCCGGACAGGTGTTTTTTGCTCACCTTGTTGACATAAAACGAATTGGCCAGGCTGGCCTGGCCAGCCCCCCTTATGGGGGGGCTGGCAAGCGTGGCCTGGAGGGTAGAGTGATGCGGTTCGGAAGTCGAACGGCATCACCAACACGAGAGAGCGCAGCATGAAAGACATCTACGTCAAGTTCACGAAGAAGACCAACTCGAAAGACATCATCGGCGAGTCGACCGACTCCGACCACAAGGATTGGCTGGAAGTCACCTCCTGGACGCAAGGCATTCAACAACCCACCTCAGCCACAGCCTCCACGGCGGGCGGCCATTCGGCGGAGCGCTGCGAACATGCGCCCATGATGTTCACCAAAGACGTGGACAAGGCCAGCGTGTACCTGTGGGAAGCCTGCTCGGCTGCTTATGCCTATGACGTGGAGATTCAATTCTTTCGCGCCTCGGGCACCGTGCGCACCAACTACCTGACGATCAAGCTCACCAACGCTATTGTCAGCAGCGTGCAAACCAGTGCTACCTCAAACGGATTGCCTATGGAAACATTCATGCTCAAGTACGCCAAAATCGTTTGGGCACACAAAGGCTCCAAGGCTGATGGCACGGCCAACCTCGGGAACGACGCTGGCGGTTGGGATCTTTCAGCCAACAAAGCGGCTGCTTAATCAAAAACACAACTTAACAAAACCGCTGTAAAGCACCAGAGTTATTGGAGATTTTGTGTATTTATTACCAACAAATCGGGCTGAGGCCATTTCTATTCTGGCAGCTGGGCTTGGCTCCATGAGAGACGCCATAAAACTGACAAGCAATGCTGGCTTGCCTGGCATCACGTCTGGAAGCGCCACTTTTGGCCGAGGGGCAACAGCAGTGACACCAAAGGGTGTGGGGCCGATCGGACCCTTGGTATTGGTCGTGACAGCAGCAGAGGTTTTGCGTGAAGCCCAAAAAATGAATCGGGAGCGCGCGCTTTTAGCAGTCGTCGAACGATTTAATCTTGATCGCAACGTTGACGCCGACATGCTCGCCGCTGAGGCGTACCTTTGGACCCAGTTCACGGCCCCATGGGTATTTACGCGCCTGCCAAACGACCGAGATATTTTGGATAAAGTAGGTCAGGCTGTGATGGAATACGAGCGAGCCAACCCTACCACTCTCAGGCGCTCAGATCGCGGTGATCAAAAAGCGATAAACGAAATTCGTCGTGTTGTTGATGAGGCGTTGTTAGGCTTAGGTATTGGCGCAGCCGAAGCTGCAGTTTATCGCACCTCTAATGTGGATTCCAAATTGAGTGCATCATCCGAAAGATGCAGAGCCTTGCTGGGATTAACAAATCAAGATTGGCGAGCTCACCACCTCATTCCTTTTGCAGAGGTAGCAAAACTTCCCCGGCCCGTTCAAGTAGCATTTGTAAAATCAGGATGGGCAATGGATCAAATAGAAAATTTGATTGCATTACCCGCAAACCTTCCTTTTTATAGCACTCTTCCAAATCCAAAAGGCCCTGTTCACAATAGCCCCCACACCAAGTATAGCATCGACGTTGAGGTCGCTTTGCGACCAATATCAATAAAGGCTGTAACCATGCCATCATTGACGCTATTAAGCGACTTGCGAATGCTTCAGGCAACATTTAGAATGAAGCTTTTGAATTCACTTGGGAAATACCATCCAATACTACAATGAATGAGAAAAAAATACCTTTTTGGCACATGCATGGGTCTGCAAAAATAGACCAATACATGATAAGCCTAATGAACAGGAAGCCTCCTCGCTTCAAATTAATAAATAAACTCGAATTATTTGATATATTCGAGGGGGGCAACATTTTATATGGCGACGGCCCAGAGAAAATAAATAAGATAAATTCGCCAATAGTCGCCGCCTTCAATGTAACCGCAGAAGACTACCACCCAAGCATTATTCCGCTTAACATAGCCAACCTCTATTCGTCCGAGCTAATAAGCACACTTGACTTAAATGATGATGTCATACAGTATTTTGACATTGACTCTTCAAAATGCGCTAAACCATTCAAAGACAAAAACTATAAACTGGCCCACATTTTGACGATAGGGGATGTAATAGATTTAGAGGCTTCCGGTTTTGAACCCTATAACGAACCCAGCAAAGATGGCGCCGTAATACAGAAATGGCGTTACAAGACTCTTCCTCCGACTGAGCGTGAGCCATTAAGGTTTCAAACTGTACACTTCAAGTTCCTTACAACCCCGCCAGCCTCGCCTTCAATATTCCGTGCCCGATGGGGTGGGCAGGTTATGGTATCCGACGACATGGCAGATAAAATAATCCAATCAGGCTTAAAAGATATTCATTTTCAAGACATAACATTTATCGATCCAGAACAAAAAAATGTGCGACTCAAAACATTAAATGGAATAGAAATTGTAGATTATCGAGAATACAGCAAATTAAATTAATACGCCAACAAATAAACGCCATGGCGATTAAATTTTTCATCGCATTAGTCACTGCATCGTTGTTGCTTTTCTTGTATTCCAAAAAAATTGACAATGACATAAGAGAGGAAAGAAAGATTCCACCAACGAATGCTCAAATCGAGCTTTTTCTTAGCGGGAGTGGTTTAAAAGAAATATCGGTAGGAAATTTTGTTTATTTTGATCACGGCCCCGACAAGAATAGTCTGATGTATTTTTTTTCGCAAAACAAATCAGATATCTATCAAGTAGTGCTAAAGCTTAACCCCGATGAGACAGGCAAATTTGTTGATAACAAAGTTTTCTCTTCAAAGGACACGTCTGAAACCATACCACGTTATCCAGAAGGGTTTGAGCACGTTAAACCACCTAAAGGCAAATTGTACGTTCACCTAAACGGACAAGCTCCAACGTCAAAATATACAAATCTATATGCAACAATAGACGAACATGGTGATTTTTCATATGTTTACATAATTTTTGCACTTCCAGAAAATTGAGCAAATCAGCCGTTTGGCAAACCACCAAAGCCTTGGTCATCTTACTATCCAGGATTGAAGGTTGACTAGAGTTGTTCACTTTTCGCTGGTAAACCATGAACTTACGAATTATCAAACTAGCAGCCATCATTATTATTTTGGGTGTCACCCACTATCTAGCCATTCTCATTGGCACATATGGGGCGTTGGCTCGTAGCGCTTATGTGAACTCAATTGCAATTCAGCAGGAAGATAAATGCTGGTCAGAAAAAGATATTGATTGCTTTCGCGCGCATTGGCTTCTGCGTGCTGGCATAGCTGCAAATTCGGCAAAATCGAGCCTTGATAGGTATGTTCCTTCTGGGGTTTCCAGTGAACTAGAACAATATTTGGAATGGCACAAATCAGTAAAACCGTAGGGAAGCGCTGATGGCGTGGTCCATGCGAAAGTCCAGGCTTTGTCTGGGCAAATAACTCCTTCTTCGGTGAGTTAGTTAAATGGGCATTGGTCTTTGGTCACTGTTGTATACGTTGAATACAACCTTCGTTTGGTGGATAGTGTGGGGTGGTGGTGCATCGTGGCTTGAAGGATGGCGCTCTTTGTTGATCATCGATTGGCTGTTCTCTTATCGATGGAGTTCTGAGCAAATTGCGCTGTACACACTGCTCTGCTGGGTCGGTCACACGATCTGGTTTCTCGTCGGCGTGTTTTCTCCAGAAGCGCGAACGTTCTTCTGGTAGAGCAAGTGCCTTGCGACCTATTGACAAGCCTGAGCGGGCAGCTATGCCTGTCATCAAGTAGCCCTCGGGCCCCCCGAGTTCGACACTTGCGGTGCCTAAGTGATTGATTCATATGGAAGTGAATCAAAAAGTAGTGGGCTTGGGGTCGGAAGTCCCAAGTTCGACAGCAGCGAGCCATTTTTCCGTGATTTTGGCGAGGTCGCTTCGTTGCAAATCAATGGCTTACGCCGATTTTGAACCTCAAATTGAAAAATGTTTGTAGTGGCACGTTACAGTTGAGGGGTAGTTGCATGC
>JANMGB010000357.1:0-5417 GCA_031374415.1 Burkholderiales bacterium
GCCTGCCAGACCGGCTCCGAAGTCGCGCCCGCCGTTGACGTTGTCTTCCATGCCGACATAGTACGTCTCACCGGCATTCGACGGATTGATCAGGGTGCCGAAGGCGTCCGTCAGGAGCGAAGCCGAACCGTTCGTGAAGACCGCGAACTGCTGATTGATTGTCACCGCATTCGACCCGATGGCGCCAGTCCCGGTCCGCATCGCAGAGCTGTACGTGGTACCAGCACCGGCGGTCGGGAGCACCTGCGTGATCCAGATCGAGAAGCGATCCGTGATCACCGTTTCGAGACCGACGAGCGAGGCACCATTCATCACCACACCACCCTCGTGGCTCGCTCATCCCGCGGGGGTCGGTCGCGCAGGCAACTGCGGCCCGGGGGGGGGCGCCAGAATCCGTCTTTGGCGTTGACCTGCGCACGCGACAGGCAAAAAAAAGCCTGCCCTAAACAACGGGCAGGCATCAGGGTAGGTGGCCCGGCGGACAACGCATGCATTAAACGCACATATGCCGGGCCCCTTATCCGAGATGACCAAGGCTCTTGGTGTGGCCCTTGGTTCAATTCGTGTCACAGCGATGCGAACTGTAGGCTGCCCGAGACGAGCCGCCTATCCCCCTCGAGAGGGAGACGCAAAAAGACCAATTTATGGTTGGAAGGCACAATGTAGGCATGCCCGCACCCCGTCCACCACGCGCTTCGCGCCCTGCCCGCCCACCCCGACCCCCTGCGCAAGCGGGGGTCACCGATGCCCAACGCGAGACGCTTCAAGAAGGCTTTGACAGCCTGCCTGAACCGCTGGAGCCTTTGGACGTCAGTGCGCTGGATGGTTTTTTGTGCGCGGTTTTGTTGCAGCCACAGCCCATTGTCGAGGCGCGTTGGATGGCCCATGTGTTTGACATCGATGCCCGCCCCGTTCCGGTCGATTTTGACGTGGCGCCGCTGTGCGAAGTGATTCGTCAACGGCACCGCGAATTGAATCACGCCATCGAGGATCGTCAATGGTTTGACCCCTGGGTGTTCGAGCTTGATGAGCTGGGTGATGAGGTCGAAGCGGTCTACCCCTGGGTGGCCGGCTTTGCGACCGCATTGACACTCTTTCCCGCGTTGACTGAACGCTCTGAGGGGCCCCATGCTCAGGCCTTCATTGAGCCCCTGGCCTTGATCTATCGCCACCTCGACCCCGATGACCTGGAAGAGGCGGATGCCTTGCTGGCCGAGATCGACACGCTGGAGCCGCCCGCCAATTTGAGCGAAGCCGTAGAGGGCTTGGTGAGGGCCACGCTGTTGCTCGCGGACCGCACCCGCCCACAGGCCCAAGCAGGCGGTGCCGGGCGCCCTGGTTTTCGGTCGGGGCCAGGCCCCAGGAAGCTGCGGCGCTGAGGAGCGAATCGGCGGCTGGGTCAGGTTGGGTTTCCTAAAGGCACCTCATCCCCTGGGACTGAACGTTCTTGGGAACACCACCACCTCCTCTCGGCTGCGAAGCCGGTAGCTCATCGCGGGGCGGTGGCTTCCTCCCTCCACCAGACCAGACTCCATCAGGAAGTCGGCCGCAAGCATTCGGGTGCGAAAGCCACTCTTGTCCACTGGACGGCCCAGCACCACTTCATAAATATGTTGAAGTTGTGGCAAGGTGAAGGGCTCTTCCAGCAAGAATGCGGGCAGTGAGGTGTATTCAACCTTGCCGCGCAGTCGTTCAGCGGCAACCTCCAAAATTTGGCCATGGTCAAACGCCAGAGGGGGGCCTTTGATGGCTTTGTCGACGGGCACCCAGTCCACATCTGCTGCATTTTCACCTTGTGTCAACTCCAGGTCAGCCCCGGAAATCAAGGCGAAATAGACGTGGGTGGCAGACCAACCCCGTGGGTCGCGGTTGGCGCTGCCCCAACTGCCCAACTGCTCCAAGTACGGACTGACCACCCCCGTTTTCTCCAACAACTTGCGGCGGGCGCAGGCCAGCAGATCAGCGTCGTTGTCCACATTCACGAAGCCACCAGGCAAGGCCCAACGGCCAGGAAACGGGTCTGTTGCGTCACCGGATCGCTGAAGCAGCAGCACTTGCAGTTTGTTCTTCAGGACGGTGAAGATCACCACGTCGACTGTCGTGTAAGGCAATGGAAACTTCGGCAAGGTGACTTCAGTTGAAGGCGTGAGTGCTGGTTTGAGGTTCTTTTTGTTGACCATGAATCATCCCGTGCTTGACGAATGCTTTTGATAGTTGTATTGTGCAACCATATATAGTTGCACTGTACATCTAATCATCACAAGGAAAGGAAATCACCATGTTCGGTCTTCGATTTACCAAATCCCAGCCCACTGTTCACCTCCTGCAGTTTCGCGCGGGCAAGGTGGTGCGCGAAGGCGCGGGGCAATCATTTTTCTACTACGCCCCCACCAGTACGTTGGTGGCTGTTCCAGTGGCCAGCCAGGACCGTCCCTTCATTCTGGAATTGGTCACCGCTGATTTTCAAAGCGTGACGGTGCAAGGCCAGGTGACCTACCGCATTGGCGATCCCGGCCGAACGGCGAAGCTGATGGACTTCTCGCTCGATCCATCCGGTCAAAAGTACGTCTCCGAGGATCCCAAACGCCTCGGTGATCGTGTGGCCATGCAAGTGGAGGTGATCGTTCAGCAGGCGGTGCAAGCGCTGGAGTTGAAGCAGGCGCTGCGTGCTTCGGCCTTGATTGCGCGCAGCGCCCAAAAAGAATTGGCGGCACAAGCCGAGATGGCGGCGTTGGGGCTGGAGATTCTGGGGGTTTCCATCATCGCCGTGAAGCCGACGCCCGACATCGCTCGAGCGCTTGAAGCCGAAGCCAGAGAGTCCAACCTCAAAGCAGCGGACGACGCCGTGTTCTCGCGGCGCATGGCGGCGGTTGAGAAAGAGCGCTCGATACGCCAAAACGAACTCGATACCGACATTGCGGTGGAGCAGAAGAAACGCCAGATCAAAGAAACACAGATGGAAGCGAAGGCAACGTTGATGCGTAAAGAGAACGGTCTGCGCCAAGAACAAATGGCTTCAGACGTGGAGTTGGAAAATCAGCGCAAAGCCTTTGTGGCTGGCCAAGCGGAAAACAGCCGAACTTTGGCTGAAGCCGAAGCGCACCGCGTGGCGGCAGTGATGAAGGCTTTGGAGAATGCCGACCCGCGTGTGGTGCAGGCCTTGTCTGCTGCGGGCATGCAACCCCGTCAACTGATCGCCCAAGCTTTCGGGGGTATTGCGGAGCGAGCCGAACGCATCGGACAACTCAACATGTCGCCTGACCTATTGCAAAGCCTGATGGCCCCCCTTGGCCCCAAAAAAGCCACCAAGGAATCAACGTGAGCGCGGCAGCCAGTCATGGAGGGAATCAACGCAAAGTGGTGCTGATCACTCGCCATACCCGCCTGGAGGAGTTGGTGGTGCGTCACCACACCTTGGAGCAAGCGCGTTTTTATATCGAGCATTTAGGCGCTGACTTCTCCGACTACTTGCGTGAGAACGCAGCCTATGCGAAGGCGCTGCAGGTCACGGTGGAGACGCTTCAAGCCTGGGGACGCTACCAGTTGATGGATCGCAGCTACCTGCCCAACTATGTATTCGCGCACGACGACATCGTGGTGGCCCTGGGCCAAGACGGCTTGGTGGCCAACACAATGAAGTACTTACATGGCCAGCCTCTCCTTGGTGTGAACCCCGAGCCTGGTCGTTGGGATGGCGTGCTGCTCCCCTTCCAGCCCGAAGGGCTCCACATGCTGTTGCCCGAGGTCGCGCAGAACCGGCGGGCAACCAAGGCAGTGACCATGGCCCAGGCACGTTTGTCGGACGGTCAGGTGCTGCGTGCGGTCAATGATTTGTTCATTGGCCCACGCTCGCACAGCTCTGCGCTGTACGACATTCAATGGGGGGAGCGGCAGGAGTCGCAATCGTCCTCGGGCGTGATCGTGGCCACGGGGTTGGGGTCCACTGCATGGTTGCGCAGTGTGGTGACGGGTTCATTGGGGATCTCTAACGCCGTTCGCTCACGCCGAGTACCGGTGGACTTCCAGGCCCAGCCCTGGGACGCGCCACAGCTGACGTTTGCGGTCCGCGAGCCCTTTCCCAGCCGACACTCCAGTACTGAACTGGTTTACGGCGCGGTGACGGCCCAAGCGCCACTGACACTGCGTTCCCACATGCCAGACACGGGCGTGATTTTTTCCGATGGCATGGAAAACGACTTTCTGCGCTTTACCGCCGGCATGGAAGCGTGTATTGAGGTAGCCGACCAGCAAGGCTGCCTGGTGGTATGAATAACAAGAAGAACGAAACTCATCAATCAAAGAGCAAACGATGAAAGAACAACAAAATTCAAAGGCCACCAAAAGCCTCACCGCCACCAGCAAGTTCATGAGCCTGGTGCTCAGACATCAGCCCGAGCTCATCGGTCTGAACCTGGATGCTGCCGGCTGGGTTTGTGTGGACGAACTGATCGCCAAGGCCTGTTCCGCGCGACACCCTTTGACCGCGGCATTGGTGCACGAAGTCGTTGCCACCAGCGACAAGCAGCGTTTTGCCATCAGCGAAGATGGCCTGCGCATTCGTGCCAATCAGGGCCATTCGATCGACGTGGAGCTGAATCTGCCCATCCAGACGCCACCAGCTGTACTGTTCCACGGCACCGCACGTCAGTTTTTGGCGCCCATACAGCGTGAGGGCCTCACCAAACGTGCCCGCCACCATGTGCACTTGACGACCGACATCCAAATTGCCTGCGCAGTGGGGAGGCGTTATGGCGAACTGGTGATGCTGCAGGTGGACGCAGCCCGCATGGTTGCCGACGGCCATGTGTTTCATGTGTCGGCGAATGGAGTGTGGCTAACCGACGCGGTGCCTGCGGTGTATTTGAATGTGCTGCCTTGAAAGGAAACGAGATGATCAAACCGCTGATTGCGCTGGACGCCGACGGCGTGCTGCTTGATTACCACTTGGCCTACGCCAGCGTTTGGGAACGTGTCTTTGGCGAGCGCCCACGCGAGCGCGACCCTATGGCTTACTGGCCAACAGACCGTTGGGCAGTCAAGCAACTGGAGGGTGAATCGCTGAAGCGGCTGGAAGCCGGCATGGACGAGCTTTTCTGGTCCAGCGTTCCCCCCATCGACTCCGCGCTCGAGGCCTGCCGAGCATTGCACGCGGCAGGGCATCGTTTGGTATGTGTGTCGGCACTACCTCCGCAGTTTGGCGACGCTAGGCTGCGCAATCTGCACAAGCTCGGGTTCCCCATCGACAGCGTCATCGCTACCGGCCGCGCCGTGGGGATCCCAAGTTCGACAGCAGCGAGCCATTTTTCCGTGATTTTGGCGAGGTCTCTTCGTTGCAAATCAATGGCTTACGCCGATTTTGAACCTCAAATTGAAAAGTGTTTGTAGTGGCACGTTATAGTTGTGGGGTAGTTGCATGC
>JANMGB010000360.1:0-1313 GCA_031374415.1 Burkholderiales bacterium
TCATGCAACGGCTTCAAGCTTTCAAATACGAACTCATGCCCAACGGTGAGCAGCAGCGCGATATGCGCCGCTTTGCTGGATCGCGACGGTTTGTGTTCAATAAGGCCTTGGCGCTGCAAAAGACGCACTTTGAGGCCAGCAAGAAGAAGCTTGGCTACACCGAGTTGTGCAAGCGGCTCACCGAGTGGCGCCATGATCCTGAGACGGTATGGCTGGCTGATGCGCCTGTGCACCCACTTCAACAAGCACTCAAAGACTTAGAGCGTGCCTATCAAAATTTCTTCGCCAAGCGGGCGATGTTCCCGCGCTTCAAACGCAAAGGCCAAAGCGAGAGCTTTCGCTATCCGGACGCCAAGCAGTTCGAGATCGATTCAGCCAACAGCCGCATCAAACTCCCTAAGCTCGGTTGGATTCGTTATCGCAACAGCCGAGACATTTTGGGGGTGGCCAAGAACATCACCGTCAGCCAGTCTGGGGGCAAGTGGTACGCCAGCATTCAGACGCAGCGCGAAGTCGAGCAGCCGGTGCCTCAGGCCACGACGGCCATTGGCATTGATGTGGGCATTGCTCGCTTTGCCACGCTGAGCGACGGCAGCTTTGTGGCTGCACTGCATAGCTTCAAAATGTGTGAGGCCCGGTTGCGGCGCACCCAGCGGGTGATGAGTCGCAAGAAAAAATTCAGCAAGAACTGGCAAAAAGCCAAAAGGAGAGTGCAAAAAATCCATGTCCGCATAGGCCATGTAAGGCGCGACTTCCTGCACAAGACCACGACCACGATCAGCCAAAACCACGCGATGGTGTGCACCCTAGACTTGCAGGTGCGCAACATGAGCAAGTCGGCCAAAGGCAATGCCCAGACGCCGGGCAAAAATGTAGCTGCCAAGTCGGGCTTGAACAAAGCGATTCTCGACCAGGGATGGTTCGAGTTTCGTCGTCAGCTGGAATACAAGCTGCACTGGAATGGTGGAATGCTGGTGCCCGTCAAAGCACATCACACGAGCCAAACATGCCCGGCATGTGGGCATGTGGCGGCACTGAACCGACAAACACAAGCCAAGTTTGCTTGCGTAGGCTGCGGTTACGAAAACAACGCCGATGTTGTTGGCGCACTGAATATATTTGCGCGGGGACACCGCGTTGCAGCCTGTGGAGAGGAAGGCTCTGGCCTGGGTCGAAAGACCCGGACGAAACCGGCCTCAATGAAGCAGGAACCCACTGAAGCGACTCTGTGTGAGCTCACTCATGCATAGCGCCGTAGGAATCCCCCTCCTTCCCGCGCAAGCGGTGGCCCAAGGCCAAGGTGGGGGAGGATG
>JANMGB010000046.1:0-15656 GCA_031374415.1 Burkholderiales bacterium
GCTTCAAAGGCAAGCTGCCCCAGCCACCTTCCATGCCCACCGCCGCTTGGATCAACCCGCCACTTCAGGAGCCCTTCCACCCTCAAGACTGCACTGTAAATTCATGACGCCAGGTGGCGCAAAGTCATTGACACGCTCCGCGCGCGCCGTCTCATCGCCGAGCGTTGCCTGTACGGCGTCGACCTAAACCCGCTGGCGGTCGAGCTCGCAAAGCTCTCCATCTGGCTGGTGACGCTGGCCAAGGACCGTCCATTTGGCTTTCTTGACCACAACTTGCGTTGCGGCGACAGCTTGTTGGGTATCCACCGGCTGGATCAACTCACTGAACTGAGCATGACACCCGGCGGCAAGGGGCAGCAGAGACTGTTCGGCAAGAACATTGAAAAAGCAGTTCACGATGCGATCGAACTGCGCCAGCGCTTGCGCGAGATGCCCATACGCGACATTCATGACGTCGAAGCTATGGCGCGCTTGGATGCAGATGCCCGCTGCCGCCTTGATGTTCCCGAGCGTATTGCTGATGCATTGATTGGAGTGACCCTTTCTTCGGAGGGAAATAGATCTGGCACCGAAAACACATTAGGCGCTCTTGCCATTCAAGCAGGCAATGCCATTGATGGCGATCAAGAGGCTATCAGCGCAATAAATAACCTTGCCACAAATGGTCTCTCACATGATCTACCTTCTGAAAAGACCTGCCGGAGACCATTTCACTGGCCCTTAGAGTTTCCAGAAGCGTTTCAAGGTAACTCCAAAGGTTTTAATGCGTTGGTTGGAAATCCTCCATTTTTAGGAGGGCGGCGACAACGATCCGCACTAGGTGGGAGCTATCAACTCTACCTCTCACAGATAATCGGTGGTGGAGGAAGTATTAACGCGGACTTGTGCGCCTTCTTCTTTAGGCGCTCGGGACAGCTGGTCGAGCAAATAGGGGCAATTGGCCTTATTGCCACAAACTCAATCGGTCAGGGCGCGACTCGTGAGATGGGGCTTGAACCTTTGTGCGATAACGGCTTCACAATTTACCGGGCAATTTCGAACTTTGAGTGGCCTGGTGATGCGGGGGTCACTGTTTCAGTTGTATGGCTACATAGTGGCCCATGGGCTTCTCAATCTCATCTTGACGGGCAGCATATCGAAACGATTTCACCCTATCTTTCGTCTGCCTAAACTGGTGGCTGGTCACCACAAGAACTTTCAGAAAACTATGACCTGGCTTTCCAGGGCTCAAACGTTCTCGGTGCCGGTTTTGTTTTGTCCAAGGAGCAGGCGGCCGCCCTTATTGAGATGGATGGCAACAATGCAGCTGTGGTTTTGCCATTTATTAGAGGGGAAGATTTCAACTCCACACCAGATCAACGAGCACTGAAGTGGATTATTAATTTCTTCGATTGGCCGCTGGATAGAAGAATTTTCCAAGACGCAAAAAAGCCAGTGGCTTCTGATTTTCCACTGTGCTTGGAAATTGTCGAGCAGCTAGTAAGGCCAAAAAGGGAAACCGCCAAGAGGAAACCTTATCGCGAGCGGTGGTGGCAATATGCTGAAAGATGCGGAAGCCTTTACTCTCGTATTGCCAATCTGAACCGTGTGATCTTTCAAGCGTCACCAAGCAAACATGTTTGCTTTGGTTTTGCACAGTCTGGCGCAGTTTATTCCGGGCCGCACACCATTATCGCCAGCGCCGATGTTGCAGATCTTGCCCTTATGCAATCAACCATTCATACCGAATGGGCTTGGCAGTTTTGCTCCACGATGAGGAACTCCGGCATTCGCTACAACCCCTCCGATTTCAGAAAGTTTCCACGCCCCATAAGCTTGGATGGCATGTCAAATGTAGCCGATGAATTTTCCTCGCTCAGACAGTCGGTCATGAGAGATAGAAACTATGGATTGACCGCTCTTTACAATGATTATCACTGTGCAGATGCGCAATTCCCTAGCATTAAATCTCTCAGAGAAAAGCAGCTTGAAATTGATCAAAAAATATTTGACGCATACGACTGGGGGGGCCTCCAGCCAAGTCTTGAATTCAGGGAAACAAAGCAAGGTATTCGATATACCTTTCCAAAGGAATTATCTGAAGAAATAACACGACGACTCGCCGCGCTTAATAAGAATCGACATGAAGCTGAACTTTTGCTTGAGCAGGCTTCAAGTAGCAAGACAGCAAAGCGATCAAGGCGACTGAAACCGCCCCCCGCAGAGCCGCTATTCAATGATTTATTCGGAGATAACGAAGCATGACTGCAGATCGTTATCCATCTGATTTGATCGTCACGGCGCAAGACTTTACGGAGTGCGACTGGACGAGCACTCTTGCTAACGAAGAGCGTGAAGGCTATCCCTCTATGTGGCAGGCGTTCTCCAGCGCTGCACGCAAGGTATCGGAAGACAATCGCCCCTCACACGGAAAAGCACTGTGGTTGCTTGCAGATGCCTGCTCCATGATGCTCTCGCCGAAAAGCCTCAATGAGCCTTTCAAGCCATTCATGGTAATGGAGGGGCGGCGTTCGGTGATTCCTGACGATTTATTGGAATCAGACATCGCTTTCTATGCCGAGATTGTCGATGCAATTGATGACGCATGGTTGAAGGCACGAGTAGCTGATCTCGTCTGGCTGAAGCAGCGTCCGCGAGACGTCCGATTTGCGCTTGCGGCGATCGACGCATACCGGCTGATCCAATTGGATGCCGAAACGTGGGTTCGAGGTGGCCGCGAGTGCTGGGAGCGCGCTATCGGCTTGGCTCGCATGCTGAAAGCTGGCGCAGGAACCCGATTGGCCGAGATGGAAACAACCATTCTTGACGCCTTCACCGCGGCAACCAAGGAAAGCGGTTTTCTCGGGCTTTGGCTGGCTGAATTATTGGATGCCCATAGTCTTGGTCGAACGCATTCGTCAGTCATTGCGCAGAAGCTGAATGTGCTGGCTGTCGAGTTTGATGGAGAAGGCGACCTTCATCGCTCTCGCGAGTACTTTGATGCAGCAAGCCGATGGTTTGATCGATCTGGTGACGAAGCCAAATCGGCAGAAATGACCGTCGCAGTCGCAGAAGGATGGGTAAAGGAAGCAATCGCCCGAGTTTCGTCCGACCAGCCTAGCTATATGGTCGCCGCAAGCTTCTATGAAAAAGCCATCCAGATCTACCGCAGCATTCCACGCAGTCAGCGGTTGATACATCGAGGCGATGAACGAATCGCCGAACTGCATCGGCACATGAGTGATGCTGGAGAAAAGTCACTGGATGAAATTGGTTCTGTCAAAACCCCTGGGGTAGACATCTCTGAACTTGTTGAAAACGCGCGCAAGTCGGTTGCAGGAAAGTCAGTACAGGATGCCTTGTTTTCGTTTGCGAACATCTACCAAGGGGCTCGGGTAGATCAAGTTCGCACAGCGGCAGAAAAGATCCTGCAGCAGAGCATTTTTCGTCGTTTGGCCGGAAGCACGCACCTGTCGCGTGATGGTCGTGTCATTGCCAAACAGCCAGCAGCAGGGTTCGACAATGCTCCTGCCAGTGACGATCCGGCGTTGTGGGCGCAGATGGTTCACGACTATCAGATTCTGATCAACATCGTCGTGCATGGCGACATTTGGCCTGCGCACGAAGTGCTGCTGCAAGAGCATCGCTTGCGTGAGGACGACTTCATTGGTCTCGCAAGTCAGTCCCCAATCGTTCCACGCGGCCGAGAACGCCTATTCGGCAAGGCGCTCCATGCTGGCTTTGACCGCGATTTCACCGTAGCAATGCATCTACTGGCGCCCCAGATTGAGCACATGGTTCGGTTCCACCTGAAGAATGCTGGGGTGAAAACCACCAACCTCGACATTGATGGCATTGAGAACGAAAACGGCTTGAGCACCCTGATGGGCTTGCCAGAAACGGAATCGGTATTCGGAAAAGACTTGTCCTTTGAGATCAAAGCGCTGTTCTGCGATGCCTTGGGGCCTAACTTGCGTAACGAATTGGCTCATGGCCTCTTGGACGATGATTCATTTCAGTCAATTCACGCGATTTACGCGTGGTGGATGGGGTTGAGGCTGGTCTTCAACACGTTCTGGAATGCGGCGCGGAAAGCCAAAAGCGACAAGGGTGAGGAGGAAAACAATGACAACTGACAAATCGACCAAATCTCCGAACGCATGGATAGCCATTGATCATGGCCTTGCTGCTGATCTCACGCTGGCACCGTACACATTGCTGTTGAAGGACGAGCGTTCGCTTTACCAAGCCATCGCCGATGACGATTGGGTGTTGATCCTGAACACTGCTGTTAACATCACGCGGGTCGGACGGGTACTGCGGGTTCGCTCTGATCTGGAGACCACCACAATCTACTTCGACCGCATGCTGTCGGTTGATCCGGCTGTTCCGTTTGGCCTTACGTCGCTCACCCCGCCTTCGGCCGGCAGCGTTGGCCGTATTCAATGGACAGCCTTCCTGGAGTCGCTCCCCAAGGCATTGCACAAGACCATCGCCGAAGTGCCGACCATTGAGGATCAAGCCTATATCCGCGAGCTGCTGCAACTGGCCGTGATGGACGACCTGCTCGGCCCCGCTGGCGGCCCCCGTGAACGTATTGTCGACATGGGTGTGCGCGACCGCTACCTGGTTGGCAAACTGGCCCCGCGTGAGGCCGCACAGGGCGGCATCGAGGGGCTGGACGGACCACTGGCCAATGACGACGCCGAAGAGCCCGCAGAGCCCAAGGCTCCCGGACGGCACGAGCCGGGGGCGGAGTTTGGAACGGCCACCGGGCGTGTGGAGCCGGAGTCTGACTCGTCCGATGAAATCGATGCCGCCAGCAACCAGTCGCTGGTGCCCAGCAGCCTGGGCATGACCTTCTGCGTGGATGGTGATGCCGATCGGATCGAGATCGAAGCACGCTGGGGTAGGTACGAACGCAGTGACGAGCACGAGCTATTCCGCACCCGCAAGAATAAGGAAACCGGTGCCGAAGTGCAGACCAAGGCCAAGGTCTGGCAACGCATTCCTTGTGGCGGCAAGATCGTGCTGCCGCTGACCGAAGGCGTGATTCGGCATCAGGCTCCCGACGACGAGTTTCCTGAAGTGCGCGTGCAGGGCTCCATCCGGGCCAAAAATGCCAACGGCGATCGGCTGGTCACGCTGTTCCTTGTAAATGCACAAGAAGAACCGGATACCAACCGCGATACGGCGTGGGTGTTCCAGCCCGAACTGATCGTTCGTTCGGAAAAGGATGCCACTAAGCGCGCCATTTTTCGGCGCAGGCCGGTGCTGGACGCCGACGGTATGGACCCGGAGCGCGAAGCGCTGGAGATGATCTACCGCAATCGTGTCGAGTTCGCAGTGGGCCATGGCGTTGCCGTCCATGCCGAAACGGCAGAGGACGTGACACTGGCCACCGAGGTGCGCACCACGGTGATGCCGCAGTACGAGGTGCAGGTAACAGAGACGCCCGGGCTTGATCCATCCGATCGCACGGCCATGCGCGAGATGGTCAGTAGTGGCCTGCTCGATATGCAGCGCCTGGCGACGTTGGAGATTGACCCGCTGGTCGACGCCTTGAGCATGCTGACCAAGGACTACGCCGCGTGGATCAATGAGCAGCGCGCTCGCGTCGGGGCCGAAGTGACCGGCTACGACACCCAGTCGCAACAAGCGATGGATCGTTGCCAAGAGATCCACAACCGCCTCCAGCAGGGTATCGACACGCTGAAAGGCAATGAGAAAGCGCTGGCCGCGTTCCGGTTTGCCAACCGAGCGATGGCGACGCAACGCGTGCGCAGCCAATACGCGCTGGCCATGCGCCGGGGCGAGGATGTCACCATCGACAAGTTCGATGTGCTAAAGAACCGCAGCTGGCGTCCGTTCCAGTTGGCGTTTCTGCTGCTCTCGATTCCGTCTCTGGCAGATCCGAGTCACTCGGATCGCGTTGAGCCTGTCGAGGCCTACGCCGATCTGCTGTGGTTCCCCACCGGTGGCGGTAAGACCGAAGCCTATTTGGGCGTGGCCGCCTTCACCATGGCCATCCGGCGCATGCAGGGCAATCTTGGCGGATTCGACAGTTCGCGCGGGTTGGCCGTTATCATGCGTTACACCTTGCGCTTGCTGACGCTGCAGCAGTTCCAGCGTGCCACAGCATTGATTTGCGCCATGGAAGTATTGCGCCGAGAGGCACTGGAAAAGGGCGACAAATCCCTCGGCACGGAACCCTTCACCATCGGCCTCTGGGTTGGCAACAAGGTGACGCCGGGCACGACCGAGGACAGCCATCGCGCCATCGAGGATGTGCGTAACCCCGGCAAATACAACGCCGGAGCGGCATCACCCGCGCAGCTCACCAGTTGCCCGTGGTGCGGCACGGAAGTGGCCCCTGGGCGCGACGTTGAGGTCGACAAAGGCACGGGCCGCACCTTCGTCTACTGCGGCGACAAGAAAGGCCGCTGCGATTTTTCCAAGGGCAAGTCCAGCAAACAACCGCATCCGGGGATTCCGGTGCTGGTGGTCGACGAAGAGATCTACCACCGTCCACCGACGATGATGATCGCCACCGTGGACAAATTCGCCATGATGGCGTGGCGTGGTCAGGTGCGCACCCTGTTTGGTCGCGTGGGCCAGGAATGCGAGCGCCATGGACTGCTTTGGCAAGGTGCCGATTGCAATGGCAATCACCAGGCTGGCAAGGGGCTTTCTTCTTCGAAGGTCAAGACCATCAACCCGATTCGTCCGCCCGACTTGATCATTCAGGATGAATTCCATCTGATCAGTGGGCCGCTGGGAACCATGGTGGGCCTATATGAGACCGCCGTGGATGAACTGTGCGGCTGGACGCTCAATGGCAAAACGGTCAAACCGAAGATCATTGCCTCCACGGCGACGGTGCGCAAAGCCAAGGAGCAAGTGAACAACGTCTTCATGCGTCGTGTTTCGGTGTTTCCACCTCACGGTCTGGATGTGGAAGACAACTTCTTCTCGGTGCAACGCCCAATCGAAGACAAGCCGGGGCGGCGTTACCTTGGCGTGTGCTCACCCGGCAGTTCACGCCCCGCGATGTTGATCCGCGTTTACACGGCATTCTTGACGGCAGCACAGGAGTTGTTCGACCACTTTGGCGAACCCGCTGACCCGTACATGACCATGGTCGGCTACTTCAACTCCCTGCGTGAGTTGGGCGGCATGAAGCGATTGGCAGAGGACGACGTGCAAACGCGTTCCTACCGCGTGCAGATGAGCATGGTGGAACGGCCCGCACTGGCACAACGCAGCATCAGCAACATTCGCGAGCTGACATCTCGGGTATCGAGTCAGGACATCCCCAAGTACCTCGACAACCTGGAGGTCAAGTTCAAGTCCGAGTTCGACACCGCTACCGGCAAGTATGTGACCCGCTGGCAGGAAGGCGACACGCGCGCCATTGATGTGGTGCTGGCGACCAACATGCTGTCCGTGGGTGTCGACGTGAACCGACTCGGGCTGATGGCAGTGAACGGGCAACCCAAAGGAACGGCCGAATACATTCAGGCCACCAGCCGTGTGGGGCGCTCCTTCCCGGGCTTGGTCTGCACGGTGCTGACGTGGGCCCGACCGCGAGACCTGTCGCATTACGAAACCTTTGAGCACTACCACGCCACGTTCTACAAGCACGTCGAGGCGCAATCGGTAACGCCGTTCTCACCGCGCGCGATGGACCGGGGTTTGACAGGCGCGATGCTGAGTCTGATGCGCCTTGAGAACGATGTGTTCAGCCCGAACGAAGGCGCGGGCCAACTGAGCATGTCCAACCAGGCCGAGATGACGGATGCCATCAAGATATTGGCGACTCGTGCGGGCAATGTCGCTGAAGACAACTCGCGCAAGCAGTTGGCTGAGACTGAGCTGAAAGAACGCGCAGATGAATGGGCGAAAGAGGTTAGCAAGGGCGGACGCATCTTGGCGTATGAGAAGCGCGGCCCCGAAAAAGACAAGACCGTTGCATTGATCAAGTCGCCCGGCCTTCAGGCCTGGGACAACTGGACCGTACCGATGTCGATGCGGGAAGTAGAGCCCGGCGTGCGCCTGATCATGAACACGAGCCATATCACGGACGATCACGATTGGAAGCCTCGTCCCGCAACGAAGGATGAGGATTGAACATGATCATCAACAACAAGACTCCAGTCGGAGAAGTTCGCCCCAGCCAGTTGCTGTGGACTTATGGCCCCGGTGCGCTGATCGATCTGCCCAGCCTGTCAGTCGTGACGCTTGGCATCGACCGATGGGAAAAAGACCGCTGCCAGCCGATTCAAGAGGCACGGCTGCTCGCTGCAGTTCGGAAGGTTCTAGGCGCGCAGGTCGAGAACCTTCGCATGCCACCGTTCCAGAAGAGCGAACTCGTTGACGTCTGGTCGGCAGAGGCCAATATCGGCGTTCCCGTTCGGCCATTCCCGCGCTGGATGCGCTGCGTGAAGTGCGGCCTGCTGTCGCCCTTCGACGCTGGTCTGTTCGAGATCAAGGAGAACCGCTTCAGGCCGGAGCGAACCCGCTTCGTTCACAAAGGCTGCCGTGGTTCCAAAGGCGACCAACCGGCCAAGGACGCGGATGCCGTTCCCGCACGTTTTCTGCTGGCCTGCCGCGACGGCCACCTTGACGATTTTCCGTGGCACTACTTCGTGCATGGAGGTAACAGCTCGTGCAAGGGCACGCTGCGCTTCTTTGAGAGCGGCGCGTCGCTGCAAACCGAAAACCTGTGGGTGAAGTGCGATGCGTGTGGTGCATCCAGAAGCATGGCGCACGCTTTTGGCAAGGCAGGAAAAGAGAATCTGCCGGGGTGCCGAGGACGGCATCCGCACCTAGACCACTTCGACCACGAATGCGATGAGGAAGCACGCGCGGTGCTATTGGGAGCCACGAACAGCTGGTTCCCGATCACGCTCTCCGCACTTGCAATCCCCCAGACCAAGGACCCGCTCAGTCAACTGATCCAGGATGGCTGGGAGTTTTTCGACGAACTTGAATCCGAAGTCGAGGTGTCGGTGACGGTGAAGACCTTGAAGAAGACCGGGGCGCTGCCAGGAATCGACAAGTATCTGGCTGCGTCGATCTGGTCGGCCGTCGAAGCACACCGCAATGGCGGCGGACAGGAGGTCGTGGGTGAGGCCGACATCAAAGGGCCCGAGTGGGATGTGCTGACAGAGGCCAATCCCCCCACGGACTACCCGCACTTCATGAGCAAGAAGGTCGGCACGCCACCGGGATTCAGCGGCCATATCAGTCGAGTCTTGCTGCTTGAGCGCTTGCGCGAGGTGAATGCCTTGTTGGGCTTCACTCGGGTCGAAGCGCCCGAAGAGTCTGGCGATCCGAATGAACGCCCCCAAATGGCCAGCCTGTCGCGCAGCAAGCCAGACTGGGTGCCAGCCAATCAGGTTCACGGCGAAGGGATCTTCGTGCAGTTTGACGAAACCGCGCTCGTCAAATGGGAGGCATTGGATGGCGTGAAAAAGGTCGACCAGATGCTCCGTGGTGGTCATAAGGGATGGCGCAATTCGCGTCATCTCGACCCGAACGAAGGCTACCCCGGCATTCGCTATGCAATGCTGCACACCCTGTCTCATTTGCTGATTCGTGAACTGGCGCTGGAGTGCGGATACAACGCTGCGAGCATTCGTGAGCGCATCTATGCCGATACATCGGGCGATAGCCCGCAGGCGGGCATCCTCATCTACACCGCAGCAGCAGATTCTGACGGCACGCTGGGTGGCCTTGTCGACCTCGGGAAGCCAGAAAACCTTGGTCGCCTGCTGGAGCAAGCACTGAATCGTTCGAAGATCTGCTCATCAGATCCGCTCTGCTCGGAACATGACCCCGAAAAAGATCGCTCATTGCATGGGGCTGCTTGCCATGCGTGCTCTTTAGTGGCGGAGACATCTTGCGAACGGGGCAATCGGTATCTGGATCGATCGCTGCTCATACCAACACTCGAACGCGCCAACGCTGCTTTCTTCAAGGGTTTTTGACATGGATGAACTCTTGGATGCCATTGCAGCCTTGGTCTCTCTGGTCTCGCCCGAGAAGGTGCAGGCCGTTGCAGCCCGCGTTCGTCGAACTGATGCCAGCAAGGCTGCGACGGCGTTGCCGAGTGTGGTCGGAACCCCGGTAGCCAGCAGCGTGGTCGAACAGCTTGCGGCAGCCTGGCAAAACACCAATGTCGGTTCTGACGAACTGGCGTCAATGCTTATCGTTGCCAGCCACGTTTACGCCAAGGCCGCTTCCGAGCAATCCACCGAACTCGTGTGGACTGGGCCGACGACACCTTTCGTGTCGGCTCGTCGAACAGAGCAAGCGCTTTTGCAGGTAATCAACTCCGCAGAACAGTCGCTGTTCATTACCAGCTTCGTGGCCTACGACGTGTCCACCATCGTCAAGGCCCTGAACGCGGCAAATGATCGGGATGTGGCCATCTCAATGCTGCTCGAGTTGTCTCAAAATCAAGGTGGCAGCATCACTTTCGATGCGATAGGCAAAATGAGGACCCTGGTTCCGGCCGCCAATCTCTATGCATGGCGCGACAAAGCCGATCCGTTTTACGATGGCAGAGTCCACGCCAAAGTCGCTGTCGCAGACGGCAGGATGTGTTTCATCACCAGCGCGAACCTCACTGGGCACGCCATGGAAAAGAACATGGAGGCTGGTGTGCTGATCTCTGGCGGACGTATTGCAAAGCTGCTTGATGAACACCTGCGCTCACTCGTCGACACGGAAATTGTGTCCCCGGTTTGATGATGCGACGCGTGAGGCGTCCTCTGGATCTGTTGATCGGTGGATGTGTTTCATCCGGCAGGTGACGAACCGGGCGTCCGTTGCCCGCCGAGTGCTCAAGCAGTATCGCCAAGTTTCAGCCAATCCTTCGCCAAGTGTTCCCCAAATTGTTCCCCAGGTTCGCCAGAAAGACAAAAGGGTTAGCAGCCACTAAGCTGCTAACCCTTGTCATTCCTGGTCGGGACGGCGGGATTCGAACTCGCGACCCCTTGCACCCCATGCAAGTGCGCTACCAGGCTGCGCTACGCCCCGACTGAGCTTTGCATTGTAGCTCACTTCTTTCCCTATCCCAGCGCCTCACGAATGGAAATCAATTCTTCTCGCAATTGATCCAAAGTCATGGGGCCTGTTTGCAGTGATGGGGGCGTCGGGGGTAAGACAGGCTCGCGCGTTGATGCGGTGGCGCCGGCCGCAAAGGCGGACGAGGTCACCGCAGACACCATCTCACTCACCGCTAAGGCCAGGCTGGCATCATCAATCTCATGAACCTCCAGTCCAGGCGCTGACGTGTTCGCAGGGCTGACAACAGTTTCGCGCCCTGCCCCTTCGGCCAAACGATTGCGCGCACCACTGATGGTGAAACCCTCGTCGTACAACAACTCGCGGATGCGACGAATCAACAAGACCTCGTGGTGCTGGTAGTAGCGTCGATTGCCGCGCCGCTTCATGGGCTTGAGCTGGGTGAACTCTTGCTCCCAGTAGCGCAATACATAAGGCTTAACACCACAAAGATCACTCACTTCACCAATGGTGAAGTAGCGCTTCACGGGAATAGACGGAAGAACTTTATCCATGAAAATCAAGTCCCTAGGGCGTGGAGTTTAGACTTTACTCGAAGTCATCCTCAGGCACTTTGTCACCTTGAACCAGGGCCTTGAGTTTGTGGCTGGCATGAAAGGTGACCACGCTGCGAGCTTCGATGGGAATGGTCTCTCCGGTGCGTGGGTTGCGCCCCGGACGGGCGGCCTTGCGGCGAATGGTGAAGTTGCCAAAGCTCGACAACTTGACATCATCACCCCGCACCAGGGCTGCGTGAATGTGCTCGAAGAAGGCCTCAACCATGTCTTTGGATTCGCGCTTGTTGAGGCCCAAGCGCTCGAACAGCAAATCGGCCAGCTCGGCCTTGGTGAGGGTGGGCGTTTCGATGGAGGGCAAGACCATTCGGCCTCGTCGCACCGATGAGACCTCGGAGTCAAAGGCCGGTGCCAGGGGCTGTTTGTTGACCGTGTCGCTCATCATCCCCCCCGCAAGCTGCCACCCAACTGAGCCACGGACGATACGATTTGTGCCATCGCTGTGTCAATGCGGTCCTCCGTCAGCGCAGCCTCATCGTCGTTGAGCTCAATGCGAATCGCCATGCTTCGCACAGGCTGCGCGGCATCCTGGACAGGCTTGTAGACGTCAAACAACACCGCGGAGCGCACCAAGGGGTGCGCTGTCCGCACAGCATGAATCAGCGCATCGTGGGTCACCGTGACGGGTGACATGATCGCGATGTCGCGCCACACGGCTTGCTGACGCGCGACACCTTTGAACAGCGGAACCTCACGTGCTGTCAACGCTGACGCCGAGAGCTCAAACACGATGGGCGCGGTTGGCAATTCATAGGCTTGACGCCAGCGCGGGTGCAGCTCACCCACAAAGCCAACCACTTCACCATCCAGCACGATGGCGGCACTGCGCCCTGGGTGCAGCGCTGGATGCTCAGCCGCTTTGAACTGGGCCACCCGCGGCGCCAACAGCGCCTCGATGTCGCCCTTGACATCAAAGAAGTCGACGATGCGCTCTTTGCTGCCCCATTGGGTCGGTAGCAGTGGGCCGTAGGCCAGGCCGGCCACGTGCACGGGCTGGCGCAAGCCAGCCACAGACAAGGGGCCTCCTGAGGCCTGTGCGTCGCGATGAAACACCCGCCCTACCTCAAAGATCCACACACGCGACAGCTTGCGCGAAAGATTGTGACGCAATACGGCTACCAAGCCACCGATCAGGCTGGAGCGCATGACCGACAGGGGCGCGGCAATTGGATTGAGCAAACGCACAGGCTGATCGTTGCCCGCCAATTCGGATTCCCAACGTGCCTCGACAAAGCTGAAGTTGATGGTCTCCAGGTAGTCTCGGTCGGCCAGTTGATGGCGCAGCGCATGCGCACTGCGAGACGACTCTGAGCGCACCCGCGCCACCACGGGGGCCAGCGGCGGATCAGAGGGCAGCTGCGGGTAACCTATGACGCGAATGACTTCTTCAATCAGGTCTTCTTCGATCTGCAAGTCAAAGCGCCAACTGGGGGGCGTGACATGAAGCTCGCCGTCTGTCTCGGTGAACACCAAGCCGAGTCGCTGCATCACGCTGACACACTGCGCCTGCGTGAGCGGCATGCCAATCACTTTGGCGGCCCGCGCTACGCGCAATCGAACCGCTTGACGCTTGGGGAGCTGAAGGGTTTGATCGTTGAGCGGGCCCGCGTGCCCACCGCAGATGTCTTGCACCAACTGGGTCACTCGCTCCACGCGCGCCATGGTGTGCGCCGGATCGACACCACGCTCATAGCGATGGCCTGCATCGGTGCTGAAGTTGTAGCGACGCGCGCGGCCCGCGACGGCCTCGGGCCACCAAAAAGCGGCCTCGATATAAACGTCGCGGGTGTCGTCAGACACCGCGGTGGCATCGCCGCCCATGATGCCCGCCAAGGATTCGACCGCGTGATCATCGGCAATCACGCCAACCTTCGGATCCAGAGCCACAGTCTGCCCGTTCAGCAGCTTGAGGGTCTCATTGGAACGGGCCCAGCGAACAGTCAGGCCGCCATGGATCTTGGTGAGATCGAACATGTGTGAGGGCTGACCCGTCTCAAACATGACGTAGTTCGAGATGTCGACCAAGGCCGAAACGGAGCGCTGACCGCAGCGCGCCAATCGATCCACCATCCAGCCCGGGGTGGGCGCCTTCGGATTCACGCCGCGCACAATGCGCCCAGAAAAACGCCCGCACAACTCGGGCGCCTCAATGTGCACAGGCAGCGTGTCTTCCACGCTCACAATGACCTGGGGCACTGCAAGGGGTTTGAGTGGGGCACCGGTGAGCGCAGAGACCTCCCGCGCCACCCCGAAAACGCTCAAGGCATGCCCCAGGTTGGGGGTGAGCTTGAGGGTGAACAGGGTGTCGTCCAGGCCCAAGTGTTGGCGGATGTCCGTCCCCACCGCCGCGTCATCCCCCAGGGCCAGCAGTCCGTCCACATCGTCAGGCAAGTGCAGCTCGCTGGCGGAACACAACATGCCGTGGCTGTCCACACCACGCAGCTTACCCAACCGGATTCGGAGCGGGCCAGCCGCTGTGTTGTCAGCGGAAGGTGGAAGTTCAGCACCCACCTGGGCGCAAGGCACTTTCATGCCCGCCCGCACATTGGGCGCACCACAAACAATCTGCAACGGTGCTGGCCCGCCCGCGTTAACCAGACAAACCCGCAGCTTGTCCGCATTGGGGTGGGGCTCAACACTCAGCACTTCTGCCACCACCACGCCGTGAAACGGCGGCGCCGCCGGGCGAAGCTCTTCGACCTCCATGCCGGACATGGTCAGCAGGTCGGCCAACTCGGCAGTGGTCAACGGTGGATTGCAAAATTCACGCAACCAAGATTCAGGAAATTGCATGTTGATGCCTCACTTGAACTGCGACAGAAAGCGCAGGTCACCTTCAAAGAATAGTCGCAGATCGTTCACGCCGTAGCGCAGCATGGTCAAGCGGTCGGGCCCCATGCCAAAGGCAAAGCCAATGTAGCGTTCAGGGTCGAGACCAAAATTTCGGATCACGTTGGGGTGCACTTGCCCCGATCCTGCCACTTCGAGCCAGCGCCCCTTCAGCGGGCCGCTGTCAAACGCGATATCGACCTCAGCCGAGGGTTCAGTGAAAGGGAAAAAGGACGGCCTGAAACGCAGTTGCAGCTCATCCGTTTCAAAGAAGAGTTTGAAAAACTGGGTGAACACGACCTTCAAATCTTTGAAGCTCACGTTCTCGCCAATCCACAGTCCTTCACATTGATGAAACATGGGCGAGTGGGTCGCATCGCTGTCCACGCGGAAGGTGCGGCCCGGCGCAATCACTCGAATCTCTGGCATGGGCTCGCTCGCCGCGTGGCGTTGCGCGTGGGCCTGCGCGTAGCGCACTTGCATGGGTGAGGTATGCGGACGCAGATTGAGCCATCGGCCTTGCTCATCTTGCAGGTCGACGTAGAACGTGTCCTGCATTGAACGAGCGGGGTGATTTTCGGGGTTGTTGAGCGCCGTGAAGCTGTGCCAATCGGTCTCGATCTCGGGGCCATCAGCGACATCAAATCCGATGGAAGCAAAGATAGCCTCAATGCGCTCCAAGGTGCGGGACACGGGGTGCAGGCCTCCGGTGCCTTGTCCGCGCCCAGGCAGGGTCACGTCGAGTGCCTCGGCCTGGAGTTGCGCCTGCATTTCTATCTCGGCCAGGGCCTGACGGCGAGCCTGCAAAGCGGCTTCGACTTGGCTCTTGGCAGCATTGATCTCGCCCCCACGGGATTTTTTGTCCTCGGGCGACAGGGTGGCCAAGGCCTTGAGTTGCTCAGTGAGCTTGCCTGCCTTGCCCAGGTAGCGGGCTTTGGCGTTTTCAAGATCGGCTGGCAACATCGCCTGCGCGAAATCGACTTGGGCCGCTTGCACCAATTGATCGAGGTCAGTCATGGGGGATCAAACTTGGAGTGTATGAATAAAAAAAGGCCGCACACTAGGGCCTGTTCGGAAACTCCTCGTCGGGCAGCAAATGGTCTATTGGAGTGGGCTGCAAGGCGCAAAGCACAGCAATACCGGTCGGTATTGCGAGCATTTGCTACAAAGCAGACCGCTTCAAGAGGCCGTTTGATGCCT
>JANMGB010000084.1:0-1346 GCA_031374415.1 Burkholderiales bacterium
CAACTTGCCGATGGCCACGTGCGTGTAAATCTGCGTCGTGCTCATGCTCGCGTGCCCCAGCTGCACCTGGATGTAGCGCAGGTCAGCCCCCGCCTCCAGCATGTGCGTGGCGCAGGCATGGCGCAGCGCGTGACACGATCCATGCTCAATGCCCAGATTGCGCAAGTGCCGCGTCACCATGTCGCTCAGCCGGTTCTTGTCCATTGCCTCGCCATAGTCCGTGATGAACAGCGTCCACTTTCCGGCCTCACTGCTCGCTTGGCGTACCAGCATCGGCCGCACTTCCTCGCAATACCGCGTCACCCAGTGCACCGCGCTGGCTCCCATCGGCACGTACCGATCACGCTTGCCCTTGCCCAAGCGGATGAAGACGGTGCCTTGCACCAGATCAATGTCGCCAAGTTGCAGCCGCATCACCTCGCTGCGCCGCATCCCCGAGCCGTAGAGCAGCTCCAGAATCGCCCGGTCTCGCAAGCCCGTCAGCCCAGCAACGTCCGGCTGGCGCATCAACTGCGCCACTTGGGCCACGCTCAGCAGCACCTTGGGCAGCGTGTACGGCATGCGTGGCAGGATCAGGTCTGCTGCTGGGTTGGCGGGGATGTGGCCCTCCCGGGTCAACCACTTGAACCAGCCCCTCACTGCCGTGATGAGCGTCTCCTGACTGCGCAGACTCAGCGGCTTGCCGTCACGCTTTCTGGCCAGGTACAGGTGCCGCTGATACGCCTCCAGAATGGCGCGGGTGAACTCTTTGGGATGCTGCAAACCCCGTTCATGCGCCCAGCCCACCAGCCTGGCCAGTTTTTGCTCGCGCTGCTCCAGAGACGTGGCCGAAAGACTGCTCACCTCCGCCCACCTCAGATAGTGCGGCACCCACCGCGCCAGAGGTGCTTCCTTCCACATCGCCGCCGCCACCTCTCCCACGCTGCGCTTGGCTCGCAGCTTGCGCTTGGCCCGGCGCAGGGGCAACAAAGGCGGCGGTGGCAGGCCGTCTTTCATGCTTGCGTGTACGACAGGACCGACTCAAGCTCCTCTCGTCTCCTTATATGCGTTTCCACGAAACCCGCGACTTCTTTTTTTGCCTCTGCAAGGCGCATGGATACTGGCTCAGCGGCTAAAGGTAGAACCCGCGACTTGCCCGCAACTTGTGCGACTTCGCCCCGCGAGTTGTCCGCGACTTGGAGGTTTGACCCCCGCGACTTCGATGTCATAGCGGCAGGCTCCACCAACTCCGCAGGGTTCACCAAGCCCGTGAGCCGACATTCCCCGGTGGCGCTGACCTCGCAGCGCAGCGTGTAGCGCCACTGCCCACCTGGCCCACCGCGCTCGCTGCTCAGCAACTCCAGCTC
>JANMGB010000142.1:0-13808 GCA_031374415.1 Burkholderiales bacterium
TCATGAGTCTGCCGTTCATCGTTTTAGGGGACCGTGCATCGAACAAGGGGACCGTCATCGAGGCGTCCACCGTCACCGCGACGCACGGCAAGGGCATCGCCCGCGTTGGTGACCGGGTGAGCTGCCACCGCAAATGCGTGATCGCCTCAGGCGACAACGCGATGATCATTGATGGCAAAGCTGCGGCCCGCCATGGTGACAAAACCTCCTGCGGCGCTACGCTGATTTCATCCCAATTGTTCAGCACCGGCGAGGCTCGTTGAGCCCCATGTGCCGCGTCCTGCAGCCCGCCCCCTAGTACCCTCTTACAAGCGTCACATTCTGATGTCCGATTTGTCTAACCTCCTCCCCAACGACTGGCACAGCGGCCCGCGACTCTACCGCCTGGAGGGGGTCGCAGGAAGCAAGCAAGCTGAATCCATCGAAGCGCTTTTGGTTGAGCGCTTCGCCTATGTGGAGCAGCTGTGTGAGGGCTTTGTGATGGAGCTGCACGTGCTTTGCACCGAGCCGCTCCAGTCTCCGAGGGACCTGATCAACGCGCCCGTGCGCCTCAAGACACGCTTGGCTGATGGCACGTTTCACGACCGAGGCGCCCTGGTGACTGGAGTGTCCCAACTGGGGGCCGACGGCGGCTTCACGCGCTTGAGACTGGTCTTGCAGCCTTGGATTGCGCGGCTGCGCCGGCGGCGTCACTCGCGCGTTTGGCAAGACAAATCCGTGACCCAAATCATCGATGACATCCTGGGCGCCTACCTTCCGCTGGCGGCTTGGCAATGGGGCGAAGATGGCGAAGGCCTGGACGAGTACCTGGCCCAAACGCCACAGGCCGGTGTGCAGAGCTACTTTGTTCAGTACCGCCAAGACGACTGGACGACCGTGCAGCAACTTCTTGGCAAGGTCGGCTTGGCTTGGCGTGTGGAGCCCATTGACCGGGAGGCACAGCAGGGCAGCTTTGACCACCAAGTGGTCTTCTTCGCCCAAAGCGACCTGGTTCCGCAAGACGACACCTCGCGTGCGACAGCGGGGGGGCAAGGCATTCGGTTTCACCGGGCGGGGGCCACTGAGGAACAAGACACCGTGGTCGCCCTCGCCCCCGTGCGCCAACTGGCGCCTTGGGGCACCACCGCACTGCAGTGGGACTACCGAGGCAAACGTGCAGTGAGTGCGGAGTCCGGCACACAGACCGGTCGTGCCGCTGAGTCGCTGAGTTCGTCCTTCTCGTGGCTCAACGACTTCCATCATGAACATGCTGCCATCGCCGGGCCTGGGCTGGCAACGGATGACTTGACCCACCAGGCGAGGCTTCGTCAGCAGGCACTGGATGCGCGGGCCAAGCATTGGCAGGGTCTGGCGAGCGTGCGCAGCCTGAGGGCGGGCAACTGGATGGCGGTCACGGGCTTTGCGCAAGCCGGGGCTGAGCCCAAGGCGAAAGCGCAGCAAGAACAGTCCGAGTCGCAGCGCAATCATTTTTTACTCATTGGCGTGCGCGGCGTGGGCATCAACAACCTGCCCACGACCACTGCGATGGCCAACGTCCATCACGCCCCCTTCACCCATCCCGCCTTGCGCGGCATTGAAGACAGCGAGTTGAGTGCCTTGGCCAGCGCAGTGGGACACGCTGCGCGCGTTCTCGCTCAGCGCCGCGCGATTGCCTGGCGGCCCATGCCGGCGCCGCTGGCCCCAGCCTTCGGCATCCAGAGCGCCATCGTGGTGGGCCCCAGCGCCAACACCGCGCCCGATGGGCAAGAGGTGCACACCGATGGCCTGGGTCGCATCCGCGTTCGCTTTCACTGGCAAGAGGGCAGCTTGGCAGATGCCCGCCCGGACAACCGGCTCAGTTGCTGGGTGCGGGTGTGCTACCGAGGCGCCGGCCCCGGCATGGGCCTCAAACGCACGCCGCGCATTGGCGACGAGGTGCTGGTCGGATTCCTCGATTCTCGGGCTGATCTGCCGGTCGTGATTGGCAGCGTCCCGAATGGTCAAGGCGAAGCGGGCATCCAACCCACCCCGGGGGGATTGAGCGCAAGCCAAGGACAAGCAGACCCCCGCGCGGTGCTGGCAGACAGCACCGACGAGCGAGCCAGCGCGCAGGGCAACCTGGCCGCCCAAGGACGCTCGCCGGCTTGGCATGGTGGCGCCGCGGGCTTTGCCACAGCAGGCTCGCAAGCCCAGTACAACGCCGCCGCACTGTCCGGCCTCAAAAGCAACGAATGGAGCGGTGCGGGCTACAGCCAACTGGTCTGGGACGACACCCCCGGCCAATTGCGCACCCAGATGGCCACGACGCAGCATGCCACCCAGCTGTCGCTGGGGCACCTGATCCATCAAGCCGACAACCACCGCGGCAGCTTTCGGGGATCGGGGTTTGAGTTGCGCACGGACGCCTTTGGCGCGCTGCGCGCGCGACAGGGCTTGTTGCTCTCCAGCTACCCCCTTGCGTTCAAGCAGGGTGTCCCCGCTGAGCCTGCGTTCGACAACGCGCCCGGCATGGCGCTGATGAAACAGGCCTCGGGCTTGGCCCAACGGTTCAACGCCGCGGCGCAGTCGCACGGCACCACCACGCTGGCGAGCGTGCGCGGCAGCCTCAAGGCCAATCAATGCGCCCTCAACGACAGCCAAGCGCCACTGCGTGCGCTGGACACGGCACTCAGCGGTACAGGGGCCACCAAATCACTCGATGAGGCACGCGCGGATGCGCTCAACCGAACCACCGCCGCCAGCCCCGACAAGCTGCCCCACATGACCGACCCCGTGCTCACGGTCTCGGCCAAGGCGGGCACGGCGCTGTTGGCAGGCCAACACCTGCAATGGGCGAGCAATGATGTCGTGTGCATGCAAGCGGGACAGGATCAGGACTGGGCTGTGGGCGGCCAGATGCGGTGGCACAGCGCCCAAAGTATCGGCGTGCTCGCTGGTGCGATCAACCCCGGCAGCACCGCCGCAGCGGGGTCAGGATTGACGCTGGTTGCGGACAAAGGGCCGTTGGATGTGCAAGCTCAATCGGGGCCGATTCGCATCGTGGCAAAGGATCAAATCCGCATCCACAGCACCCATGCCCACATCGATTGGGCTGCGGCCAAGTCCATCACCTTGTGTACCGCGGCGGGGGCGCAGATCACCATCGACGCTTCGGGCGTCGTCTCTCAGTGCCCGGGCACCATCACGGTTCATGCGTTGGCACGCAACCTCGTCGGACCCGCTTCCACCAGCTATCCCCTCCCAGTCATGCCTGCCTACGATCTGCGGCTGCTGACTCGGTTTCCAATTTCCCGCTAGCTGTACACATCATGTTGATCAGTCCCCCCTTTCTCCCCACGCCCATTGCAAACGAGTCCGACGAAGACTACGTGCACCGCTGCATGTCTGGCGACAGCCCTGGCGACGGCGCATTCCCCGTCAGCTTTCAAATGGGCTGGCATGGAGGCTTGCACCTCACCGCCCCGCAAGGCCCCAGGGGCGCGGAGCCTGTGCGGGCGATTGCCGATGGCAAGGTTGTCTACAAGCGAGCACGCACCTTGCTCAGCGGCGGGGATGCAGTCGATCATCCGCTGTACTACGACAATGGCTTCACCAGCGATGGCTGCGTGATCATTGAGCACAATACCGAGATCGGCATGGGGGCTTTGGGGCAGACGACCACCCTGCGCTTCTTTTCTGTCTACATGCACCTGCACACCATTCACCAAAACGTGAAGCTCGACCTGCCCATCTACCGCAAGGACGAGATCGGGCAAGCGGGCCACATCGCGGGGGTGCCGGACCGCATGCACTTCGAGATCATTGGCGACGACGACTGTGTGCGCGCCATGCTGGGGCGGGGTATTGGTGCCGCGTTGGGCGCCAATGGGCGCACCGATGCCGTGTTTGGCGACACGTACTTCCGTGTGCCCGGCGGCACCCCGGTGTATGCAGAGAACCCGCAAACTACCTCACGCGCCTACGCTGTACCGACGGGGTCCATCCCCCAGACTGTGGCCGCCACCGCGCATGCCAGCTTGGCCCAGCTCAAGGTGTTGAACGGCTACGGCGAGAGGAGCGACGCCGACTTCACCACCTTCATCACCCAAAAGGCCGCGGCGGCGGGCGCTGCAAAAAACATCAAAGTCCCGGCGCCGTATGCCCAGGCTGTTGCCGGCTTGAACACCATTGCCCAACTGGGGACGATCAGCGCAGAGATCATCGTGCGCCTGCGCTACCACCGCGGACAAGCTGAATGGACGGCCAGCTTGCCCGACGGCAGGCCACTGAGCACCACGACGCCACTGAGCGTACCGGAGCCCAACGCCGAGTACGAGCTCTACACCACCGCGACCAAGCGTTACCCTGCTTGTGCCAGTGCAGGCTACGAGTTGCTTCGCTTTGGGCGCGTGCTGGGGCCCGATGCGCTGCATGCCGACGATGCGGACCCCCAGGTAGCCCGCCATGTGCATTTCCGTGCCATGCCCTGCTTGCTCAACACCGGTGCTGTGGTGCAAGGCTTCGTGGACCTCAAGACGCCCGGCATCGGTGTCTACAGCGATGCTGACATGCCGCCGTGGCAACGGTGGTGGCAGGTTCAAGACTTCCAAGACCGCGACAGCCGATGCAACGCCTCAGGCATCATCGACCTGCTCGATGCCAATGGCGACGGCACCCTGACCGCGGCTGAGGCCACCACCATGCTGGCCAACACCGATGTCAGGCAATGGCTCAAACGCGCGCTGGTGAAAACACCCACTGAGTGGGAAAAATCCTCCATCGACCGGCGCTGGGGATGGCTGATGCAAGATAACCCCAAAGACTACGCCCCCGTGCTCGGTCAGTGCATGAACCCCGAAAGCTTCGCCAAGCTCAAGGCGTATTTGGAAATGCTGTGCTTCTGGGAAAACGTTTCTGGCGATAACTTCCTTGAGCCCGTGCATTGGCACTTTGAGACCAGGGAGTTTATTAAGCATTTTAGGAAGTGTGGGTGGTTGAGCGCAAGAGAATTTGCGCAATGCTTTCCGCGACGACAGTTGCACTTATCAGGGACAAACTTCGTAGTATCAACTACATCATGGACGACCGCCCTACGAGCTGCCGAACAGTGGGCTGTGCCGTTCAACAGAGCAAACCGGCGGTATGGAATAAGCAGTAGTCCGAGGAGGTTAGTGCACTACCTTTCTCATGTCATCCCCGAAACTGGTAGCCTACGGCAAGTGAGGGAAGGTGATAATAGAGCAGGAACCTACCTTAGAGGTCAACGTTATTGGCCTTACTATGGCAGGGGACTAATTCAATTAACATGGCTTAAAACTTACAAAGCTTATGGAGACTTTCGAAGGTTTCCACACACTGTATCTGCGGGTACATATGCAGATCTGGGATGGGACCCAGATGAGTTAATCGCGTTAAACGATACGACCTTTAATGCAAGCAATTGTGCAGACAGTGCAGGATATTTCATCGCAAGCCACGG
Source organism: Burkholderiales bacterium (assembly GCA_031374415.1). GTDB lineage: Bacteria > Pseudomonadota > Gammaproteobacteria > Burkholderiales > Burkholderiaceae_C > CANHBY01. Next base: position 5,438 of record JANMGB010000142.1, read on the forward strand.
AAGTATGTTGAGAAGAATTGACAACGGCATCGAACAAGAAGATGCAATTGCAGTCAGCAGGTGTGTAAACGGAAACTTCGCTGTTCAAAAATTGAATGGCCTCGATGTTAGGCTTCAAAGCATTCTCTTTTTAAGAGATGTCTTATTGAACAACGATGCAAGCGCACGTATGGAGACAATGACCTTCTCTTGGAGAAGAAATAGTCAGAGGGAACCGACAGGTGAATTAAATACAAATGGAACACCAAAGCTGGAATTTATTCTGCGCGAAACACCCTGGACTGTGGAAGTACCGCTTGACAAGCAAAGGCCTTGATAAGCAAAGGCCAAGCAATACCGCTCTTATAGAGTAGAAGCTGCATGATTTTTGCCCCCAAAAGAAACCGTTTTGGCTCATTTTTATTTCTCTAGGCAAAAAATAAATCCAATATAATTATATATTTTATTTAAATAATAACCAAACATATATATAAAATATGATGAAAAAATATGTTTTACTGTTAAATTTTTGTCTTTTCGTTGGCGTGGCAAAAGCGGAAGTAAGTTCTCAAGCCCTCTGCCTTGAAGAGGCCGGCAATTCAAATTCTAGAGTGGTTTTTAAGACCTATCTGGACACAAGCTTAAATAAATTAGTGGGCGCTTTTGTTAAATATCGTGGATCACGAGATATTATTTTATTAGTTTATGTTGGTGATGAGGCCTTAGATGACTCCAATGACTATGAATTACTTTGGCTGGAAGTGTTTATGAAAAAGACAACTGGAGAATATCGACTTATAAAGCCGAGGGGTAAAACAATTATGGATGCATATATTTTATATAAAAATTATCGTACAGGAAAGAAAACCCTATTCTCTCCCTCGGGTAAAATTGACAGCGAATGTTTAGATTTCATCGAGTCAGACCCCGGATAAATCGAACATTGTGAACATCTGCAAAACCCAATGCGTCAAGACCTTGCATCACCCGTTAGCTGCCTCGGTCAATAGCAATGACATGCAAGCACTCACCGAGACAATGAAATTTTTATGAAGACAAATTAGCCAGAAGAAACCGACAGGCGAATTAAATGCCACTCAAACCTCAAAGCCGGAATTTATTCTGCGCGAGACACCTTTGATTGTGGAGGCACTGCTTGACAAGCAAAGGCCAAACAATACCGCTCTGATAGCGTAGGAGCCACATCATTTTTGCCCGCAGCAAAAGAAGCCATTTTGGCCCATTTTGATTTTTCAAAACAAATATAAATATATTATAGACATATTTTCCATTTTGATTTCAATCAAACATATAAATCAAATATGATAAAAAAACATATTTTCCTGCTAAATTTTTTTCTTCTTGTTGGAGCGGCAAAAGCGGAAGTAACATCTGAAACCTTCTGCTTTATAAATTCCAATAATTCAAATTCTAGAGTGATGCTTCAGACCTATTTGGACTATAGCTTAAATAAAATTGTGGGTGCCTTTGTTAAGTATCGTGGATCACGGGATATTATCGCATTGGTTTATGTCGGCGGTAGCGGCGCCTCAGACAATTCCAACGACCGTGAATTATTATCGATGGAAGGTTTTGGTGAATATGAATTATTATGGCTAGAAGTTTTTAAGAAAAAAATCACTGGGGAATACCGACTTGTAAAGCCGAAAGGGGGGACCATCACGGGAGCGTACATGATATATAAAAATTATAGCACAGGGAAAGACACGCTATTCTCCCCCTCAGGGGAAGTTAACAGCAGATGTTCAGATTTCATCATGCCAGGCCCCAGATAAATTTAACATTTCGAACCTCTGCAAAACTCAAGGTCTCAATGAGAATTTCGTTCCCCGCCATGAGGAATATTTTATGACCTTGATAAGACGTTTACACCCAGAGGGTTAGGTGTCAACCATGAGGGTCGGTGGTGGTGGATCCCGTGGAGCATGTGGGCCGAGCCATGGCATGAAGCAAGGCCCATTTTTCATGCGATAGAAGCCGACTTGACCCCACCAAGTGACTCTGTCGGTGAATGTCAGCACGACTCACTTCGATGATCGCCACGCTTATAAAAAATTTCGCTGGAGTATTTTGAAAAATCGGTCAAGTCAGGAATGACATTTAATGCCAACTCCATTGATCATGATCCGGCAACAGAAAAATACATAATCCACATGTCAGAGATACAGTAAATGCAAAAACACTATTGTTTTGGAAGGCGTCCCCGTCGACATGAGATTTTATCAATTTTCAGATAAATTCGATGAGGGCGCAGTATTAAAGACCCCTTGGCGGAGAGACTATCTCATTGAGAGAAAATATATTGAGTTGGCCCTGCAAAACCCTGCCAACCCGCATGAATGCTAAGTTGTTTGTGATTTTTGGTCCATTAAATCCCTCAAGAAGCGATAGTCGATGAATTGATTTCTGAGGGAAATGAGCGTGCAGACCCCCGATTTTTTCCGAAGCCGTATCGACGCGATGATCAACCTGAACGACCCGCTGGCGGTGTTGGCGCGAAGGCTGCCGTGGGACGTGATCGAAGCGGCGCTGGCACCGAAGTTCAAGCGGGCCGATCGCACGGGCCAAGTCATCCAAGATGACGATCTGTTTGGCCCCACGCAAGCGCTGGTCGGTGCAGGCACCAGCCCTGCAGGGCGGCCCAAGCTGGCGATTCGATTGATGGCCAGCCTGCTGTACCTGAAGAACAGCTTCAACCTCAGCGATGAGGAGTTGTGCAAGCGCTGGAGCGAGAACGTGCTGTGGCAGTACTTCAGCGGTCAGGCGTACTACGAGCATCGGATGCCGTGCGACGCCACGCAGATCGGGCGCTTCAGGCAAGCAGTGGGCGAGGAAGGCTTGGAGCTGCTGCTTAAAGCCACCATCGACACGGCGGTCGAGATCAAAGCGGTCAAGCCCAAAGACCTGGAGCGCGTGATCGTCGACACCACCGTGCAAGAAAAGGCCATCACCCACCCGGTGGACAGTCGGCTGCTGGAGATCGCGCGGCACAAAGTAGTCAGTGCGGCCAAGCGAGCAGGCATCCACTTGAAGCAGACGTTTGCCAAGGAAGGCAAGACTCTGCGCCGACAAGCCGGCGGCTATGGGCACGCCAAACAATTCAAGCGCTTGAAGAGAGTGCTCAGGCGGCAAAGCACGATCCTGGGCATCGTGATGCGCGAGGTGCAGCGCAAATGCAATGCGCCTGGGTTGCGCACCGACAACCCGCTGGCGTTGACCGAATTGATGATGTGGCTGGAGCGAGCCGAGCGCATCCGCACCCAGCAGCGCCACGACAAGAACAAGCTGTACGCGCTGCATGCGCCAGAGGTCGAGTGCATCGGCAAAGGCAAAGCGCGCAAGCCGTATGAGTTTGGCGTCAAGAGCGCCATCGTGGTCTCACACAAACATGGCCTGATGCTAGGCGCGCGCAGCTGCCCCGGCAACCCGTACGACGGGCACATCCTGAGTGGGGTACTGGAGCAGGCCAGCAACTTGATGCAAGACATCAACGCCACGATCAAAGTGGTGGTGGGCGACCTGGGGTTCAGAGGACGCGATGTCGATGCCGACAACCCCGACAAGTTCATCATTCACCGGGGCAGGCTCAAAAGCCTAACGCCACAGCAGAAGGGATGGCTGCGTAGACGCCAAGCCATCGAGCCAGCGATTGGGCATTTGAAGTCAGACCACCGCATGGATCGGTGTTGGCTCAAGGGCGCCATCGGCGATGCGTTGCACGCGGTGAGCTGCGCGGTGGGCTACAACCTGCGCTGGCTAATGCGGGCCGTACCCGCAGGGGTCTGAAGCCGGCCCCCTTCAAGGCTTGCTGAGTTAACGCGTCGGTTGTCGTGCCACGCACGACGTGGCTGCCGTATCTCCGCCAGGGGCTTGAAGGAGGCCGTAGGCTTGGTTGGTTGGTTGCTTGGTTAGTTGCGCTGCCGATCTTCGACGCCATAGAGCGCTTTGCTCATCCCATGTTCGTTTCCACAGCAGCCATTGATCTTTGGCTCACGGCCTTGTCACGTCACTCGCTCGCCACCGCCAATTCGTGGGGCGTTAGGCTGTAAAATGAACTTTGCATGGCCGACTAATTAATCGCTGGGATGCGCCTTCATTTACGAGACGATTCGATGGAACCACTTCTGCCTATGAAAGTCTTGGGCCCTAAAAGCTTTAACCAATTGATTGTCAGATCTCGGTTCACATTCTTGTTGGCAATACTTTTAGGGATCGCCAGTGAGATTGCCTATTCCGCTGTGACAGTTGAGTCGCTTGAATACATCAGAGCCACAAACCCAGGTGTCAATGGTATCGGCTATGTCGCAGACGGAAAGTCCCTTTACCTTGGCGGATGTCAGGTCTTCGACCTTGAAAGTAAATCGACTCGCTCGGGTTGCAGGTATCCACTGAATACCCGATGGGGGAGTGTTAGCCCAGATGGTACGTTAGTGCTTGCAACCACTATTGATCCAAAAACGAAAGAATCTACATCATTTCAGCTCGATGCCGTCTCTGGCAAGGTACATTCTTCCAAGCGCGGAATTCATTTCGCGCCCCCCATCGCAATTCATCCGAGCAACCGCTTTTGGGTCGGGGCCCAGGCTGGTAGGACCTCATCGACCTCCGAAACCCTCGTAGTGATCGACCGAGGTTGGCACACAAGTAAAGATAAAATTTATGTCAATACCCAACGCATATTTTCGATCGCATTCACGGCAGATGGAAGCGAATTAATCGTGAATAGCGGTAATTCTATCGACGGCGCAAAAGTGTGGACAGCTACCTGGCAAGTTTCTTCGCAGCCTATAGGTACCGAAAACGCCGAAGTTTCGGGCATTCTGATCAAAAGCGCTGACAATCGAGTAGGGGTTCGACTTGAATCCGGGGCATTGGCGCTGATTGATCTTCATGATGGAAATGTAGTTGCTCTACTTGATCTCGATATGACTGAGGGCGAACCGGAGCTTGCTTTTAGTCCAGACGGGAGAAAATTTGCAGCGAAAGGCTATCGGCTTGTCGACGGTCGACGGCAGTTTGGCGCGGTCCTTGTGCAATTTGGAAAATAGTAAACTTGTTACGGGAGGTGGGTTATTTGTCCCCTATGGCTATCGTATGAAGCAAGGCCAATTTTTCATGCCGTAGAAGCCGACTTGACCCTACCAAATGACTCTGTCGGTGAATGGCGGCACGACTCACATCGATGATCGCCACGCTTGTTTAAAATCTCCCTGAAGCATTTTGAACGACTTGCCTAAACCGGTAGAAACGGGAACTCTACGGAGGCAGAAAAAGGACTGAGCATGATTTCAGTGCGGGAAAGAGGTACGTCATGCCCAGCAGCCAAAATTTGTTTTCTTTGGCTCGCACTCTGCGGCTTTCACGCTGCTTCAGCGGCACCTTCCATTCGGGCTGCAATAGCATTCGTGCCGGCCCCAGCTGATCGCATAAACAGCAAGGCAATCAAAGAAGTGTGCGAGGGATTGCCAGCGGCCCCTTGCAACCCTGGTACCACTCGGGCGTGGGTCGGCCGTGGCGCATCAATCCAGGATCCCATCTACCTGGTCGACGACAGCGGCCCCAGATTGATTGCGCTGGACACAGCAGATCCGCTCGATCCTACCAAATCTCGCTCGTGGGATTTTTCATCCTACGAACATTCAATCTCAGCAAACGAGCAAGAAAACCCTCGGCGCTTGTCTATCTATCCTGCACTGTATCCCGTAGGCACGCGTGAATATGCCGTCGCCATCATCAGGCATTTCAGCGAAATGTATTCTGGCGGGGGAGCCACCTTTGAGATCGCAGATTTCGTCGCCCTGAACTCTACAGGGGAGGGATCGATGATCTACGGCTCTGTTCCATTTTCATGCAACAAGATGATCCGATCCTGTTTCGCCGAGAAGGATTACAAGGATAAACTGGGTAACTGCCACGACACCTACACAGGTAGTTTGCGAGTCAATATCTCAAGTTTGCCAACCCTCGATCCATCATGGCGTTTCAATTGGATACAGGATGGCCAGGCCACACCGTTTTCTGTTCCCTACACGCAAAGTCTTACGTCCGAGTGGCCTGTGTCCTTTTGCGAGGGTGGGCCAGTCAACTGAAGGTGCCCTGTACAGGGTGACATTTACGTGGCGTCGAAATAGTAGTTTGGAGCTATCCGTTGATGCACAAGGAAATCCAGTGATGGCTGGGAATCCGCCGCGACAAGAGAGAAGGTTTATCCCAGTGCAGCACACGATTAATTTCTCGCTAGAAAAGCAGACTCTATAGAGATAATCGGGCTTCTTGGTGATATTTTGGCGGACGAAAACACACGATAGTCAGATAATTATACATTATGAAAATAATTATTAAACTTATATTCCTCGCATTAGTCCCTACTGGAGCTTTGGCGCAGGTCAATGCCGATTTGTTTTGCTTTGTATCTGACCCCAACAACGCAGAAATCTACTAAAATAGCAGTATTCAGGCCTGACCCCAACAACGTGCAATGACTCCCCGCATCAGGTCTCTGGCTCGAAACAGCGGCCAGCTGCGGGTGGGGACATGATCACGCGGGATGGGACACATCATCAGGCCTCGGATTGATCGGGGTCGCCCTCGGTAAGCTAAATGTTTCGTCATCCACACTCAATACGACAACGTGAACATCGGCCACTAGTGGCGGTCCATCAGCTGATGCATGTTCAACTGGACTGCCCACCGCGGGAGGCCGCTCGGTAGTCGGCAATACATTTGTATCTGTATCTGTATCTGTATTTACATTTGCATTTGCATTTGCATTCAATGTCATGCGATCTAATTTATCCGCTCTAATGGGTTGTTGACCCGGTCCACAGCTGTACGCACCCGGAGTTGTTGCGTCGGGTCTTGGCAGTGGCCGCTGTCGGAGTAGGGCAGGTGCTAAAGGGATCGGTTGAGGGTCGCCGGGCGCATTCGGCGTTGGTGCGTTGGAGCCAGCACTGACAGCGCTGTTACCTTGGAAGGACGAACTTTGCAAGATTTGAAGCATTTGCCTGCGAATCATGTTTCCAGACGATGTAGCACCTGGACCTCTGGCATTGACTGAGGCTCCAGAGCTTCCACGACTGTCCGAAGACTCTTCTGGAGTGGTCGGTAAAGCATCCCTTCTCACTTGGGATAGATTTTCCCTGAAGGTCTGTGCGGACTGCCCGGCACTCTGGCTATGAAATGACTCCAATTTGCGCATAAAATTTCCGTATCAATGCCTGGACGCTATCAGTAGCACCGCGCATCGTGGTGAGCAGAAGTCGACAGCTACCTTGTAGCCGGCCTTCTGAGCGGTTGCCCATGCAGATGGTGCTCGTTTCAGTTTGTAGCAAACATTCGACCGACCTGAAGGTCGTTGTGTAGGCTGTTGGTAGGGGTTTGCATCCCCTACCTTTGAATCGCCCCTTCGGGGCTCTCCGGCCTGAAGGCCGGGGTTTCAGACCTATTTCAGTTTTTTGATGAACTTGAGTGGCGAAGGAGCAACTGTTAGTTCGACGTTGTTGCACAAATCGAAGCTTGGTTCCGTGAATCGCTCCGGGTTTCGAGGAGGCCGGTTGGCTTAAGTCAGGCCATGGCGATCTGACGCAAGGATTGGGGATTGGATTTTCTCTCATTCAGCCCCCCGCAGGCGCCGCCGGAGGCCCCTCGGTTGGGCCATGTATGGGAACACTGGAAAGCATTCCCCGTTACGCTGCCATTTGCCAGTACGAATCAGCGGGCAAGCCCTGTAAGTTTGACGCACGCGAGCTGAAGAGCAACCGCAACGAAGTCATCTTCGCGTATGGCAGGTACTTCGAGTTTTCCGGCAACAGCCTGGTGAAGAGCTACGACTTGAAAGCACCGAGGGCCTGTTTCAGGCCCGAAGTCTGTAACCCCTACAACTAAGTGAAGCGGCAGTAGCCGCGCGATGTTTCGAGGCCAGCGAACCCGCGAGGGTCGCTGGCCGCAGTGGTGGCATTGCGCGCGCGGGCGCGCAGGGCATGGCACGGCAGCTCGGCTGTGGCCTGAGCGACATGAGCGATTTGTCGGGCGGTCCGCATTGATCACCGGGCGCATGACTCGCGCGGCAAACCGTTGCGAGTTTCGCGGAGCGCTTGAACCTAAAAACGGCAGTTGACCGCTCTCATCCGCAAGCAAACCCTCATGACTGCTGACATTGTTGAGCGCGAGAGGCGTCATCTTGTGGGTGACCGCGCTACACCCCCGAGGGAGCCGCGCTGGGGGCGCCTGGCGGCGTTGCTCCTCCTTGTGGGCAAAGGCCCACCGCGTCGTCGCGCTTGCAGGGCGCACCCGCGCTTGCAAGCGCGGGTCGTTCCGCAGGCGGACAGCAGGCTGTCCGAAAGCCCTGCTACACCCTTGCCAGCCACCCCCA
>JANMGB010000148.1:0-1058 GCA_031374415.1 Burkholderiales bacterium
TCGAGTGCGGCAATCTGCGTGCTGGTCAGAGCGGTGACCTGATCAGAGCTCAGAGCGGCGACCTGGGCAGTGGTGAGGGCGACAACTTCAGCGGTGCTGAGTGCAGCAATGCCAGCGGTAGGCAGGCTGCGGATGTTGGCAGTGCTCAGAGCCACCAAATCAGCGGTCTCCAGCCCCGCGATCTGGGCGGTGGTCAGGGCCGCAGCTTGTGCCGTCGACAGGGCCGCAAACTGTGCGGTACCCAAGCCATTGAGGCTGGCAGTGCCCAGGGCTGCGAGCTGTGCGGTGGAGATGGCGACAACCTGTGCGGTGGTCAAGGCGCCCATCTGATCGGAGCTCAATGCGGAGATCTTGTCGGTGCTGAGGTTGCGGACGGCCGCAGTAGACAGAGCGCGCACATCGGCCGTTTCCAGGGCCGCCATCTGCACGGTGGTGAGGGCTGCAGCCTGGGCCGAGGTCAAGACAGCGAACTGTGCAGTGTCGAGGGCATTGAGGTCGACGGTGGTGAGCGAGGCGATCTGTGCGGTGTTCAGAGCCACCACTTGAGCGGTGCTCAGGGCCGCCATCTGGCTGCTGCTCAGCGCTGCGATTTGCGCGGTGCTCCAAGCGGCGACACCGGCGGTGATGAGGGCGCGCAGATCGGCCGTCTCGAGCGCGGCAATCTGCGTGCTGGTCAGAGCGGTGACCTGATCAGAGCTCAGAGCGGCGACCTGGGCGGTGGTGAGGGCGACAACTTCAGCGGTGCTGAGTGCAGCAATGCCAGCGGTGGGCAGGCTGCGGATGTTGGCGGTACTCAGAGCCACCAAATCAGCGGTCTCCAGCCCCGCGATCTGGGCGGTGGTGAGGGCCGCAGCTTGGGCGGTGCTGAGCGCGGCAAACTGTGCGGTACCCAAGCCATTGAGGCTGGCAGTGCCCAGGGCTGCGAGCTGTGCGGTGGAGATGGCGACAACCTGTGCGGTGGTCAAGGCGCCCATCTGATCGGAGCTCAATGCGGAAATCTGGTCGGTGCTGAGGTTGCGGACGGCCGCAGTAGACAGAGCGCGCACATCGGCCGTTTC
>JANMGB010000154.1:0-29841 GCA_031374415.1 Burkholderiales bacterium
ATATACAGATAACCATCTTTTAATTACGGTTGTTGCACGAGGAACAGGGCTTGTTTACACTGCTAAACAAATGTGCGTGTGTGCGCGCGCAATCTACATTTTTAAATGTTACGCGTGCGCGGTTGTGCGTACATATGTGCGCGGCACCACACTTGACTGTACAAATGAACGGCTTGCGTGCAATCTGTCAAACAGTGCTACTGGCACTGGCGCTGGTGTTGGTACTGCCGAGCTACGCGAGCGCGCGCACATGCGCTGTCAGCGCGGGCGCGTGGAGCGCGTGTGACGACGATTCAGGCAATGTGGCAGTGGCGAGCTTGACATTCACGCCGCAGCCCGCGCCGTGCGGTGCGCGACTTGATGTGCGCGTGAAGGGGCACACGCCTACGCCGCTCGAGCACGGCACGGTGCACATGCGTGTCATGATGGGTCCATTTATGGCACGCGAGCTAAGTGGCGACCTGTGCGCCGCGTTGCGGGCAGGCGGTGCACCGTGCCCACTGCCTGCCGGCGACTTTGCCTACACGATTGGTACGGACCTGCCCGCAGCGGCCGCTATGCCCGCGGGGCGATACCGCGTCGAGTACCGCGCGCAGGATGAGCGCGGGCAGACGCGCCTGTGCTTGCAGTTCCCGCTGATCGTGTCCTAGTGGCGCGCTGTTTGCCGTGCGAACCACTCTTTGCCGCCTTTGGTGCGCGCAGCACCGAAGCGAACGCACGCGAGCAATTGAGCTTGGCGTTTGCAGCATCACGGGCGAGGTTGGCCTGCGTGGATACCAGGTCCCTAAAGTCGCGCAGCCACCAGAGCTTGCGTGTGTAACGGGACATTGCAGCGTAAAGTTCGCGAGCAAGCTCGGGTTCGCCAACCGCATCAAAGGCAAAGAAAAACTCAGTGTACGGCATTTCAAGAACACGCGTGTGCTCCTGCGTAATCTCGTATACTAGCGCTCCCCAGTCAAATATGCGCTCAGTGGCGTTGCGATGTGCGTGCGCTTGCAATATGTTGACGTGCGGCAGCGAATACTCAAGCAGGCGAATTAGCTCGTTCAGGCGCAGCTGCGCCTCTTCAAGCTGCGCGTTCTGCTGTACAAGCGACTCGTCGGCATCACGCACGGCTTCTGCCATTGTGCTTTCGGTAATGTCTGCCGCAGCGGCAGCATCATCATGTCGCTTGTTCAGCCGTGCACGATAGTCGGCAAGATCGTTGCGGCGCATGTTAAGCGCTTCCTTGGCGCTCTTGACCGCATCCTCGTGCGATGCAATTGCACGTTCAAGTGCGCGGGCGTCAAACCACGCAGCCGGGTAGCGAATGACCGTGCGCACGCGCAGACCGTGCTCTGCGCATTCTCCGCCCAGCGCGCTAAACATACACGCCAGATTTAGCAGCTGCGCGCGCGGCGCACTGTGCGTCATGCTCATCACGTCAATGACAAAGAACACGGCGCGGTCACCGGGACACAGCAGCGACGCGTCGTCCGCGGAATTGCCGCCTGCGCGCGACCACGGCGGCCAAATTGAGCGCGTAAACTCGGTGCACTGGATCGCCGGCGCGGGAGTAGGCGCAAACATGGTGCGCATGCCGGCCCCGAAAGAAACCGAGCGTGAGCGCGTAATACCTTGCACACGCGCGACAGGAGCAAGGTCGCGCAATTCTACGGGCGTGCGCGGGCGTGACATGCGTGGTGCAACGCTAGCGCTAGCGCTAGCGTCAGCGCCAGCGCCGGCGCCGACACCGACGCCGGCTCCCGCCACATCATCAACCTCCGAGTCCGACTTTGATGTGGACTCGGAGTGCGAGTCCGAGCACGAGTCCGGGCTTGTACGTGACATTGTAGGTGGCAGACGTGCCAGCGGCGACATGCGCTCCGTACGCGTGGCGGCCATGTGGACTTGCGTGTGTGTGCGCACACTGCAGTATGGCGGACTCTGTGCCGGCAGCGCGACACCTGCCCGAGCTTGCCAAGGCCATCGTGATTGGTGATGCTGGCGTGGGCAAGTCTGCGCTCATTGACGCGTTGCTTGGTCGCCCGTTCAATGCGACACAGCGGCCAACGATTACGTTTAACCACGACCAGATGCCAGTCGACGAGCGCGGCGTGCTTGCACTGTGGGACACGGCAGGGCAAGAGCGTTTTCACTCGCTGCTGCCTATATTTTTCCGCGGCACGCACGTGTGTGTGCTTGTGTACGCTCAAAGCGTGCAGCCAAGCTTTGAAGGCATATGCGAACGGTGGAAGAAAACCGTGCTTACGCACGCAGATGACTCTGTCGTTTTTGTGGTTGTTGGCACGCGCGCGGACGAGCCATGCGCTGTGCTGCCGGCAGAAGGGCGCCGCTTGGCGTCCGATCTTGGCGCGGGTGTGCACCATTACGAAGTATCTGGCAAAACAGGCGATGGCGTGGCCGAGTTGCGCGCGCACCTCTGCGACCTTGCGCGCGCCTTTGCCGCACGCCGCGCGCGCGCACTGGCGGAGGCACGTGCTGCCGATGCGGCGTACAATGCGGAGTTTCAGGTGCGCGCGGACAGCGTCGAAGACCGTGCCGGGGACCGTGCCGGGGACCGTGCCGGGAACCGTGCCGGGGACCGTGCGCGCTGTAAATGCTAGCTAGCTAGCTAGCTAGCCAGCTAGGTGGCTAGCCAGCTAGGTGAGCGGCGCGCACACACACACACACACACACACACTCAAGTCGGTATGGTCTTCCGCACCTTGCGCGCGCACGACAGCTGGACATACAGCACAGACAGTCTTGCGCTGCCGGGCAGCAGCAGCAGCAGCAGCAGCAGCAGCAGCAGCACAAACTATATTGTGTGTCTCCAGGATTTGGAGGTGGTAAGTCAGCGCAGGCCGTTGCACGCACGTGCACGAGCGATCGCATGCATGCATGCATGCATGCGCTTATTGACTGACGACTTGCGTTAGCGCCTTGCGTGTTGGCGCGCTGTAGGGTTATCAAGCTACATTCATCCAAGAACTGCGCCGCGCGCGCGCTGCACGTGACAAGCGCGGCGCACGATCTTGCGTGGTCAGCCTTTCTTTAGTGCTGGTCATCAGCGCGTCGCTGACAGCGCTTTCTACCAGCAATGCAGAGCGCGTGTGCGGCAATATCGCGTTCACACTGATGTTTGGGTTTTTACTTGTAGCGCTTATTTATGCGGCTGCGTTCACGCTCTCCAACGCGCCAAGCGCCGCGCGCCACTGGCGCCTGCGCGTGCCTTGCGCGGCCAAGTCGCGCGTTGATCCAGCCTGACCAGTCCTAGCTGGCTGTGTGTGCAGTCGCGCACACCCCACTCGTTGGCTTGGCTACATGTCCACGTTCACGTTCAACGGCTCGGTGCGCGTAGGCTCGCTGTCCAAAGATGGAGTCACCTCGTACACACCAGCAACTGACCAAGTCAGCGACACGCCCCCGGTCGCCGACGCTGCGGCAGCCACGCGCGAGACGCCGCTCAGCCGTGGTGATGATGACGACGACGGTGTCAATGTGCACGCCGCACTACGCGCAATCGAAGCCAACTTGGCCGCAATTAGCAAAAAAGTAGAAGGCAATAACGCCATGCTTGCATCCATCATGGAGCAGATTAACAATGACCGGAAAGAGTTGCGCGCACGCGAGCTTGGGCAGGCGTTTGGGCATCGTCCGGGTCCCCCACATGCTCCGCCTCCGTTTGGCAACATCTATGCCGATGTTATTGGCACGCGCATTGTGCACGTTGGCACAGGCCCCAAGCATGCAGCACAACTCAAACTTGTGTAAAAACATGGCACTTGACTTGACTTGGTGTGCACGCACGCTTTTCCTGGAGTAATGTCTGGTCGAGTCGCCGACGGCAGCGCCGACAGAGTCACTGCGCAGTCCGGTGAGGCCACTAGCACGTGGGACGCGCTGACGCCCGAGGAGCGCGCTCGCGTACCGTGCGCCGAGTTGCTGCTGCGCGTCATCCAAGCAAGGGACATGCACATCTTTGAGCCAAAAGAGCTGATTGAATGTGCGCACGACGACGAGCGCTATCCGCACGCACGCGCGCACATGAGCATCTTTGCCGCGTGCATGCTGCCGCGCTTTAACGAGCTGTGGCAACACATGCCCGTGCGTATTGCCGATTATATCATCAATGGCGTGCTCAATCTAGCGTGTACTGTTGAAACAAAAACGTCGCTTCTCAAAGGCGCAAGAGGGAATCGATTGTACGTGACGCGCCCGCTGCGCGCGCGTGTGCGTTTTATGTTGCCACACAGATTCACTAACTCATGCATGCGCACGCACGCACACGCATGCATGCGCACAGTTTGCTGGCGCAGGTTCTGGAAAACGTGCAAAACACGGACGCGGATACCCTGCGCAACGCGACTACGCTAGATCTGCGCCAGAACTGTTTGCAGGATAGTGATTTTGATGATGTGGCGGCGCTTGTTTCACTGCTTCCTGCTTGTGAGACCGTGTTGCTGCAAGTTAACTGGTTACACGGTTTTCGCGCACCCGCACAAACGTACGGCGCGCTGCGCACGCTGTTACGCCTGCCGTACGTCCGCACTGTCGCGCTGGTGCACAATCCAATTGCCAGCCCAGATTCGCGCGAGGCATTTGCTGCGCATTTTGCCGGCGTGGACGCCGCACTGCTTGCCCAACTTGTAATTACACCGTTCGGGTGCACCAGCGGCGCCGTGTGGGATGCAATTGTGCCGCCAGCGCACGCGGACGAGGCGCGCGCAACGCACGCGCGCTTTTACGCTCATTACATGTGCTAACGGGCCGTAAAGCACTGCACTGCACCACACATTACTTGACTTGCACCAGCATGGCAGACACGCCGGACGCCTTTATGGACGCGCTTTGCGCGCAAAGCCACGGGCTGCGCGCCGAGCTCGTGTGCGCCAACAACGTCAAAAGCGCGTGCGCACTCGCACCGCTTGCGCGCCAGAGCGCGTTTGTTGCGCCCGCCGGCGAGATTGTGGCGCTGGGTGCGCACGATCCCGCGTTCCGCGTGTATCTCGTGTACAACTGCGTTAGTGGCCACGCAGTCGCCCTTGTCGCACTTGGCGAGCGCAGGCTCAAGGCGCTTCTTGTAGACGGTGCTGTGCAAGGTCACGGGTACGGCACGAACATTGTGGCCGCACTTGTGCAGCCCGCAACAGAGCTCACGCTGTGCGTACACGCGCGCAACTATTCCGCGCGTCGGCTGTACATGCGCGCGGGCTTTGAACAGTCAAGCCTGTCCAGCGACACTGGCGTCATTGAGATGGTGTGGACAGGCGCGGTCTGGCCGCCGCGCCTGTCGCCGCCGCCGCCGCCGTGCAAGCCAAGCGCGCCATTCTCTGTCGTGCATGTCACAGGCCCCAGCGGCGCGGGCAAGTCCGAGCTGGGCGAGCGCGTGCGCACGCTTCTGCCGCAAGTCAAAGTTCTGGATCTTGATGAGCTGATCAATGCACTGCGCGGTGCTGTTAAGCGCGAGCAAGATAACCCAGGCATTGAAACTGACGCGATGCACATCTTTCACGGCACGATTCACTGCACACTAGAAAGCGCGCGGACAGAGGGGTTTCGCGCTATGCTCATCTTTTGCCTGCCGCCGCCTGGTGTCAGCTACAGCCTGGCCAACTACACGCACGGCGCGCCACCGTGGGTGCTCAGCGTGCCGCGCGCCACGCTGGCCGAGCGCTATTACGGGCGCGCCGCGCACTTGCTGCTCGACGACTCGCACTATGTCGCTGACATGCTCGCGGACACGCACGAGCTGCTGTCCATGCGCGAGCTCGACGCGCACGTGGCCGAGTTTGAACGCATGCTACCGCCCGACGCGCCTCGCGTCACTGCAGATGAAGCTTTTGAAAAGCTCAGGGACATGTGTCAGCGCACCGAAGGCGTCAGCATAGACCTTGTGTAGCAATCGGCAGCACTGCGCGACTCGCCCTAGTAAATGGACATAATTAACTATAATTAACACTACAACATGAATATAAAAAAATATGCACCCGCTGTCTTACCTGGCCTAAAACGACGCTTTTTTAACCCCCGTTTTATGGGCTAAGACCTATTAGCATAAACCTTGGTTATTTTTGGAATTACATGTAATTACCAGTGAATATCGCATGTGCACACTGACATAAAATGATTGTAATGTTGTAAAATAGCAAAAATAACCAAGGTTTATGCTAATAGGTCTTAGCCCATAAAACGGGGGTTAAAAAAGCGTGCATTTAGGCCAGGTAAGACAACGGGTGCATATTTTTTTATATTGGCGTTTAAATCCTTATTTTTGTATGATTTACATGGTATTTGACGCTTACCACTCGTGCTAATGACTGCAAGTGCGCAAGTGATTTCTTTGCATTTACGTATTTTAAATTCAAACGTGTTTACGTGCCTGCAATGTGCGCACTGTAGCGCAGGCCGCTCACGCACTGGCCGTATGTCGTGCCACTGCCGCGCGCCAAGTACGGCGCGCAGCTTGACGCGCCAGAGCTTGCGCTCAAAGCGCATGCCGACGGGGACGACTATTGCGCAAACGTGCTTGTCGCGGGACACGTGCACATACTTGCCAGCTTTGAATCCATGCACAAAGAGGCGCCCGACGCGGACACGTACCTGCTCATTGTCGTGACACACTCGCTCTTTGTTGGCTATTACACGGACTATCTTGCGCGCGGGTGCGAGCCGCGCCAGTGTTCTTGCACATCCCAAACATCCCGGCAACCGAGGTTGTCTTTAACGCGACCGGCACCGCCGCGTGCCTGACCGTTGCGAGCACGGCGCCAACGCTGTGCCGCCCACCGTCGAGTACAGCGGATTGGATTAGGCACTGCCACAGGCACTGTGCAGTGTTTACCAGTTCACGTGTACACACGCGCGCGTGCGCGCGTGTGTGTGCATGCTTGCCATTACTTGCGCTTGCGGTGCGGCGCCCACTCGTACGTGCGCTTGCACGTGGCGGCGGCAGCAAGCGCGGCGGCGCGACATGCGTCTGTCTCGGACACGGGCTTTTCGCTTGGCGCAGGCGCAGGTGCGCGCGCCCCGCACGCGTACTCGGCGCGGTGAGCCGCGGCAAACTCCTCGAGCGCGCCAAGAAACGTAGGTCGGTGCGTTTCAAGGTTGCGCGTCCAAAAAGAGAGCGTGCGCCCAGAACCGCGCGTCGTTAGCGCAAGCCCGGTGATGAGCGGAGCGCTGCCGGCCTCGGTTCCGGGCAGTGTGCCGGGCGCCTCTTGCAACCCAAGCGCAGCAAGGCGTGCGTCAAGCTCGCCGGAAACAAGGTCGAGCAGCGCGTCGCGTGCACGCAACCAGAACACGGGCGTGTCTTGCTTGCTCGTATACGCAATGCGCGCCTTGCCGCCGCTTGCGTTTGGCTCGGTGTCATATGTGGACTCGATACCGGCGCGAAACAGGTAATAGTCGGCGCCAGGCACGGCAAGTAGATTGTCGCATACGTACAGCAGCTGCTCGACGCACGTGATTGTCCATTGCAGGCGCGGCTTGACCCATGTGCCACCAGCGCAACTCGTGTAAAGGTCCCAATTGCATGCAAGCATGTGCAGGGCAGGTAGAGGCGCGGGCACGGGCTCGGGCACGGGCTCGGGCACGAGCTCGGGCACTTCAACGCGAATGCGAACTTCTCCGGGCGCGGTTGCGCGTATCGTGCGTACGGCGCCTGCGCCCGCAGGCTCGCTAAACATAAACAGCTGGTGCACGTGTGGAGTGCGTACAGCCATGCCAAGTTGTGAGCAAGCGCAAACGCAAACGCGCGCTTTCAAGTTAGGTGTGCCGCACGTGCTCTACCAGTTTCAGCACACATGTGCGCAACGCAGAGGCGCGTCGCGTCGAGTCGCGCAAATGCGCAGGTTAACGTGTCAAAAATAATAATAATAATAATAATAATAATTAATTAAAGATGCTTTGTTTATGCTTGTTATAGGGGAAAACGCCGCGTTTACAGCAATGGCGCCGGCCCAGCGGCCAGCCACGCCATGATTTCAAAGAGCAGCTCGAGCGGCGTGCTTGCCAGCGCTCTGTGTGCGCGCGAACAAAACTTGCGCTTGTCAACGCGCGCGCACGAGAACAGCGCAAGGACGCGCGCACGAAACGCGGGCGGGCAAGCTGACGTGCGCTCAGGGCACCACGGCGCGGACAGCATGACAGAATTCCAGTGCAGCACGGCAGCAAGGCGTTCGGGCTTGTGCAGTTCCGGCGGCACACTGAGTTTGCACAGGCTCGGTGAAGCGCGCGCGGCAACAAACAGCTCTTCGGCCATGTCTGGGTGAAAGTTGGTGCCGTACTCGATCTCCAGCGTTTTGATTGTGGACTTTGGTGCAGCTAGCAAGCCCGCTAGTTCGCGTGCATCGCGAACGTCTAGCGGCCAGCCGATTAGCACCAGATGCGCCAGACCCAGCTGGCTGATAATCTCGGAAATGACGTGAGGCGTGTGGCATCTCAAATCTAGCATGTACCCCTTTGTTGACGCGCGTTGCGTAATATTGTGCTTGCACACACGCATTTCGAGTGTGTGCAAACGCATGTCAGCTTCTGCATAGGCATTCCACAGCGAAGCGGCAATTTTTGAAAAATGCCCCATTGTTTTGAGCATGCAGCTGTCATCATCATCATCATCGGTGTCGCTATCGGCATTTTGCCTGTTAGTGCACAGCATGCGCAAAATGCGCAGATTGCGCAAGTTGCCTGGCCTCCATGCTGCAAACGCGTCTGCATTGTAATGCGTCAGCTGGTCATAGTCCATGTCCAGCTCGACAAGGTTGTGCATTGCATTCCAGCTGTTCAACCAAGGAGGGGCATGCAAACGCAGGTACTTTGCGCCACTTTCCCGTGCCAGCTCAATAATGTCCATGCCGTGTTGCCATCCGTACACGGCCGTGCCTGCGCGCATCATGATTTCCAGCGCGGGCATGTTGCGTGCCCTCAGCGCTGTCATAAACAGCGGTTGAGCCAATTGCTCGTAAAATTCGGACACGGTCATGATCTCGCGCATTGTTTCCAGCTGGTTAAATGACAATACGGCAAGCAGCGCATCGTATGTAACATGCACGTTGTTGTAGCAGCGCAGGCGCGCAAGAACACGCACGAGCGCAAGATTACCGTGTGCCGCAGCATATACGGCAAGGCCGGGCTCGCCTGTGCAAACGCGCAATTGTGCCACTTGGCTAGCGTACTCGACAGATGTCGCGTCGACGTTTGCAAGCGTACCTAGCAGCAGCGGCAGTGTGTCGCGCTCGGCATTGTCGCCTGCGATTGCGTCGTACACGGGCGTGTGCCCTGCGCTGTCTGGCGCGGCAACGTCCACGCCCTTGGAGACCAGAAACGTGACACAGGCGATCGCATGCGAGGCGCAAGCGGCATGCAGCAGCGTACGGCCAGTGCTGTTGCACCAGTCCATGGGCAGGCCAAGCAGTATGCACGTTCCAAGTGACAGCGCGTCATCAAGTGCGCAAATGCGTGCAACAAGCGTGACGCGGTCAGCACGTGCAAGCATGGCCTTCATGCCGTGCGTCAGCTGCAGAGCCGGTTGGGCGCGCACAAACATGCTGATAAGCGCTGGCTGCGCGGCGCGCAGTGCTTGCGCAAGCAGGCCAGCTACGCTTGAGCGTTCAGCATCGGACTGCGGGTACCGCGCCGCCAGATCGCGCACAAGCTCAACGTCACCGTTTGTAATTGCGCGTTCAAGCAGGCGCGCGGCGTAAAAACGTCCAGTGCGCGCGTCCTCGCTCTCGAGCGCAGTCAGTGCGGCCAGCAGCGTGGCCGCTGACGCGCCAAGCACGCGAGCAAGCTCGACCAGCGTGTAACCGGCACAGTTGCGCCCCATGTACCGCGCGTTAAGCGATGTGCGCACGTGCGCGTCGCGCGGCACGCGTGGCATGTACGGCGGCAGAAAGGACATGTCACTCGCGGCCAGTTGTGCGGCAAGCGCCACCATGCGCTGCTCTGCGTCGTTTGGCGCTAAATGGGACGGGTGCGCGCTCGCCATGCGCGAAGCCGCGTCACGCCGGTGGCGCGTGCGTTCGCACGACGTCATTGCACCCACTTCGCGAGATATGTGTGCCGCGGTTTGCGCCAGTTGCACCAGCTCGTCCAGCTCTTCCGTGCTGGCCATTGAGCGCGCGCGCGCGTGTGTGTGCACGCACGCCGCAAAGTGAAGTGTCCAACTCTGCGTCTTGCACAGGACGCGCGGCGCGCCGGTGCGCTGGCGCCAGGAAAGACGCGCCGCGTACTGTTGAATTTTCTTTTGGTGGTGCAATAGGTACATTTAACTTATGAGCGCCGACCTATCCGCACATCCTTTCTACCGCACCAAGCTGTGCGCGCACGTGTTAGGCGGGCGCACGTGCCCGCGCGGGTTGACGTGTGTCTTTGCACACTGTGACGCGGACTTGCGCGCGCCACCACGCACGCGCTGCCCCGCACTGTTGCATGCGTCACGTGAGCGCCGCGTGTGCCGAAACTATGCGCGCCACGGCTTTTGCGTGTACGGCGCCAACTGCGCGTACGCGCACTGGACGCCTGCTGACCCCGCGTTGCCACGCGCAGCCACGGCGCGCAAGCGCCTTGACTTTTTTGCAAGCTTGGCCGCGTAACGAGCGCTCGCGTGCGCGCGCGCGCGCGCGCTGGACACTCACGCCGGTTGTTGCACGCGCACACTTATCTCCCCACGCAACATGGCATCATCCAGCCAGACTGACGCTCCCGCTTCCGCAACTGTGACTGCCAATGCCAATGCTGGCGCAGGGGTGGGCGCGCACGCAGACGGCGACAGCGCGCAGATTTACGCGGGAATCGAGGCCGTGTGCGCCTTTGTGGCCGCGCAGCCACCGGAAGATGAGATGAACACGGCCGCGTGGAAAAAGTGGGAAAACGCGTGCCTGATGTACGTGGCAGCATATGGCAGCGGCTCGGTGCCGCAGTGCGCTGCCGATCTGTCGGAAAACGTGCGCCGCCGTCTGGGCGTTGGCCTGGGCGAGACCAAGGCAAAGGCCAAGACGCGCATACGCGGGCTCAAGCCTGTTGTGACGCGCCTGCGTCCGCAGCTCGCAACCGAGCGCCCCGAGCCCGAGCTCGAGGCGTGGCGCCAGCGCGCGATTGCGCGTGGCACGCTTCAGATGAATCTGTCCGCACCGACGGGCGTGCACGCGCGACTTGGTGCCGCAGAAGTCACCGAGTTGCTCGAAGCGCTCAGCGCCGGTGTGGCAGGGCGCCAGGGCTCTGACCGAGTAACCGAGGCGACATTTGCTGAAACGGTTGAGATGTTCAACATGAACATGAACATGCAGCAGCAGCAGCAGCAGCAGCAGCAGCAGCAAGGCGCGGACGCAAACACGAGCAGTGCATTGTTCCCAGTTGTGCGATCTGCGCACACGATTGCGGCCTGGCTTGTCGAGTGCATCCTTGCCCCCGCGGCGGGCGTGCAATCCCTGTACGTGTTCGAAGAAGCGCCCGAGCAAGTGCCCGGCTCTCAAAATCTTATATTCCTGCGCAAGACCATTGAGGCGCATTTGCGCAAGCGCGATGCATCCTTTATTGCTGACGTGCGCGCGCAAGCCGCGTCGCTGTCGCCGACGACTGCCGCGCAGCAAGCCGAACAAGCGCTCGCGCCGCGCGGGCGTGCTCCCGGCGATGCGCCCGAGTACGAGCCCGAGGCGTCTGCCGAGCCAGCCGAGCCCGAGCCCGTTGCTGCCGCTACTGCGTCCGCCTCTGCACGCAAGCGCGCACCATCCACCTCTGAGGCCGAGCCTGAGCCTGAGCCTGAGCCCAAGTCCGAGTCTGCGCGGCATCGGCGAGGTGCGCGCGCACACGCACCCACACCTGCACGCAAGCGCAAACGATCTGACACGGACAGCAGCTCGTCGGACAGTGCTCCGCGCAAGCGTGTGCGGCGCGCCGTCTCGGCGTCCGAAGCAAACTCGGCCTCGGACTCGGCCTCGCTTGAGACTGTACGTGCGCGTCTGCGCAAGGTCGAGCGTCGCGCTACACGCCTTGCTCAACAGCTGCGCGACAGAGAGCGGGCACAAGCGCGTGCGAAAAAGACACTGGAAATGATTGTCGCAGCTATGGAACTGTACGAGGCTTGAGCGCGCGCGCGCGCGCGCACTGTCCACCTGCTTTTCAAGTCTGCTGCATGAAAAAAATGAAAATAGGATTGCAATTACGCACATTGAACACATGCCACTCAGGTCAAATGGTATTTAGAGTATTTATTTGAGTATATATATATATATGTGCAACAATAACATGGCACTGAAAAAAAAACAATATGCAATGTCGCAAAATAACAAAAATAACCAAGGTTTATGCTAATAGGTCTTAGCCCATAAAACAGGGGTTAAAAAAGCGTGCATTTAGGCCAGGTGAGACAACGGGAGCATATTTTTTTATATTCACATTTAAAGTACAATTTATGTTATATTATACTAATATTAGTTGTCATAAGTGCAAGTGGTTGATGGACTAAAGGCGCAAAATACAAGTAAATGTGGATTTAAGCATGTATATAAAAAAATATGCTCCCGTTGTCTTACCTGGCCTAAATGCACGCTTTTCTAACCCCTGTTTTATGGGCTAAGACCTATTAGCGTAAACCTTGGTTACTTTGGATATTTTGCGACATTACATGTATTTTATGTCAGTGTGCACACGCGATATTCGCTGGTAATTACATATAATTCCGTTTATAACCAAGGTTTACGCTAATAAGTCTTAGCTCATAAAACAGGGGTTAAAAAAGCGTGCATTTAGGCCAGGTGAGACAACGGGTGCATATTTTTTTATATTCATGTTTTATTGTCAATTATCGCTTGAATATGTGGTTTTCCCAATGTGCGCAATGGTCGCTTGCGTTGCAGTGTTTTACGAAACGCCCGCGTACTGCGCAAGCCATGCACGTGCGTCGGCCTCGCTCTTTGCGGCAGGCCCGTGTACAGTTGCACAACGCAGCGCACGCACAGGAGTGGCCAGCGCCCGCGCCCACGGCGACGCGCTTGCAACCGGTGCAGGATTGTACCAGGCGTACAGCAGCGTTGCGGCGCTGCCCGCGCCAAAGTGTAGCGCGACCGGTGCGGGGGCATCGGATTCAATCCACGCGCCCGGCGCAGTGTACTCGATTGTGTGCTCGGCGCGCGCAGCGACATGGCGCTCGTGGTCCGCAGCGGATTGCGCGTCAAGCTGCACGGCTAGGCGCACGACGCGCGCAGGCACGGAACCCGATGCAGGCAGCACGTCCAGCTCGATTCGCGACGCGCCCGCCGCACCGCGGAACAGGCGCTCGTGGTACGGCACGGGCGCAACGTCAAGCGCGTGGCGTACGATGCGCGTGCCTGCGCCCTCTGCGCCGACGACCTCGTACATGGCACCGAACGCATCAACCGCACACACTCCGCGCTGTGCGCCAATCAGCAAGCGCACGGTGGCCACGTCAAGCGCAGGCACAAGCGACACGGCGTGCGCGCCGTGCCCGTGCGCCGATGGCGCGCACGCGCGAGCATGCACGGCAGCCCTGTCAAGCGCGTCGAGCGGCACAGCGCCGCCAAGTACACCATGGCAAGCGGGGTTGGCGCGTTTGACACTGGCGGCTTCACCAAGCGCGAGCGCGTCAAGCGCGTAAATGCGCTGCACACGTCCATGGCCTGCCGCACAGAGCGGCGCGGCGCGGCCAATGTATGCACCCAGCAGCAAGTCGTGGCGCACGTCGCTCACGACACCGGGCTCGCGCGCCAGCAACATTGTGATGCCAGCCGCGGTAGCACCGGCAACAGGCGGCAGCGCTTGCGGCGGCAGCCGGCACGTGACAGGGCCGTCGTCAAACGTGTCATAGGCACGCGCGCGATCGACGTAATACACGTGCGACGGGTCACGCAAGCGCGGGGGCACGTGCGCGCGAACAGCAGCGTCCGGCGAGGCCGCACGTGCGCGCGCGTCAGCAACACAGACAACGTGGAACCGGGCCAGGTGCGCGCGCTCGTCAGCACTCAGCACAGTGTGGCTGAGCGGCCAAGCGGCGCCAGCAGGAACGGCGCAAGCGCCATGCGCACACTCGCACGCCTCGGGCACGTCAAACGTAAGGTCGGTCGTGCCAGTCGCAAGCGGCGCATCGAGCGCTAGCGCGTCTCCGTTGGTGTCGCGCGCGGCGAGCGGTGCGTGCGGCGAGCCTGCTGCGCGCCACACGTCGCGCGGCGTCGCGCGCGGCACCAGCGCAATGATGTGCGTGTCCGAGTGCAGCTTGTCACCGCGCACCACGTGCACGGCGCATGGCGAGCCGGTCCAACTTGCCATAGCAAGTCGGGACGTTTTGTGTCGCATGCGTGAGCGCGCGGCCATATGGTGTGAGCGCGCACTCGACTTGGAAATGGCTGCACCGTCTGCCATGACAAGTGCCGGGTTTGAGCGCCGCTTTAAAAACGCCAAAGCGATGTTTGGCAAGTACTGAACGGCAGGCGAGCACACCGAGGAAAGTGAGGATGCGTGCGACTGGGCTAACTACTGGGAGCGCGCTGTTGACAGCTGCATGCGCGCCAATCCCATTGTCGGGCCCGTAAAGGGCGGCGAGGCGCAGCCGTGCGTGCACGCGCTGCTGCAATTTGAAGAAGCCGCCGCACGCGCACGCGCGCATCTTGGTCCTGATACGACCGTAAACGTGCAAGAATCACATGCCAACACTTGACTTGTTTTTACGCCACGCATGTTGTCCCGGTGTGCGCGCCTGGCTTGTGCTGCGCGTTTACCGCGCTTGCTACACGCGCGTGCCGCGACCGCGCCACCCAACACGCCAAAGAATGCTGGCGCTGCTGCTACTGCTCTGGCCGTGGAAGTACAAGCGGATGCTCTAACGTCCAACGAGCGCGTCAGCATTGCGCGCGCGATTGCGCGCGATGCGCAAGCGGCCGTGCTCGAACCCCGCCTTGTTGGCGTAGCCTGTATCGCAGGAGCCACGCACTTGTCAACACTGGCGCTGTTGTGGCCGGATCGAAGTGTGCCGACAGCACTGTCCGCGACAATCTTTGTTGGCGCAACGATGTACGAGTATGCGCGTTACATTAGCGCGCTGCACGGGCTGGTGGTTACGCTTCACCACGTGCGTGACAATGCGACGGTTGGGCTGTCACTTGACGGCCAGCACGTGTATGTGGAGGGCGTGCGCGTGTGCGACTCGTCGACAACCGCAGGCGTGCTCATTACCACCGCGCTGCGTCCGCGCTCGTAAACATGTGGCACCGCAAAGGGCTGCGCGCGAGCCAGCGCGTGGTGCGCAACCATGTGCGTGCTATAAGGTGCAAGCGCGCCGCGTGCAGCACACTAAGCTACGCAACATGTCAATGTCTGGATCGCGTACCGCCGACGCTCAAGTCACCAAGGGCGCGGCCAGCGTTGGCGCGGCCGCAACCGCGTCACCTTTGACCACTAGCGCGTTTTCCGCGGCCGTGCAGCCGCTCGGCGCTGGCTATACTACCGGCATGCGTGCCGATGAAGCGCACGATCGTGTAGATGCTCGCGTCAAGGCAGCCAAGCGTCTTGCCAAGTTGCGTCGCATGGAAGAGGTCACACTCCGGACCGAAGAACAAATCCGGAACATGCCGCGTGTTCCGAACGATGCGTTTGACTATTCAGACTTTTATCATTACATCCGCACCAGCTATTGGTTCAAAAACGAGCTGGGTGACACAATGACCCGTGGTGAGTTTGAGCGTGATTTGACCGGATTTATGAAGCAATTTGCCGAAGACGGTGGTGAGGATGAGGTTGACGAGTACATGCGCGTCATTGCTCGGTGGGTTCTTTTGACAGAGCAAAACGAAGAAACCTTCCTCGCCGCGGCGCGTGCACTCCCGCCGTCCGTCACTTCACTGCTTCAGGACAAGCGCATGTAAATGCATGACACGGTGCCGCGCTATGCTAGACTACACTACACTACACTACACTTGCGCATGGTATGGCAAGCGCCCGGTGCAATGTGCTAGACGCTGAGACTGAGAAACGCGCGGCGCATGCAAGCCGGTTGCACGACACGGCTTGCACCCCCACGCAGTGTGTAGGGCCGCTCGCATCGCTGTGCGAGTCTGCCGCCACGTGGCGCGGCGCACTCTATTATTGCATGAAATTTTGCGCTGACAAAACTGCGCCGCAAAGCTGCGAGCTGGCGCCGTGCCTGACTGCGCTGCTTCAGTTTGAGCGCGTCGCGGCCTCTGCTGCCACGGCAGCGAGCAGCCAAGCTCGGATTGCCACCGCGGCTGCGACGCGTGCCCAGGCTTTGCTCAAGTAACCTAGCGCGCGCGCGTGCGTGCGTCTCTATGTTTACGCTCACGCAATGCGCACCAGCTGGTGATAGAGAGCGGCTGGCACGTGACTGACTCGCGCCAGCAAGTAATAAGGCGCGACAAACGCGTAAACCGCAATAAACCCAAAAAATATCAAAAAGAACGGGCCTGTAATACTAATAGATGCTGTATGCCATGGAGCAGCTCGAAAATCATCAGCGCGTACGTAGAGGAAACAACAAACGTGGTAAAGACCAAAAAAGATCAAGATATTGGCGCGGCCAGCTGACGTAGATAGACCAAAAGGTTTGTCGGACGCTGGCAATAAAAATGATGGGTACAGGCCAACCAGCGCGCGGAGTGCGCCCATGCACACCAGCATGCTTTCTGTCAACAAAGTTACCAATAGGAAAATACCCTCGACGGTAATTTGCATGTTGCGCGAGTTGAAACAAGTGACAAGTGTCAAGCGGCAAGTGCGAGGTCGACTACCAGCGCACGGACCACGAGTCGGCCCAGCCGTGCGCGGCCAGCTCGGGCGCATGCGCGCGGTAGCCCAGCGCGCCGGCAAGCGCGGCAAGCGTGGCAGCGACAAGCGCGGCGCACGTGACAATGTCGAGCGTGAGCGTGCCGTCGGCAGCGGCGAGCACGTGCGCAGTGGCGAGCGCGCTCAGCGCGGCAGGGCCCGCCCAGGCGCGCGTGCTTGCGCCGGGCAGGTGACACGCACCGCGCACACGCAGCCCCTGCGCACGGCGCGCCGCGCTGACCGCAGCCCCGGGACCGAGCCCGAGCGTGAGCGCGGCCAGCGCAACCAGCGCCGCGGCGCCTGTCAACACGGGGCGCGCGCCCGACGTGCGCGCCGTGACGAGCGCCAGCGCCAGTCCGTAAAGCGCGCGCCAGAGTGCTAGCGCACACGCGTGACGTGCGCCCTCGGCTGCGTCGCGTAGCGCCAGCGCCTCGCCGTGCAGGCGCAGCGGCGCGAGGGCGCACAGCGCGGCGGCAACGAGCGCGGCCCAGGCACCAAGCGAGTATTTGGACGCGCGCGCGACGCACAGGTAGCCGGGCGCGTCGCCGGTCGCGTCGATCGGCGACGGAATGGCGAGCAGCGCGAGCGCAAAGGCGCATACGGCTGCCAGCGCAGCGCACGCGCGCAACAACGGTTCGCCGGGCTGTGCGCGCGCGCTTGGCAGCCAAAGCATGCGCGGTACGTCAACAAGCGCGGCCAATTGCGCAGGCAACGCACCACCAAGCGCGTCTAGCGCTGCCGCGGCAAGCCAGGCACATGCACCAGTCCAGCGTGAACGCACGCGCGCAAGACATGCGCCAAGCACGTGCAGCGCCAGTGCACTGCACAGCAGAGCGTACGCGTGGTGCGGCGCCAGCGACAGTTCGCAGCCGGCAGCGCCGTCCATGTGTTTGCACAAAATCAACGTAAGTCAAGTTGCGGCTGGCGCGCTGCGCTGCGTCGCGCAGAGCTGCGCACAATTTAGCTCACTCTGTTTAGAGTTTAGCAAGTCGAGCACACACCTGAGTCATGGCGGCGCTCCATCCGGGCGTCGACGAGGATGGCGCAGCGGCGGCAGCGCGCCTGTTTGGCGTTGACAAAACAGATCTTGGTGCGCTCGCGCTAGTTGACGCGCGTAGCTTGGCCAGTCTGCCGATTGTTTCAGACGCAAACGGCGCTCCACAGCTCGAGATTGCGCACGGTGACGCGACGCGTGCGCGCG
The DNA here is from genome assembly GCA_031374415.1 of Burkholderiales bacterium. GTDB lineage: Bacteria > Pseudomonadota > Gammaproteobacteria > Burkholderiales > Burkholderiaceae_C > CANHBY01. The sequence continues at coordinate 17,969 of JANMGB010000154.1, forward strand.
TATCGCGCGGCGATCTAGCCACTCTGCTTGATGCGCACGCCGCGCTTGCACTGCTTGTCGCCCTGCCAACCGGCTATGGCGTGCTGGATATTATTGGAATTGGGACGGCCCATGCGCGCAGGTACACTGAGCGCGCAGACTTGAGCGTGCTGCTAGGTGCGCTTGTTCGCTTTACGCTTGCTATTGTGGCATGCGGCAACGACGACGCGCTAGGCGCGCTGTGCGGTTTGCCTGTATGTGACACGGACGGTGGCAAGTACGATGCGGATGCGGTCGAGGCCATGCTGCGCGCAGACGGGGCACGCGTTGTGCTGCGTGCGGGGCGCGCGTGCTGGCATGCCGAAGGAACAGTTGCTGTGCACATTGACGCGCGGCGCGACACGCTTGCTGCGCACGTGCCCGAAGACGCCGCAATTGTGCAGCGCGTGCTCACAGCGGACGGCTGGCGTATTCGTGGGATTACGCGCGACGAGCTAGAAGCACGGCTTGGCACGTCCACTGTTGCGCTCGAGGGCGTGGGCTTGGCTTGGCGCGTGCGCGGGCGACTCGGTCCGGTGCGGCGTGCAGCTGCCAGTGCAAGTGCGGGCGCAAGCGCGGGTGGCGTGCAGTCGTCAAGCGCTGCCGTGCGTCTGCGCAGCTTGTGCGCACGTGGACGCGCACTGATTGTGACAGCCGCAAACTCGGGAGACGCTGAGATTGGTGCACCGGGCGTGCGCCTAGTGGACGGCGGCGGCGACGAACCGTGTTTATTTTTTGACGCTGACGGCGCCGAGACTGGCGCGCGCGTGTTGCTGCTTACGTATGCAGGCCCGCGCGACGTGTATGGCACTGTTGCGCATCCGCTTACGCCAAAAGAACGTGCGGCGTACGCGTCGCTACATGCGCCAAGCACGTACACCACGGCTCTGCTCAAAACGCCTGTCGAGCGCGGTCGCCCGCCTGCCGCGCTTGTCGAAGCGCTTGTGCGTCTCATAGTTGACGAAGTTGCCGCGTGCGAGGCTGAGGCGGTCGTCGTGATTGGCGAGCCCGCGCTGAACGTACTGTTTACTGTGCTCAAGCTTGGCGGCACGCCAGCTCTTGGTGTTGTGACCGATTGCAAGCTTGGTGAGCGCAAGCTGCCCGTTGTCGGATTACTTGCGCTGCGCGACATTGAACAGCCCAAAGTGCGAGACGGCATGCGCAGATCGATTGAGGCAATCACGCCGCGTGGCCCGCGCCCCGTCAAGCCGCGCGAAATCAAGACCTTTTTTCACGGGACGTGCAACACGCAAAAATAAATAAACTCTCGTAAACCGTACTTTAAACTCTAATATAAAAAAATATGCACCCGTTGTCTTACCTGGCCTAAAACGACGTTTTTTTAACCCCTGTTTTATGGGCTAAGACCTATTAGCGTAAACCTTGGTTATTTTTGTTATTTTGTAGCATTACGCGCATTTATGTCAGCGCGCACATGCAATATCCGTTCATAATTACATGTAATTCCGTTTATAACAAAGGTTTACGCTAATAGGTCTTAGCCCATAAAACAGGGGTTAAAAAAGCGTGCATTTAGGCCAGGTACGACAGCGGGTGCATATTTTTTTATATTAGTGTTTAAATCCTAATTATTATACTTTACATGGTATTATCAGTCACATGTGCGCACTGACTTTAAATACATGTAATGTTATAAAATAACAAAAATAACAAAGGTTTATGCTAATAGGTCTTAGCCCATAAAACAGGGGTTAAAAAAGCGTCGTTTTAGGCCAGGTAAGACAGCGGGTGCATATTTTTTTATATTAGCGTTTAAATCCTATTTATTCAACGTTTACGCTTTATTCTTACTAGCCGCGCAGGTTGATGTAAATATCATGTAAATTATACAAAAATGTGTATTTAAATGCTAATATAAAAAAATATGCACCCGCTGTCTTACCTGGCCTAAAACGACGCTTTTTTAACCCCCGTTTTATGGGCTAAGACCTATTAGCGTAAACCTTTGTTATAAACGGAATTATATGTAATTACAAGCAAATATCGCATGTGCACTGTGACATATAATACGTGTAATGTTGCAAATAACTAAAATAACAAAGGTTTACGCTAATAGGTCTTAGCCCATAAAACCGGGGTTAAAAAAGCGTTGTTTTAGGCCAGGTAAGACAACGGGTGCATATTTTTTTATATTAGCGTTTAAATCCTTATTTATCACATTTTTTTATATTTTATTCTTACCACTCGTGCCGGCGACTGCGAATATTGTGTAAATTACTACAAACCTGTCATTAATTGCTAATATAAAAAAATATGCACCCGTTGTCTTACCTGGCCTAAAGTGCCGCTTTTTTAACCCCCGTTTTATGGGCTAAGCCTTATTAGCGTAAACCTTGGTTAGTTTCTTTATTTATAATTGTTTTTTAAAAGCGCGCGGCAAGCGGCTGGCACGCGCGACAGGGTGGCGCGGGCGGACACTTGACTTTGCATGTCCTTTGACGGGCTGTACACGCCGCGCCTGCCAGGGGACCCGGCACCGTTGGAAGCGCTCGAGCCCATAGTAGAAGGTGGGCGTCTTGCGCGTCAGCACACAGTGTCCGTGACACCGGTCGGCGCGACACCCGTGAGCGTGTACGCATGCGCAGCGCCCGAGGAAATGTGCGCATGCGTGACCAATTACAGGCGCCCGCGCGCCATGATTGGCTGGGCTGAGGCCAAGCAACAGTGCATGTACACGTCGCGCAACGTGCCGTACATGTGCGGTCGCGTGCACTTTGGCGCGGACGCGCTTGTGCTTGGCTTGCCGTTGGACGCGCTGTACAGCCAGTGGGGCATTAGCTCGATGGCAGTTACGTCCACGCTTGCTTACTATGGCCTGCCCGACGCATGCCTCTTGCCCATGTCTGTCGAAAACGGGCGCATTGTACCTGTCGACGTGCTAGCCACGCTATGCACGGGCACGCAGCCGCAACAAACAGATGCAATTATTGAGCTGCTAATCTATCTGGCCAAGCACACGCCGGACATTGAAATAGCCAATTACATTCGCTACGCCATGTTCTGCGAGACAGTGCGTCGCAACATTACAACTGTTTCGACACGTCTGCACGCGCTTGAAGCCATGGTCACGAACATGTCCGAGTCCGTGCACGAATTGCAATGCGCGCTTGGCGCCAGCCAGACCGAGGTGACGCGCCTGGGTAGACATTTCAGCGTAATGCAAAACCAGCAAGTGCGCAACAGCGGCCAGCTTGGCGAGATGGTGCGCGCCTTTGCCGAGCGCCAACGCGCACACGAGCTCATGCGCATGGCCAATGCCGCGCTGCTTGCACTTGCCGGCTTTCGAAACGATGCGCTCAGCGTCCCGTCCGCCGTCCCGTCCGTGCTTGGCGATGTGGCTGCGGGCTCGGCGCTGGGCGCGCTTGCGGCTGGCGCCGCGGCCGGCTGCACGCGCGCCTCTGCGTTGCTTGCTGCCGGCGGACCACTAGAGCCGGCAGGCATGCCAGCGCGCGCGTTGCCGCGCATGTCGGCAGGTGTGCAAATGCCACTGGGCGCGTTGCGTGACATGTGGGAAAAGGCTGGCTGCGCGCCGCGCATCATGCTTGACTTGGCAGCTGTGGCTGGCGGCGGCATTGTGCCCACGCTTGGCAACACGCTGCCTGGACCGCTGCCGACATCTGTGCAGAAAAACAGGCGCACGGGCTATACTGCGCTCAAGCGCGCAACGGGGGGCACGCTGGACGGCGCATGCACTGCCGCGCGCGCTCGCTCTGCTGGCCGGCCCAAGCGCCCGCGCAACGAAAGTGCCACCGACGAAGCCGGCGGGCCCACGCGCAAGCGCCCGCGCTATGCCGCACCTGCACAAGTTGCTGGCGAGTCGCCGCCAGCCGCGCAGACCGTGGGATCTAAACAACAATAAAACAGTAATTTGGCGAGTTTTTATAAATGTCTGAAGCAGCGTGCACTATCTGGCGTGCGCTGCCGCGGCGCGCGCATCTTCTTCCTCATCCCAGACAAGGCCAAGTGCGCACAGGTCTGCGCGAAGCGGCTGCGACGCAAAAGGTATGTTCGGGTTCGTAACAAGGTTTGCATGCATGGCCATGTGTATTGGGTGCATGCCGGTTGCCTGTTGAAACGGCGTGACACCGCGTGCGCCCGAGTCGCGCGGCCCCGTGCCCAGCAGACGCAGTGTCTCACGATCTAGTCCGAGCGCAAACCACTCGTCGGGCTGCAGTCGCTTGTACATTGGCGGGCCAAACGTAGGCGCGGCCGTGTGGCAAACGTGCTCTGTCATGCTTTCAAGAGTGAGCACGCGGTCATGCGCAAGCTGTGCCGTCGTACAGTTAAGCCGACCAAGCAGATCGGCATCGACGCCCGCTTTGAGCATTGCCGGCAAGCTGTTCAGCTCAGCATCGATCAGATCATGATAGGTTAGCCCGAGCGCACTGTGTGCGTGCAGCCAGTCCGCGCGTGTAAAATGATACGTGCGCAGCCCTTGGCGCCACACGGGCTGCACGCCTGCATCCACGAGTTGCTTGTAGCTGGTTGCGCCAACGGCGTGCGCGACCTTGGCCAAGCTGTAGCCGCGCTGAAGCAAAGCGGGCGCAGCGACGCCTGCCTCGGCAAGGCGGCGCACGTGCGCGCGCGCACCAACTGCGCGCTGCGCCAAGCGCCAGGCACCGCCGCCAGCCCGCGCACCCAGCCAGGCGGCACCGCGCGCTGCGCGCGTGCCCAGCCGTAGTGCCGCGCGCGCGGCACGCCGGTGCCAGCGATCGGGCCCGCGTGTCGCGGGCACCGGCGCGCCGTTGGGCGTAGCGTACGCCGAGCGCAGGTTACCAAGCTCACCGTAGGATGGCAGTGGCGTATCCGGTGCTTGCGTGAGCTCGCTTTCGCGCGCGTACGGAGTTGCGGGCGGCGCGCTTGCGCGTGGCCCCATCAGCGGGTACTTGACGCTGTCCATGAGTGCGTGTGCACACGTGGCGCGCAGGCTCCATATGCACGGCACGCTAGCACGCAAGCTTGCGAGCACGCAAGCACAAGGCGCGCATACCGCACTGGCGTAGTGCACAGCACAGCACAGCACAGCACACATGGGCATTCCAGGAGCCGATGCCTTTTTTGTACGGGCAATTGCGCGCGCGCGCGCAGTGCGCGACTGCGGCACCCACAATTGGGTCATTGTCGATGTTGCCATGGCCCTGTTCGTGATCCATGCCGGTGCACACGCTGCGCGCGGCTCGGCACTGACGGAAACCCTTGCTCTATCCGATTTTGTCGCCCGCGGCGTGCGCTACATTCGGCGCTTTTGCGAAATTGCGCCTGTTGTAATTGTGGCGTGCGACATTACCGGTGGCCCCGCGGCCAAGGCACCCACGCAGGCGGCGCGCCGTGCGTCGACTGCGCCCATGTCCGAGTCGCAGCGCGCAGACTTTTTTGAACGCGGACTTATTCCATCGATTGCTGCAGTGCGTGCAACTCCGGGCGCACGTGCGCACCTGATGCGTGCGTTGCTCGACGCGCTGCTGGCCTCGCCGGGTCACACGACGCCCGGCGGCATGCTTGTGCTGCACGGACACCCTGACAGCCCGGACGAGGCAATTACGCTGACAAGCAGTGCAGACGGCGGTGCCCCCACACTTGCGCGCACACGCCTTGCGCTGCAGCACGAGGCTGACACGCAGATCGCGCACTGGGCTGGCGCACTTGCGCGCCCCGGACTTGTGCAAGCCAATGACAAGGACATGCTGCTCATACTTGCGCTGCAGCACGCGCTTGCGCTCGCACGTGCGCCCGACGGCTGCGCGCCCGACGTGACGCTGTTCATGCACTCGGCGTCGTACTTTTCATACGCGTCCACGCTGACGCCTGCGCGCGCGGCCGAGGCCGAAGACAAACTGCGCGCGGTTGACGCGGACGGGTTGCGCGCGTACGATGCTCCGTTTGTTTCGATTGCACGCGCAGTTTCCGCAATAGCTGCACACCCCGGCGCGGCTGGCATGACACCGCTTGATGCTGTCGCTAACATTACCTTTCTTTTCACGGCATTTGCATGCGACTTTAACCTAGGCAATTGGTACTCGCGCATTACGCTTGACACGGTCTATACAGCATGGGACGCACTTGGACGTCGCGCGCCGCTCTTTGTTGCCTGCACGCTGCACGCCGCCGGTGATGCCGCCGGTGATGCCGCAGGCGCGCCACTGCCGACCGTGCACGTCACGCTTGACGAGCGCGCATTTGCGCTTTTCATCGGCACTGAGCTGTGCGCGCCGCCACCCAAGCTCACGCCCGCTGGCAAACCCAGCCGCGCGCGTGGGCGCCCCATGCCTGCCGCTGCCGATATTGCAGCCGCCGCTCGTCGCGCGCTCTGGACGCTGCTGTACTGGCTGCACGCCTCGCTTGGCGCAGGTGACGCAGGCGCGCCTGACGCACTTGCGCGCTGCGAGCGCACCGGCCTCTCGCTGTGGGGCTGGGACCGCGCACCGGACGGTACGGTTATCGAGGCGCATACTGTCGCGCCGGACTTGGGACGCGAGCGCGCCACTGTCGCCACGCTCGCGCCACTTGCACCCACGCGCGGTCGCAAGCGCGCGCGCGAACCCGTTGCTGACGAAGCCGACGAGCGCGCGCCGCCTGCGCCGCCCGTGCGTGCTCTGCTGCAAGACAGCGAGTACGAGCCCGAGTAAAGTAACGTGCATTATCCAGCTCTGTTCAAGTCCAAGTGGAACAAAACACTAAAAATTATTTAATATTAGTATTTAAATACACGCGCATGCACACGTACACTCACATCTTAAGTCTTGCATTAAACTGTACTTATTAGCGGTTTTGGCTTTTTACAGTATTTGATTACGTGTCATTACGCAAGCTGGCTGGCTGGCTGGCTAGCTAGCTAACTAGCTAGCTAGTTAGAGGCCAAAAGTGGCGTACAAATAATCGCCCGTGTGACCAGAGCTGAGCACCGTGCCAACAGAGCGATCGGCCAGCCTGTACGTCAACGCCAGGCGCTTGAGCATTGTGCGAAAATGGAGCGCACGTCGCTTGAGTGAGACGGGGGCGCCAGGTTGCCCTACGCGCTTGTTCTTCAGCGTTTCAACAATGCTCTTGGACTCGGCGCGCACGCGAGCCCTGCGCGCGTCAGCTGCAGCAATGGCTGCCTGAGTGATTGCAGAGTCAGCATTCGGCGCGGGATTGTTGTCAAACGCAGTAGCCAGCGCGGGATTGCGCAAAAGCATCTGGTCAATGAACTCGGCACCCATGAGCGCCACCTGTTCGGAGATGTTCTTGCCGCGCTCTGACACGTTGGCGCTATCAACGCCAATGAACGACTTTTCAAAGCCCTCGCCGTCCGTGTACGGCTTGACGTGTGCAACGGCCTTGCCGCGCGCAACGCGCGCTTGCGCTTGCGCGCGAGTGCGATCAACCGGACGCCAAGCGGCCGGTATGTCCTTTGGGTCGGGAAAGCCGACCTCGTACTTCTGCCCAAAATTGAGCGAATCAGGGCCCGTGTTCAGGATCGTGCGTGCACCGCTCACTTGAGCACCAATAAGGTTGTCGGCGTGCGAGTGCGACGAGATGCCCGTGCGGTTGGCAACGCCAAGAGGACGCATGCGTGCCAGCTTGGCGCTGTCAAGCTGCATGCCCGTGGGGTCGTTGTACACAATGGGCGTGCCGTCCGCATCCGTTTCCGGCTCTTCGGGATCGTACATGAGCATGGTGCCCTCGTACGTCGAGTTGGTCACGTTCGTGTCGGCCTTGCCAGCACTGAACAGGCTTGACATTTGCGACGCGGGCGGTGCCATTTTCACGCGTGTTGTCAGCGTCACGGACGCCTGCTCGAGTTCGGGATCTGCCATTGTAAGTGCAAACGCAAAGCCTGCTTGTTTGTAACACACGGCACGTGCGCGCGCCTTATGTGCGCGCGCGCCTAACGCGCCCCAGTAGCGGCTTACCTCGCGCGTGCGCAGCGTGCGTGCACGCGCGGGGTAAGCCACGCACAGTGTTCACACCAGAGTAGTATACTTGGACACGCAGTGAGCCACGCGCAGTGAGCCAGTCGGGGCTTTACATGGCGGGTGCGGCGGCTGTGTCATTGGTGATAATGTTGAGCGCAATGCGGTCTTCATAGCGCATGGAAAAGCCGAGCACGGCGTCCATCTCGTAAAATGGAAATAGCATAGAGCCAGGCAAGCCCATGGAAAATTTGCAATCGTGCACCATTTTCTCTAGCACGCTGGCAGCGTCAAGGCCAAGCACGGTGCTGAGCAGCCAATACACAAACGTGCGACAGTTGTGATGCCAAAACGAGTAACCCGCGACGGGCGTGCTGCGCAGCAGTGCTTCCGTGATAGGGTCTGCGGCCCACGTGTCGGGCGCAAGCGCGGCCGGACGCTCGCGCACGTAGCGGTGCATTTCGAGCAGCAGCGCGGCGCTCAAGGCGTCAAACTCGCTGTCTGCACGCACTCGCATGGGAGGCAGACGCGCGTGCGTGTCGAGCACGTAGCGTGCCGGCCGCGCATTGTGCTGGTCAAGCGCGCGCGCCACGGCTGCAACATCAATTGGGATCTTGTCGGCAATGCACACGTCCGCGTGATGAGTGACACCTGCGTACGCGCAAACGTTTTGCGCACCAATGCCATAATGGACAAACAGGCGTCTTTGCGCCGCGCTGCTTTCGTGCCTTTCGTACAGCTTGCCCGCAGGCAAGGCAGGCGCGTTGGCGCCGTCAATGTTGTGCGGCACGCTGTCCTCGCACAGACACGCGTAAACATGGTTGCGCGACGGGTCCGTCCAGATTTGCATGTACAATCGCGTGTGGGCTGCTTCTCGCCGACGGTCTGTCAGGTACATGTGCATGCACGGTGTACCCTCCATACCAAGCGCGCGACCAAGCCACGGCTCGCCGTTGTCGGCATCCCACGTTGACCAGCCACGCGCGTGCGGCACGGGACTGTCAGTTGGTGCGACGCGGCGTGCCTCTGCGCCAAGCGGCGCAAGCGGCCAGAAGTGGGCCGGCGCCGCCGGCGCCAGCGGCGCATCACCCATGTGCCAGCTGGACATGCGCGTAGTGGCACACGCGCATGTCCCTGCCCATATGGCGGCATGCGCGTGCGCGCGCGCGCGCGTGCATGTTTATAGCGTGACAACAAGAGCGAGAATTTACAGCAGACAGAGCGGAGCGCGCTCACGCACGCACACACCTGCTGCACAGTAGTCGCGCGTGCACGCGTCTGCGTCCGCGCAGTCCGCATCGGCGCTGCACGCGCCGCAGCCGCCGCCAACAACAACACACACGCCGGCAGCGCACGTTGCGCTGGCGCACGTGTCGCATGTCAGCACGCTTGCATTGCAATCGGCGCTGCTGGCGCACGCCGGTGGCGAGCAAGCGGCAAGCAGATCGCGCAGCTGGCACTTGGCAACGTTAAGCTCGGCGACAACATCGGTGCCGTTGACATACAATCGGCCAAGCGCGACGGCGCCGGGCACGACAGCGCAGTCCGCATAGTCAGGCTCGCCAGGGCAGCGCCCGCAAGCGCGCAAGGATTCGTCAGGCACACATGCGTGGCTTGCATTGCAGCGCGTGCAGCCGGGGCAGGCGTCAACGCACGTGTTGCCCGTCCAGCTCTCGCACGGGCCACAGCGCGGAACGCACGTGCCGGCTTCAAGCGAGCACAGCTTTTCCGGCGGACAGGCGTCAACGCACGCGCCGTCAACGCAGCTTTCGCAGGGCAGGCACGCAGCGCACGCGGGCGGCGTCGGCGGCGCGGCGCGGACGGGGTTGGTGACAAGTGCAAGTGCAAGCGCCAGCGCAAGTGCGAGCGCAAGCGCAAGGCGGGGCAAGGCGGGCCGCATAGAACTGTGTGCGTGTGAGTAGGCTCGGGGCTTGCCATATATGCGGTGCGCGCATAAGAGCGCGCGCGTCTTTCTGTGCACACGTAAGCACATGGCGGGCTTTGACGGCAACATTTTTGGCAAGAGCATTGTGCGCGCGGACCAGGCGCACATTGGGCCGGACGGCAACGCTGGCGCGGAAAGCGCCGTGCCCGTAGGCCTGAGCAATCAAGCAGGCAGCGTGCCGCCCGTGGGGCGGCTGGGCGCGGCCTGGCCTAAGCCTGGGACGGACATTTTCTCCGCAATCGCGTCCGTGACAATGCCGAGTTACGCGCATCCCTTCAACCCCGCCAGCGGCACGGGCGCGGACTTTTACGGCGCAGACACCCAGTCGTATGCCTACACGGAGGGTAGCATGCCGGGAATTCCCGCCGAGGTGGAAAGTGCCGTGATTGCGCGCTTCAAGAACGCCTCGGCCGTGGCCGGCGCTGCTGGCATGCAATCGGACAGGGAGCAGGTCCGCACGTACCTCATTTATCGCACAGGCGGCTCTATTCCAAACGGCATCCCGCTGTTTGCGAACTGCATTCCTGCAAAGTTCATTGAGGGCACGAGCGAAGAGGTCTCCGACATTCAATCCGTGCAGATGGCGAACTTCAGGTTGCTGGAGACGTGCAATGCCATCTACGCCGAGGCGATGGCAACCGGAAGTTTCAACGAGCTTGTCGCGCAGGAAGGGATTGCACGGCTCGTTTCCAGCCTATTTCCCATTGGCCTGTCAGGCTCGTATCAGACGCGCGGGCGCGTGCTTGCAATTACAGGCGTCACGTGGGCCGGCAAAACACAGTGCCAAAGCTTTGTCAATGACGAGCTTTATGTTGGCGACTCGGTCGGCTTCCGTCTCGAGTTTGTGCCGCGTGCCGAGCTTGTGCGCGGATACGTTCTTAACGAAAACGTCACAATGACCGTGCCCACCGACTCGGCGCCGCGCGTCCTGCAGCTTGTGCCGCACGTTGTCAAGGGCGGTTACGGCGAACTGCGCCCCAAGGACTTGGAGCTTGTGGGCTTTAACAAGGAAGAGCACTACGGCAAGTACTATCCCATGATTGTCGTGCTCGAGCACAAGCCCCGCGAAACGGGCACAAGCGCATTTTACAGGAACATGCGCGCAGTTTCCAGCGCTTACCCGATTGTGGGCAAGATCGACCCGAAGATGCTAGACACTGTCTTTCCAGATCTAGCTGACGACTCGTAAACAAACGCACACCCCCGTATCATGGTTATTACACACACACATTCAAATCATTTTAACAATTTTCACGCGTGCAAAACATGTTGCACAATGGTCTAGTCCTTAGCTGGCTAAGACCTATTAGCGTAAACCTTTGTTATTTTTGTTATTTTGCGACATTACGCGCATTTTATGTCAGTATGTACATGCGATATTCACTTGTAATTACATATAATTCCGTTTATAACAAAGGTTTACGCTAATAGGTCTTAGCCCATAAAACAGGGGTTAAAAAAGCGTCGTTTTAGGCCAGGTAAGACGGCGGGTGCATATTTTTTTATATTAGCAGTTAAATCCATATTTAACACATTTTTGAATATTTGATGCTTACCACTAGTGCTTATGACTGTAAATATCATGTAAATTACGCAAAACATGCATTTAAACGCTAATATAAAAAAATATGCACCCGCTGTCTTACCTGGCCTAAAACGACGCTTTTTTAACCCCTGTTTTATGGGCTAAGACCTATTAGCGTAAACCTTTGTTATAAACGGAATTATATTTAATTACAAGTGAATATTGCATGTGCACACTGACATAAAATACGTGTAATGTCGAAAAATAACGAAAATAACAAAGGTTTACGCTAATAAGTCTTAGCCCATAAAACAGGGGTTAAAAAAGCGTGCATTTAGGCCAGGTAGGACAGCGGATGCATATTTTTTTATATTAGCGTTTAAATCCGCATTTACTTGTATTTTGCACCTTTAGTCCTTTAACCACTTGCACTCATGACAGTTAATATTAATATAATGTAACATAAATTGCA
>JANMGB010000252.1:0-1844 GCA_031374415.1 Burkholderiales bacterium
TCGCCGTCGCTTCCGGCGCTGCCGGCGCTGTCGTCGTCGTCGCCGCCGCCGTGGTCCGGCGAGAAGCCCCCAGCAGCCGGTTCCGCGAGCACCTCGTTGTCGTCGTCGTCAAGCAGCGAGCGCGGCTCGTTGCTGTTGACGTCGACAGCAAGCGCTGACCTTCGAGATGCGAGAAAACCCATTTCTTCCGCACTCTTTCGTTTGCGCAAATCACTCACACTCATACTGTCACTTGCAGCGACGGCGCGCGACAACTTCGACTGAACGCGCTGCACAGAATCACCTTCGGCAATCAGCCGCTGTAGGTGAATGCGATGCTCTGTGCTGTTGTCGTGGCGGCTGCGCGCATGCGTGCGGTCGACCGTCTTGCAGCACAGAGAGCACCACCCGTTTCCGGCCATGTGCGCTTGTTGGTGGCGTCGTCGCGATGCGGCGTCAGACTCCCAGGCCTCGTTGCAGTCGGTGCACCACATTGAGTCGAACTGCCAAGCGCGCGACTTGCTGCTCGCGGCTGTCGGCCGCGCGCTCTGCCGCACATCGCCGCCGCCGCCGCCGCCGCCTTGCCCTTGCTGGCGACCGTGAAGGTCACCGTCGAAGCACTCGCGCCGCCGACCACAGTGCTCCTCGAGGCGCTCCCGGCTCGACTTCAGCGCACCGCATTGTGTACAAGAGTGCCGGTCATCGCTTTCGCCACAAACACGACACGTCATTGTTCGCGATGGCGGGGATTTTACTTATCACGACGAGGACGCTTGTTGTTGCTGCTCTCGCCGCCGCCGCTGCCGCCGCCGATGCTGGTGCTGCTGTTGTTGTTGCTGCTGCTGGTGCTGGCGGTCTCGGCGCTCGTGATCGGCACCGGCTCGCCGAAATCGAGATCGAACGCCGCCGATTCAGCGGCGGCCTGCGCGTCGACAACCGCGGCGGCGTGGCGGCCGCGGAAATCGCAGTGGAAGTTGACGTCCTTTCGGCTCGAATCGGCGACGAAATTGCGCCACATCGGTGTGTCGCAGACCGGCGCTGGCGCCAGCTGGCAGACACGATGCACGAAGATCGTCTCGATCAGCATGAACGCAAGACCGTCGCGTTCGCCGCAAATGCGATGGATGTTCTGCTTTGCATCGCGCATCAGCAGCACCGGCCGCATCGAGGTCTCGTACGCCGGGCGCGGCGGCTCGTCGACGAGGTCGTCCTCGTGTGTGCCCGGCCAGGACCAGTTGTCGTGGTCGGCGCGCACCGTCGTCTCGGCCGGCTTGAACATGTCGACGCAACTCTTGAACGCGTATGTCGGGGCGACACAGTCGAACAGCGAGAACGCGATGGCCTTGAGCGCGAGCACGACGCCCGCTGGAATCATTTCGCGAATGCGGACCACGCCGTCGCGAGTCTCGAGCAGATCACCTCGTTTGCAGAGCGCGCCGAATGCTGCGCGCTCGGCTTCGAAGTCGGACGATGAATCGAGATCGCGCATCATGCGCTCCAGAGCGGTGCCCTTCGTGACGTAGTTGCTGCGGTGGTTGTTGACAACATCGTTGTACCAGGCCCGCACGGTGCTGACCCCAAAGAGGTCTTCGACGTCGACGAGGTCGGAGAGGTCTGCGACACCAGCGAGCACAGAGAGGCGGCGGAGAGTCGCCGGGAACAGCACCTTCGAGACGCCACGCGTCGTGCCAGCCACGTCGTTTGTACGCATGTCCCACAGAATGACAAAGCGCATCACCAGTACGTGTCGCTTCAGCTCGCCAGTGCCCTCGAGCTTCTTGAGATAAACGTCGAGGCGATCTTTCTTCGCGTTGCGCTTGAGGCTCGAAACGCCGAACGGCGTGAGGCTGGCGAACAGTCGCTCG
>JANMGB010000253.1:0-1618 GCA_031374415.1 Burkholderiales bacterium
CCCCCCCCGGCGCCCGCTACCCGCTCGGGGGTAGGCGGCCCACGTCACATTGGCACGGGGGGGGGTTCGCATTTTGGAACAGGCGACGATCTTCTCTAATAGGCGCAACACGGCTGGCGCAGCGATCATGGCTTTGGGAGACGTCAATGCCGTGGCTCGACAGTTTGGCATCGAAACGGAGCAGGGCATCTCAGAGTTGGAGTTCAGGTGCGTATTTGCAGGGCACCGATTGTTTCGACGAACGCGGTGGTAAGGTGAGCTTGGACCGCCAGCGTCACGGCCCGGTTGCACGAAGGGCAAGACGCTGATGAGGCCCTGACTCTGGCGTCGCTGCTCGTTACCTCGCAGCCGCCCCGCGCCGTCCTCAATCCCGCCAAGTCGCCACAGCGACCGATTTGGAGCACAGGGCACTTGTTGCCGATGGACCCAACACGGCCGCAGCAGCGATGGCAGCGGGCGGTACGTGGAAGCCGTCGCGCAGCGCTTTGGCATTCGATCACGCGAGGGCCTTGTCCAATTGGAGCGTCAGGCGATTGCGGCTGATGGGCCCAACACGGCCTGGGCGGCGATCGACTCGCGTGTCAACGTACAAACCGTCGCACCGCGCTTCGGCATTTCCAGTGGGAAAACACCGCGAATTTAGCTAGATTTCGGAAGTCTCGTCAAAGGCAGAGCCAACTTGCTTACAGGCGCCGGCGCGAAGGACAAGTCCAAAGTCGCTTAAACCGATGTGTTACGTCCGTCGAAATCCGAGGACTACGAATCGGTGCTACAAGTTCAACGCGGCCACTGATCGAAAGCGTACAGGGTGCCTCCGCTTGAGCAACGGCACTTCACGGAGCCCAACGTAGCCAAAACGTAGCTACGTTGGGCGGATCGACCCTCCTTAGCACCCCAATACGCTCCCGACTCTCAGAGGCGTGTGCCCTGTGGCCAAGGTTGAGAACAGGTCGAGAGCGTGTTGAAAATCCGCGTGTCGGTGGTTCTATTCCGCCCTTGGCCACCAATCAAACCAATGGCTTAGACAGAAATGTCTAAGCCATTGTGTTTTGTGGCGTAGCCAAAAACATGTCTGATCCACTGCCTGACTTCACCAAACCCGCTCGCATCGCATCGACAGCGCTCGGTTTGACGTAGCTGTCTGCGCCAGCGTACAGGCCCAGCACGGGCACCTTCAGGTCGGCTGCAAATTCCACGGGGTCTTGGGGCTTGATCTGGACAACAGGGCTGTCGCGTCCACACTTGGGCGGTGGCGCGGCGGCGAAGAAGGCTGTGATCTTATGCAGAGATGTCGTGGGACAGGACGAAGGGACTGGTTGAGAAAGGGCTCTGGGGAAACAGCCTGGGACTCCGTCGCAGTGGATTTGAAAGGTTGATTTTGCCAAGGCGAACAGGTGGCGCATGGGCAAGCTCAGCTGGAAGGAATGCAGCGCGCGGGAATAACGCTCCTGAGTCACGCTCCTGGATCCCCGCCTGCGCGGGGATGACGGGCGCAGGGTTTGGCATCTCCCCACGTCATTCCCGCGCAGGCGGGAATCCAGCAGCCTGTGTACTTCGCCATCGGCCTCGCAACAATTCAACCTTTCAGATCCACTATTTTAAAGAATGCTTTGACGTC
>JANMGB010000344.1:0-3154 GCA_031374415.1 Burkholderiales bacterium
GCCTTCCTTGACCTCCTTGACTACGTGGCAACACCTTCCCCAACCTCTCCCACTGCTCGTCATCCAACGCGTGGCGTTCTTCGGTCATCTGCCTCAAAAGGCCGCCATTCTCCCCGACTTCTTTTCCGAACAGCCCCTAGTGTTGACCGTAGTAAATTCCCGCAATGTCCTGTTTGATTGACATCAGTCGTCGGCAAAGTTGGGGCAGGCTCAAATTTTACTTGCGCCACCCGGTTTTTTGCAATAGCAGAGTTGGGTCGAAAATAGTTGTGCGGTTGAACGGACCGCAAGGCCTTAGAACTGGTTGGCTGCGGACGCAGGATTTTCCTTCAGGGCAGTTCAGCTGCCCCTTCCGAATCATGTGCATCGTCTCGATCTGAATGGGTACACCAAATACCAGCGCACGCAGGTGATCATCACCTCCAAAGATAGACCAGTCGTTTGAGACCTTTGCGCGATGTGCTGTCGATCAGACTTTAGCGAAAATCAAGCATGCCTTGATTTTCGTTTACGGTTACAGCAACAGAACCCCTCTAGGCATGCGAGGAGTTTTTGTTTTTTGCGTTGCCGAGATGAGGGCAACGCACATTCCTTCAAACCGAATCGACGACCGACCGCATCATTCGATAGAGCCCCCGGTGTCATTGCGACTGCCGCCCTCTTCACCCACACTCAGCGATGTCACACGAGGAGGCTGATTGCAGCCACCCTCTTCACCCACCGCCCTCGTTGACGCGCCAGAGTGCTTAGTATCGCCACCCCGGAACCGGGTGTTAGCGTGAGAGTCGGCAGTGGGGCTGACTTGACGAGTGTTAAATTGTATGAATGTGCTCATGTAAGACCTCGGTACTTTTACGTTGAAGAAGAAAGAAACGCTGTGAATCGTCTCTCTTCCTTAGTTGAGTCAAAACACTTTCAGTTCGTGTCCGCGAAGGTAAATTTTGACCTGTGAACCGCCCCGGGTTTCCCGCAGGCCTGTTGGCTTAAGTCAGACGGATGCGGCCTGACCAGCGCATTGGCGATGATCGTTGGCCTCGCACTCGGACGGTGGCACATAGCCCAGAGGCTCCATCTACCCGATCTCAGTGAACTTGAACGGTTAGTGCCCGCATTTGCCTGACGCGCCAGGCACCGAGCAAGCCCATCACAAGCGCCACCAAACTCACGGCACTGCCGCTGAGGCTGATCACGGCTTGAAGAATGCGGTCACTGGCCGCAAACTTGTTGGGCAAGCGGCCATCCCGCAGCTCGATCAGACGCACAAGCTCCAGGGAGTCGCCCAAACGCACGCCACGTCGGGCCATTTCTTTGCGTACCGAAGGCGGCACCCCTCCAGGCACGCGTTGCATGGGGTAAGGGGGCTTGAGCAGGGCAGGTGATTTGGGGTTCATCAGGTAGGGTGTGAGCCCCGTGGCGATGACGTGCACCTCGTCGTGATCGCGGCCTGTGATGCCCATGGGCACATAGTACAGCGGCGCGTTTGCCAGGCCAGCGGCCGAGGGGTGAATCTCCAGCACGTGGCGTGAACGAGGGACGGCCTCCAGGCGCATGTAATCGGGGAGCGGCCCCCCACCCTCACCCAAGCGGATCAGCGCGGGCTCATCGAGTGTGATGGCCTGGTGTTGCGCGGCCCGCCAATGGCACACCGGCCAAGCCACACCCCAGGTGAGTGCAAGCACGATCCATGCGGCGTGCAGCCAGGTGTTTCGGTTGCGCTGGGCCAGCGCGATGTGGCGCTCAAGCCGAATGCCTTGAGCGCGTGCGCTGATCAGGGTGTCGGACACCAGCGCAACACAGGCGTCAATGGGACCGGATCATGGTGCCGTAAGCCTGATCGGTCAGCACCTCCAGCAACATGGCATGCGGCACACGGCCATCAATGATGTGCACCGCGGTGACGCCGTTTTTGGCCGCGTCCAAGGCCGAGGCAATTTTGGGCAACATGCCGCCGCTGATGGTGCCATCGGCAAACAAGGCGTCGATCTCACGCGCGCTGAGGTTGGTCAGCAACTGGCCTGATTTGTCGAGTACGCCGGGAGTGTTGGTGAGCATCATGAGCTTTTCAGCCTTGAGCACCTCGGCCAGCTTGCCGGCCACCACGTCGGCATTGATGTTGTAGTTTTCGTTGTTTTCACCAAAGCCCAGAGGGGAAATCACGGGGATGAACTGGTCGTCTTGCAGCGCCTTGACCACGCTGGGGTCAATGGAGTCGATCTCGCCGACCTGGCCTATGTCGTGAATTTTGTCCGGGTCGTCTTTGTCGACCAATCGGTACTTGCGGGCCCGAATGAGCCCGCCATCACGCCCCGTGAGGCCCACCGCTTTGCCGCCCGCCACATTGATCAAGCCAACGATGTCTTGCTGAACCTGACCGGCCAACACCCACTCGACCACCTCCATCGTTTCAGCATCGGTGACTCGCATGCCTTGGATGAAGGTACCTTTCTTGCCGATTTTGGCAAGGGCTTCATCGATCTGGGGGCCCCCACCATGCACCACCACCGGGTTCATGCCTACCAGCTTGAGCAGCACCACATCTTCCGCAAAATCTTGCTGCAAAGCCGGATCGGTCATGGCATTGCCACCGTACTTGATGACGATGGTTTTGCCGTGAAATTGGCGAATGTACGGCAGGGCTTGTGCCAGAATTTCGGCCTTGTCGCGAGGGGCAATGTCGAGCAGGCTGGAAGGTGAATCGCTCATGAAGGCTCTTTAGAGGCAAAGGCCCATTCTAGTATCCCGTTTCAGTGGATTTGAAGGGTTGATTTCGCTAGAGCAAACAGGTGGCGCACGGGCAAGCTGAGCTGGGAGGAATGCAGCGCGCGGGGGTGTTGCTCCTGAGGCGCCCTCCTGGATCCCCGCCTGCGCGGGGATGACGGGAGAAGGCGGGGGTGACGGGCGCAGGGCTTGTCATCTCACCACGTCATTCCCGCGCAGGCGGGAATCCAGCAGCCTGTGTACTTCGCCATGGGCCTCCCAACAATTCAACCCTTCAAACCCACTGAGACGAGGTACTAGGGCCTGTTCGGAAACTCCTCGCCAGCCATCAAACGGCCTCTTGAAGCGGTCTGCGGCGTTGCAAATGCTCGCAATACCGACCGGTATTGCTGTGCTTTGCGCCTTGCAGCCCACTCCAATAGGCCATTTTCTGCCC